>JAJFFB010000146.1 GCA_021776925.1 Planctomycetota bacterium | reverse complement strand
CCGTGCCCACCTGGCGATCGTCAACCAGCGCATCCGCGCCTACGCCAGACATCCGCGCATCGCGGTCCTCGACGTGTACAGATTCCATCTGCAGGTGGTGCAGGACCCGCCCGACATCTTCGGTACCGAACTGGTGGGGCCGCCCGCCTACGGCGAGTACGAGTACCTGCACGCCGATGACGTGCACCCCACCGCGGTCTCCAACGCGATCATCGCCAACGCCCTCGCCAAGGCGCTGAATGAAAAGTTCGGCACGCAAATTCCCTACTACAGCGAGCAGGAACTCGCTGACCTCGCTCATCTCTGATTCCTGGCTATTCCATGTCGTGGTCCTTATCCATTGCAGAATAAGGCGTCACAGGATGAGGGACGAGGCCCTCGGTCGCAGCGAGAATGATGCGGTCTTCGACCGAGACCAGCCGCAGGAATAGGAGGATCTCGTGTCCTTCCTTGGTGTCTTCCATGGTGAAGTTCCCGGTAAGGACCGCAGTAGCGCCGATCTCCTTGGCCATTTCGAAGCGGTCCAAAGTTATGGAAACCCCTGAGTCCTCGGTCCGCACCAGCGGACCATCAGGAGGCTCCAGCACCGGCAGATAAGGGGCCAGGTTGCCCATGATCTCATGACGGATGCGCATCGACGTCAGCTGGTGCTGGGCCGCCATAGCATCATCCACCATTGGAAGGAGACTTCCGTCTGCCATTCTTTCGCAGGGGCGGAATTCAATCACCAGAACGCGCATGTTGCGCGTGTCAACGCGCTGTTCAAGCTGCAGAACCAACTCCTCGGCAAGTTCACTGGCGGACTCCCGGTAGTTGCGCTGCGGGAGGGCGCACCCGAAAACCATGATCAATAAAAGGGTGGCACAAGTTGCGAATCGAATCGATTTCATCTTCCTTCCTCCTCGCCCGCATAGGGCGGATTTTCGATGTAGCGGCCGATGTCCAGGATGTAGGCTTCGAGTTCAGTCGGCTTGCCGTCCCATTCGGCCAAGAAGCGCTGGTAGGGCACGAGTGCCTCGGTGGGTTGGCCTAGGTCGATCGCTGTCTGGGCCGCGATCAAATCGGACCAAGGGCTGTAGGCATTGGTATCGCGGAAACCCTGGACAACGCTTGCCAATTCTTGGACCAGGTCGAGATCCAAGGTCTCGGAACCGGCCCTGAGTTGAAACAGCGAGTAAAGCAAGGCCTCGCGCAGGGACTTGGCGCCTGAGTACTCTTCGACCGAGAACCTCAGGACGACCGAGGCGCCTTGGAAGTCGCCGGCTTCGTAGCGGCTTTGGGCCTCGGCGAAGAAAACCGGATAGAGACTTTCGCGCCACTTGGCGTCTCTTTCCACACGCCCAAAGGTGTCATGGGCCTGGGTGACCAGGCCGGCATCCAGATCGGCGATGATCTGATCGCCAAGGACCTGCGGATCGTCTGGCAAGCTGGCGCAGGCTGACGCCAGGAGGACGACAAGAAGGGCGGATTGCTTGGTCATGGTATGGAGCGGGGCGGTCGGTGTTTTCACGGAGCTGGATTGATCTTGGTACCGTCAGAAAAATGGATGGCTTCGACGTGGAAGTCATAGCTTCCATCGGAGGAACGCACATAACGCAAGACGAACTGTTCGACCTCTGAAAGATCGCGACCTGATTCATCAAGAACCCGACGACGGCGATCCATGGCCAGTGCCCATTCCTGAGGTGGGATCAGCGCACCGAAGAGGTACACCTCGTTGCGCGCCAAGACCGAGCGCCGCAGTTCGCGCAGGACATCCGGCAATTGGTCATAGGGGTAATTGAACAGATCTCGATACTGACGGAATTGCTGGAGTGGAGGACTTCCCTGAACGTGTTCGACCTGTGGCGATTCCTGGTCAAGGCTGACCCTGAAATAATACGGATTGGGATTATCTGGATTGATTGCAGCCTTGGGGACCAGGACGATCAACTCGCCAAAGAACTTGCCGATCTTTAGTTGTTCCTCGGCGCTGGCGAGAAAGACCGAAGAGAAACCTTTGCGGGACTCTCCAGAAATTTCCTTTTCTGCTGCGGCCAGAAGACCTTGATCCGCCATCACCGCAGCGGCGGAAGAATCGCTCTCCTCCAATTCCTCAATTTCTTCCATGCCGTCCATTTCTTCGGCGTGCTCCGTGGGATCGGCAGCCTCATGGGCGATCTCACCATCTTCGCTTCCTGAGGAGGTCCCAGCCTCGGGAGGAGGTGGGCCGGTGGCTGCCGAATCCTGTTCATGGGCCGCTTCATGTTCATGCTCAGGCGCAGGAGGTTCCTCCAGGACAGGAGAGGGAGGAGCGTTATCGAGCACCGGAGTCAGCGCCATGACGAAGGGCTCCGGGTCGGGGTTGCGGGGACTCGCGTCATGCGATTGGAAGAGGAACAACCACCAGGACAGAAGCGCTGAAATCGAGATGAGGATCGAGTGACGTAGGAAGGTCTTCATTCCTCGACCTCCAGGAAACTGGCGGGGTCTCCTCCCGCGGCCAGGAACATCACCTTTTGAAAACCGCGCAAGCGCAGGTGCTGAAGCAGGCCTACGGTCGAACCATGACGCGCTTGCCGGTCGCCTTGGATTTCAATCGCAATGTCCTCGGGCATGGCGTCGCCGATCACAGCGGCCAGAACCGCATCGAACTCCTCCATTGAAGCCACCGCGACACCGGCTTCACCGACATGGATCCTGGAATTTGCGTCCAGGACCAGGACAAGCTTCTGCGAAATGTCCGGGCTCTGGTCGGTCTCGGGCTCGACCTGAGGCAATTGAACGCGCAGGAGCTCGGCGGGATTGGAAGTCTTGGTCTCGCTCAGGGCAAGAAGTGCAAAGAGCAGGATGAAAAGGACATCCAGAAGAGGAGTGATCCCCTTCAATGCCGGGGAATGAAGTGTCGCTCGATCAGGCCTGGCCATGGCGCTCCTTGTCCTTGCGCAGAATGTGCTCCACGGCGGTCTCCAGACGTCTTGCTCTTGCCCCGAGCCACTCCTGGTAGATCACCAGAAAGGCCTGACCAAAAAGGAAAATGACCAAACCAGCAACGGTTGTGAACAAGGCGGTCGCCAGCCCGGAAGCCAGGACTTCGGGGGCAGCGAGTCCGAGCTCTTCTCCGCGGGCAAAAAAGGACATCGAAATGCCAAGAACTGTGCCGAACAAGCCGAGACTGGTGGCCAACTGAGCCAGTGAATCGATGCGCTGAACCCCTTGTGAAGCCATGTTCATCTCCTGCTCGACCTTCTCCAGCAGCCCTGTACGACCACCAGGTCCGACAGATTTCTGCAGCGATAGCGCAACCCGCCGAACCGGATTCAGCAGCCCGTAAAGCACTCGGTCCAGAATCGAGGAAAGCACCAGCACCCACACCACCAGCAATGCATACATCACTGGCCCCCCCTTCGAGAAATACTCAGCGAGCATGTTCAGGGTTGCCTGCGACCAGGCAGGTCAGGCGCCGGGAAGGAAAGGGACGCAGCAATCAGATCCGCAGGCGGAACCAGTGGCCAGCGTTTCCAGTAATCCACCGGGTCGGCCTCGAACAGCAATTGCCTGCCGCGCACCGGGAACCTGCGCAAGAAGTCCTCACGCAATCCAGGGTCGGACAACAAGGGGTTTGCTGGCTCGGGTTGCTCAGGACCCAATCCCACTTCACCAGAGAGGAAGGGGATGTAATCCGAGTCAAGCCCATGCGAGTCCATCTTCGAGGCCAGGCTTTCTCGGTCACGGCGGCGTCCGTCGATGCGCGACTGTTCGCCGAGCAATGACTTTCTTCGACCTGCCAACTCGGCGTTCTCGGCCTCGAGTTCCTGCAGCTCGTTCTTGAGTGCTGCAGCCTCAGAGAGGGCTGCGTTCTGGGCCCGCGTAGAAGATGCCTCTCCGGCGCGGGTCAAAGCCAATTCGTAAGCGGTTCGCTTTTGGACCAGATCTGCCTGGATGAAATCAAGGCGCTTGTCCACGGAAGCCACTTTTCTTTGAAGGAACTGGAGTGCCTCTTTTTCGCTGGTGCGGACGTTGTCTCCGCCCATCAGGATCGTCCGCCTCATGTCGTGGATCTGCTCGCGCAGAGATTCGGCGCTCTTGGCTGCCTTCGGTGGGGTGGCCCCGCTCGGAGCCGGATCTTGGATCAGGGGAATTGGGAAGGCCAGTGTGAGGAGAGTGATGATCATGGTTTCAATCAGGAAGTCGTTCCATCAGTTGCCGTCGGTTCCATAAGCCTCTCGCAGCAGTTCGGAAGAACTATCCAGGGACAAGCCGGGGGCATTCAATCCTTCTGCCGCAAAGGTGATCTTGCGCAAGCTGGATTCCTGCAGCCAATCAAGCACGCCGGCAAGTTCAGGACTTGGGCCTTCCATGTCGCCTTGCATCTGCACCAGGTTGGAAAAGGCCACCAGGATTTCCTGGGTACGGGCGCTGCGTGCGTAACCCTCCATCAGGTTTTCCAGGTTCATCAGGTCGATGCTCATCTGCAGACGGATCCTGCCCAGAGCGCCAAACATCTGGCCCATGAGCAGATCGGTGTCGACCTCGGGGGCCTGAGCCCCGCCATTCATGGACCGCGTACTCTGGTTGACGAGCTGGAGTCTTTTCTTTGCCAGCGCAAGCGCGTCGCGCTCCTGCTGGTAGCGGTAAAGCAAGCGGTTCAGGCCTTTCTTCTGGTCGGCGGGTAGGCCCGGAAGGGGCCGGAAAGTCGCGCGGTCGAACTGGCCCTCATTCAGGGAGTCCACGTACTTCCGGATCTCGTCCTGAATTTTGCCGAGAGATCGGGTGCGCGACTCAATTGCGGTAAGGTTCTGCTCCGATGTACCAAAGAGCATGGCGAGCTCTTGGGGGCGGACGGCGGCGGCCATCTGACCTGCGTAATAGCTGATCCGATAACGCTGGGACTCCAGATAATCAACCAGGCTCACCTGCTTGGAAACGACCTGATCGAGATATCCGCTGATCGCCTCAAGGATGGCCCCCTCGTTGTAGTCGTTGTCGGCGGAAGCCGTCTTGCGCAGGTCTTCGAGCATCTGGCCGAGTTCCTGGGCGACCTTGCGACTCTCACCGATCTCTTTCTGGTAGGTCTGCAGTTCAACTCGGAATTGCTGGAACTCTTTGATGGCGTCGTCAAGGTCGAGTTCCTTGATGGTGACGGGGATCTCCCGTTCCTGCGCAAGCGCAATGGAGCCGAACACGGAAATGGGAAAAAAAGAAAGGAAGCCAATGATGATTCTGAGCACTCCTTCACCTACCTACTCAGGGGTTAATGGGTAGTTGTCAACGCTGTCAAAGAGTGACACCTGATTCAGATGTTACTCCTACTCAATCATAAGCCCTGGATTGTCATATCCGAGTCAAATACTGTTGACAGTTTCCGGTTACATTCCCATCACGAATGTGGTTACCCCAGGCACAGCCAAGCTCTACGGCAGCGGTGGAACATGGCGCAAGCGGCCGAGGCGTTTGCGCCAGAACTCGCAGAACCACATGTCGCCGCTGACCGGATCGACGGCGATGCCTGCGGCGCTGCCGGCGCCGATGCCGGCGAAGTCGGACAACGGCGGGAAACGGGTGAGGAAGCGCCAGTCCGGGGTGAGGTAGCCGATCGAACCGAGGAAGCCGAGGTCGTTGGCGGTGTGGATCGTGTACCACAGGCGGCCGTCGAGGTCGTAGGCGATCGAGTGCATCTGT
>JAJFFB010000145.1 GCA_021776925.1 Planctomycetota bacterium | reverse complement strand
AGCCGTCGTCGAAGGGTTTCTTCCCCTACGGTGGCATCAGCCACCAGCACATGGTCGATTCGCTGCAGCGCTTCCGCGAACTGCTGGTCGATTGCCGTTCGGCGGAGCAGTTCCTGGACCATCTCGAGGCCGAGTTCGACGTATGGATGGCGCGCGGCCGCTCCAATAGCGGCGACGTGCTGTTCACCGGATATGGCACCCCGATCTACAAGGGCTCGCGCAGCCGCAGCGGCCCTTTCCAATACCCGCTCTATGGCGCGCCCAAGGATCTGGAGAAGGGCAAGGACGGCGCCATTCTCGGCCGCCGCACCGCGTCGGGCCAGGTGGTGCCCTATTACAGCCACGCGGAACTGGCGCGCAACGGCAGCCTCGACGGTTTGGAACTGGTTTACCTGAGCGATCCCTTCGAAGTCTATACCGCACAGGTTCAGGGCTCGGCACTGATCGATCTGCCCGACGGCAGTAGATTGGAGATCGGCTACGCCGGCAAGAACGGCCACGAATACAAATCGATCGGCCAGATCCTGATCGACGAAGGCAAAATCCAGAAGTCTGAATTGTCGTTGGCGCGGCTGCGTCGCTACTTCCGCGAAAACCCTGCCGAGGTCGAACGCGTCCTGCCGATGAACCCGTCCTTCGTCTTCTTCCAGGAAACGCCGGGTGGTCCGTACGGATGCCTCGGCCAGCCGGTCACCGAGATGCGTTCGGTGGCCACCGACAAGAGCGTTTTCCCGCGCGCCGGCCTGCTGTTCTGCGAGGTGCGGCTGCCCGACTTCGGCGAGTGGGGCGAGTTGGTGCAACGCCCACAACGCTTCTTTGCGCTTGACCAGGACCGCGGCGGCGCGATCCGCTCGGCCGGGCGCTGCGACGTGTGGATGGGTCTGGGCGACGCGGCGATGGAACGCGCCGGCCACGTGCTGGCCCGGGGTAGAATGTATTACCTGTTCCTGAAACAGCCTGTGCGTCCATGAAGAAACTGCTGCCCCTGCTCCTGCTCACCGGCGTGCTCGCCTTCTATGGCTGGCAATACGCCGGCGCGCGCGCCAACACCAAGGCGCTCGAAGCGATCGCCGGCGCCGACAACGCGATCGAACTGTCGATCAGCGGCATGACCTGAGGTATGAGCTGCGTCCGCAGTGTGCGGACCGCCCTGCTCGGCCTCGACAGCAGCGACCAGGTCGCGATCGATTTCAGCGCCAAGGTCGCCTACGTGGTGCCCGATGGCGCATTCGATGCCGAAGCCGCAATCGCTGCGCTGGCAGAGAAGGGCTACGACGCCGAATTGCGTTAAGGCCCGTTTTGGTGTGTAGTGGGTGCTCGGGAGGGGAACATGGTGTTTACCCTCCCCCAACCCCTCATCACTCGATGCAGCACACCATTTTCACTTCGACCCTTCTTGCAGTTGGTGTTTTTGTTTCCTCCGGGTCCGCCCAGGACAACCTGGACGGGATCTCGGTCGACGTTGCGGTCAACCACGTGAACAACGTCCCCAATCTTGCAGAGCCTTACGTTCTTGAGCTCTGGGCGTGGGGAAGTACCGTCACCGGATGCGAGGTCACCCCCCCCATTGGTAACACTCTGACTCTGGCGCCTGACTTCCCATGGGGGTTTTTCATCGAGGATGTCATCTATCAGACCAATCCGATCGGCCTGTACGACTTTTCGTTCACTCATTCCTTTGGAAGCGACGGCATGCTCGTCGATTTCAGCCCGACGCAGACCACAGACTTCGCCCACGTCTCCTGGCCGCAGGCAATGAGTGAAAATGTGCCGATCCAATTGACCTTCCAGTGGGATTCTGTGGTCGGTTTCGGCTCCGAAATCAATATCGAAACCTACGACATCACCGCCGATTGGGACGGACCCTATTCCGTCCTGCCGATCACCGAAACTTCGTGGACCCCGCCGGCTGATCTGGAGCCGGGCCATTGGTATCAATTCGAGATCAGCATCAGTAACCATGCCTACACTCCCGAATTCACAAACGCCGGCGATGACTTCGTCTACCATTCCATTTTCAACCACGTGAATTCGATCTATTTCCGCACCAGTACGCTGTACCTGGAGGCTTCGGGTTCTCCAGGCGGCAACATGGCCTTCGCCGTAACTGGGGCCACCCCCAACCGGCCGGTAGCCTACCTGCGGGCACTGGGGGTAGGTTTACACGTGGTCACCAATCCGTTTTCTGGCAACAAGGTGATCACCGGATTGAGTGGCAGTGGCTTCGAGATCGCGGCGGTGGTGACCTCCAACCCGGCCGGTGATGTTTCCTTGGACACCTTTGTTCCCGCCGCCGCCGGGCGTGTCTACGCGCAAGCGGTGGACATCGTTTCGGACTCGGTCAGCAATGTGGTCGCGCTGTAGACCAGGTACGGATCAGATACCGCTGCCTTCACCGGACGGTGCCCACCACGCCCACGACATGGTCTCGGTGGTGCGCAGCGCGATCGGCGGGCCGTCGACGGTGAGCAGGATCGCGCCGCCGAGACCGTGGTAGACATCGCGTACCCGTTCGAGCAGGGAGTAAAGCGCGGATTCGGGCTCGAAACCGTCGCGCAGGGCGCAGGCTACCTGGCCGGCGAAG
>JAJFFB010000144.1 GCA_021776925.1 Planctomycetota bacterium | reverse complement strand
CTTCCCCCGTTTCCGCTCCAATGCCCTCGAATTCGGGCCAGGCTTCATCACCAACGACGCGATCAGGGTGGAAGGCATCAGCACACTTTCCGGCGATGTGCCCGCCAGCGCCAACCTGAAGCTGGTCGGCGCCAGTGGCGGATCGCACCAGAGCCTGACCCTGACCACGCCGTCGACGATTGCCGGGAACCTGGAGATGGTCAGCGAGAACGCGGCCTTTTCCACCACCCTCAATGCCCTGGCCGGCAATGATCTTACGCTCACCGGCAGCCTGACCATCAACGAGGGAGCTGCTGGCAACCGCATCATCAATGGTGCTCTCATCAATCAGGGAACGGTCACCGTGGATCGCATCGCAACTTTGAACACGGGTCCGCTGACCAATGCCGGCAGCTTCACGGTCAACACCGGCAAGACCTTCACCGTAACCAGCGGGGTCGCTTTCGAACAACAGGCTGGCAGCCTGAACGTGGATGGCACTTTCCTTCTGGCCAATGGCGCCGCTCTCTTCAGCGGCGGTACCGTCAACGGCATTCCCTTCCTCCGCGCCAGCGATACCGAGTTCGGTGCCGGGTTCACCAACCCGGGCACGGTGCAACTGGAAGGGGTCGGAACTTTCCTGGGAACCGTCGCACCGGGCCAGATCCTGCGCATCTCCGGCAATTCCGGAGGCAGCCACACCAACATCTCGGTGGCTGCTGGTCTGCTGAACCAGGGCACGCTGCAGCTCGACTCGGCCAATGCAGGCTTCAGTTCGCAGCTGAACCTCGCCGCCGGAACTTTCGTCAACGAGGGCGCGTTCGAATCGCTTCAAGGGGCATCCGGAGTCCGTAACCTCGGCGCCGAGGTCGACAACCGCGGCACCATGGACTTCCACCTGACCACCACCGTCGGCACCGCCGGGCACAACCACGTCAACAGCGGCATCATCACCCACCACGCCGGCAATCTGATCGTGAGCGGCGACAGTTTCACCAACCAGGCTGGTGGGCGCGTCGATGGGATTGGCACCCTCAACTTCTCTGCGCTCACCGATCCGCCGCAGAATGATGGAGTGTGGGCACCCGGGCTTTCCGCTGGCCTGATGACCCTCACCGGCGACTGGGTCCAAGGCAGCGCCGGCGCGCTCGAAATCGAGATCGGCGGCTACAACCCCAGCACCGAATACGACCGCCTCAACGTAAGCGGCACCGCCTCCCTGGATGGAACCATCCAGCTAAAAACCATCAACGGCTTCGCGCCCAAGTTCGGCGACCAGTTCACCATCCTGACCGCGGGCTCGGTGACCGGCACCTTCAGCTCGATCACCGTCCAGGGCGACCTCAATCTCGGCCACACCCTCGACGTGATCTACACCCCCACTTCGGTGATCGCCCAGGTGGTCGAACGCGTGATCCTCGCCGGAGCCGACCCCACCGTGCTGACGCTGTCCGGTCCGGTTCCCGGACTGGCTGGCCAGAACAACTTCTTCCAGGTCGATGGTGCCACCGGGCACGGCAACGTCGTGCTGGTGTGGGGTACTTCCAGCGGGCTCACCTCGGTGAGTGGCTGCCCCGGTCTCTTTTTCGGCATCGCCAACGCCCAACAGGGCGGCCAGGCTCCGGCCAGCGTGCACGGAACTGCGTTGATCCAGGCGTTTGTGCCGGGAGCGGCCTCGGGCGTCGCGGTCCTGTTCCAGGCCCTCGACGTGGAGCGCTGCCTGCTCACTGCGGTGGGCGGATTCACCTTCCCCTGATCCAAACACTCAGGTGCGCGAGCCCCAGACGGGGGGCGATTCCGATATCCTGGAATAGCCCCCCCTCATCCCCTTAACCCCGTCGACACCACCACCATGGACTCCTTGCGTCCAAATCTGCCCCGCTCCTTCTGCGTCCTCGCAGCCCTTTTTGCTCTATCTCTGCCCCTATCCGCGCAGACCCATTTCTGGAACAGCACCGATTCCGGCAATTGGAGCCAGGCCACCAAGTGGACGCCGAACGAGATCCCCAACAGCGCCTCCCATTTTGCCGCCATGGGGGTCAGTTCGGCGACTCCCTATTCGATCAACATGGACATGAACGTGGTGCTCGACCAGCTTCAACTGGTTGCCGCCAACGCCATGCTGACCGTGATCGGTCGCACCATCACCGTCAACGGCTGGACAGAAATCGGTTCTGGGACCACGCTCAATCTGCATTCGACCACCTGGGGGCCGGGAACCATCGGCAACAACGGATTGATCGAGGCAATCGGCACCTCTTCAATCGCTGCGCTCACACAAACCGGCGAGCTCAAGGTACTCGGCCGCAGCAGTGCCGGCAACGCGCACCTGCACCTTGGTGCCTCCTCGGTCAATTCCAACCTGATCGAGCTGACCTCGATCGAGGCGGGTTTCTCGGCAACCTTGACCATGGACGGTGGTGCCACCCTGGACAACAGCGGAGAATTCCGCTCCCTGGTCGGCGCCGGCGGACCACGCACCTTCGACGGCCGCTTTATCAATCGTTCGGTGGCGCGCATTGAAACCCCCACGACTTTCAAGGCGGGGCCGCTGGAGCTGACCAGCAACACCTTCCTCATCGACACTGGTGGCAGCTTGACCCTTCCCAATGGCGTCGCTGTGGTGCAGAACGGCGGCGACCTGCAGACCACCGGGCCCTTTTCCATGGGCAATGGAAGTTATGACTTCCAACTCGGCGCGGTGGTGGGCAAAGCGCGCATCCTCTCCGGCAGCTTGAATATCTCTTCGAGCAACGGCGGTGTCGGCGAATTCGAAATGGCCGGAGCGACCGATTTCTCCGGCGACATCGGACTGCCCCATAAGGTGGTCGTCCATGGAGATGGAGGCGGCGGCACCGCCACGATGACCGCGGCCAACGGCGTGATCAACAACGGCATCCTGACCCAGACGACCGCTGGCGCGGGCCATGCCACCTCCTACATCCAATCTGCCGGCAGCGTATTGACCAACCGCGGGACCCTGGATTTCCTCATCGGGGCCGGTGGGACGCGCACCTTCGACGGCGAAATCACCAACGAAGGCAACGGCTCGATTCTGCACAAGACCAACACCACCTTCAAGACCGGTCCATTCTTTCAATTCGGCAACTGGACGATCGACCCAGCTGTGGAGTTGCGCCTCGCCAACGGCACCACCCTCGACGTCAACGGCGGCACCTTCGACATCCAGGGAACGCTGCTGCACGATTCAGGCACCGACCACTTCCGCACCGGCGACATTCTCGGCACGCCCTTGTTGACCAACAGCAATCTGTTGCTGGACGCCAGCTTCACCACCCCCTTTGACGTGGTGGTGCGCGGTTCCTCGACCTTGACCGGAGACCTTGAAAGCGGTCAGACCTTGGAAGTGCGCGGCAGCGGTTACGGCGGAACCGGCACCTTGACGCTGCCCTTTGCCACCGCCAACAAGGGGACCCTGAGGCTGAGTACGGTCGACGCCGCCCACGCCGTCAACCTGGACTTCACCGGTCTCGCCCTCAGCAACCAGGGGGTTATGGAGGTCCTGGTCGGCGCCGGCGGCGCACGCACCATCAAGGGCGACTACACCAACGTCGGCACCTTCGACCTGCAGCAGTCCACCACCATGCAGAACGGATTCCTGCACAACCAGGGCACCCTGACCGTGCAGCCGGGTGTGGCCCTGACCTTGGCAACCACCCTGGCCTTTGAACAACAGAGTGGCATCTTGGACATTCAGGGTTCCATCAGCCATTCCAGCAATAGCGACCGCTTCCTCGGCGGAACCGTCAATGGGGTGCCCGTGCTGACCTCCACAGCTCTGGAACTCGGGCCGGCATTCACCACTCCCTTCGAAGCGCAGGTCAGGGGTACTTCCACTCTGACCGGCGACATTGATAGCGGGCAGCGCCTTGAGAACCTCGGGTCCGGCGGGGGTGGTACCGCCAACTTGACCCTGAACCAGGCCACCACCAACCGCGGAACCCTGGCCATGACCACCCAGGACGCGGGTCACGCGGTCAATCTGAACGTCAACGGCTTCAATTTCACCAACGAGGGCGTCTTTGAAACCCTGGTGGGAACCGGTGGGCCCCGCACGGTGAACGGTTCCATGGTTAACAATGGCACGGTCAACCTGAACCAGCCCACGGTGTTCAATACCGGGCCGATCACCAACGTAGGCGACTGGAACCTGGCCACCGGCCAGACCATGACGCTCAATTCGGGAATCACCTTCGAGCAATCCGGTGGCACCTTGAACTTGGACGGAACCCTGCTGCACACCAGCGGCACCGACAACTTCCTGGATGGAATCGTGATCGGAACGCCGATCCTGCGCTCGACCTCGCTGACCTTTGATCCGGTCAATTTCAGCGATCCGGCCACCTTCCAGATCGAAGGGACCAGCAGTCTGAACAGCGACGTGCCGGCACAGACCGACCTGGAGTTGTTCGGTCTTGGCGGCACCGGTTTTCTGACCTTGACCACCCCCGTCAACCTGGACGGCACTCTGACCATGAGCACTCAGGACGCGGGTTTCCAGGTGCGCTTGGACGCCGTCGGAGGCAACGCGCTGACCATTCGCAACCTGCTGGCTACGACTGCCGGCGCAGGTGGAACACGCGTCCTCAATGGGGACTACCTCAATCAGGGCACCATGCAACTGGATTACCCGGCCACGCTCAACACCGGCCCGCTGGCCAATGAGGGCGCGCTCAACGTCGCCAGCGGCAGTTCGCTGGCTTTCGGCTCAGGGGTCACCTTTGAACAACGCAGCGGCACTCTGGTCATCGATGGTTCCTTCAACCACTCCTCAGGTACCGACCGCTTCCTGGGCGGCGATGTCAGCGGTCTGGTCCAGTTGTTGTCCTCGGCGATCGAGTTTGGCCCCGCCTTCATCGATCCCTCGACCTTCCTGTTACGTGGCACCAACACCTTCAGCGGGGCGATCGCAGCAGGCCAGGAAATCACTATGCGCGGCCAGGCAGGAAACCAGCTCACCACGGCTTCGACCGGTCTGCTCAACCAGGGCATCATTCGCCTTGATACCGCCGACGCCGGTTTTCAGACCAAGTTGACCGTGGACGGTGGGCCGTTTCAGAACGAAGGCCAGCTGGAAACCCTGACCGGTGCGGGCGGCACCCGCATCCTTCAGGCTTCCGTGGAAAACAGTGGTTCGATCGACTTCCATCACAGCACCACCGTCGGCACCACCGGGTCCGTCCACCTGAATAATGGCACGATCACCAACCACGGCGTGACCTTGACCTTCTCCGGCGCCGGCAGCAGTTTCACCAACCAGGCCAATGGTAGGGTCCAGGGAACCGGCACGATCTCGGCCACCCCCACGACTCTGGACAATGAAGGCGGCACCTGGGCTCCCGGCCTTTCTGCCGGCAACCTCGCGGTGACCGGCAACTGGAACCAGGGAGCCAACGGCACTCTCGAGATCGAGATCGGCGGTTTGATCCCGGACACCGAGCATGACCAGCTCAGCGTCAGCGGCGCGGTCAACCTCGACGGCACCCTCGACCTGCGCGGCCTCAACGGTTTCGTGCCGGCGATCGGCAACCAGTTCACGGTTCTCACCGCCGCTTCCGTCAACGGCACCTTCGCCGAGGTCACCTACCAGGGCCAGCTTCCACTCGGCTACGGCATGGACGTGATCTACACCCCCACCGCGGTGATCGCGCAGGTGGTGCAGACGATCAACAACATCGGCGCCAGCGCTACAGAACTGGTCCTGCATGATCCGACCCCGGGCCTTGCCGGCCAGCTCAACAGCTTCCAGATCGACGGCGCCACCGGCCTCGGCGGCGTCGCGCTGGTGTGGGGCACCGCCCCCGGCGCCTCGGCGGTCACGGGCTGCCCCGGCCTCGACTTCGCCATCGACAACGCCCAGCTCGGCGGCCAGGCCCCGGCCGGCACCTTCGGCACCGCCCTGATCCAGGTGCAGGTCCCGGGCCCCGCCTCCGGCCTCACGGTGCTGTTCCAGGCCCTCGACGTCGAGCGCTGCCTGCTCTCCGCCGTCGGCACCTTCACCTTCCCCTAACTGGCCGTGGATAAAGTGCTTTCGTTCCATGGCAAGTGGTTTTGTTCCCTGGCAAGGAAGCTGGTTCCGCCCCTATCTTTAGATAGGGGCGGGTTCTGCTGACGCCGTCCAGGGGAAAAAGACGCTGTCGTGGGGCGG
>JAJFFB010000143.1 GCA_021776925.1 Planctomycetota bacterium | reverse complement strand
CCGCCCCACGGCAGCGTCTTTTTCCCCTGGACGGCGTCAGCAGAACCCGCCCCTATCTAAAGATAGGGGCGGAACCAGCTTCCTTGCCAGGGAACAAAACCACTTGCCATGGAACGAAAGCACTTTATCCACGGCCAGTTAGGCTGTTGGAAACCGCCGAATTCAATTCCAATCGCCGCTGAGGACGAAGGCGGCCCAGGTGGAGGGGCGGGCGTCGCCGGCGTTGTCGATGCGGTTGCGCAGCAGCATGCGCAGCTTGGCCAGGTGGAGGGCTTCGCCGCGGTTCATGTTCTTGGCCCACAGATTGTTGTAGAAGTCCCTCATCAAGCGGGCGCTGGCCTGGTCGTCGACCTTCCAAAGTGAACTGATGACCGTTTCGGCGCCGGCGACGGCGAAGGAGCGGCGCAGGCTCATCAGGCCTTCGCCTGCTCTGGGACTGCCCAGGGCGGTTTCGCAGGCGGACAAGACCACCAGGTCGCAGGTCGACAGATCGAGGTGCTGGATCTCCTCGGCCGACAGGTAGCCGTCATCGCGACCGGGGTCGGCTTCCCCGTTGACTCCGGCGAAGACCAGCCCGGAGAGCAGGCCCGGGAGCAGGCCGACCGCTTGGATCTGTTCGCCAAGATCAACCTGGGTGTTCTTGAGCTCGGCGTCGAGCAGCAAAGAGGGAAGGTTGTCCGGTTCGAAGTAGCCGTGGGTGGCGATATGGACGTAGCGGTGGTTGGGCAATTCCTCGCGCACGCGCTCTTCGGTGGCGGCTCCTCCATCGACCACGGTCATCGGCGCCTTCCACTCGAGGATGAAATCGTGCAGGTCAACCAGGGATTGGATTTCATCCCGTGTCGCCGGCAGGGAATTCCAGGAATCACCTACGCGGGATCGGTAGGCCGCGCTGCGAGGACTCGTCGTTGGAGAGCCATCGCGACGGAAGTAGTTGATGCCGCCGACGGCGAGAATGGGACCTTCCCCATCGCCCTCCCCCTGCTTCCGCTGTGCCAGGCGGGTGGGATCGGACAGGTAATGGAAGCGGTGCTTTTCGAGCAGATAGGTGGCGTCGTCCAGCTGGATCATGCCGAAGGGAAGTTCGCACAGGAAACCGTCAGGACACAGAAAAACGGTTTCGGCGCCGCCGACCGCATCCAGCAAGGGCTGCCACACCAGCTGTTCGAGCGAGTCAGAGTCTGCGTCGACGGCCGCCATGGTGATCCCGCCGCGAATCAGAGCCATGGAGCGCAAGACATTTTCCTGGGCCTCTCGGATCACTGCGGCCGGACCCAGCGGGATCAGCTGGGGCGCTCCCTGGGGCTGAAGAACCCAGGCAAATACCTGGTCGCCGACAAAGAAATCGATCAGCACGCTCTTCTCCGGCAGCCTCTGCTGCAACTCCGCAGGGCTGGGCGTGGTCAGCGTCTGGTCCAGTCCGATCTGGCGATGGAAATCGCGCTCCAGGCGCAAGCGCTCGACGCGCAGCTCACCCACTCGCTCGGCGTGATCCTCGCCTTGCTTGTCCAAGGGAAGAAGAACCAATTCGGAGAGTTCTTTGCCCAGGCTTTGAATCCCGCCCTTCAAGCGCCGGTTTTCTTCGAGGTCGCCCTCCTGACCCAGGCGGACTCCCGCTTCCAGCAGCCGGGTGGCCTTGCCCTTCCACTGCAGGTACAGCGCGAAGGCGTTTTCAAGGGGCGGTGATTCCAAGGCGCCGAGGCCGCCAAGGAAATTCTCCGGATGAGCCGAAATCTCAAGCAGTCGCAAGCGCTCGGATTCACTGAGCGTGGGCAGTTCGCGGTCGAGATAGCGCAGAGCGGAAGACAGTGCCTCATGCAGACACTGATGGGCCCTCTCGGCGTTGCCCTGTCGAGCATGGAATCCCGCCAGTTGTGCCCAGGATTTGCTGATATTCGGGTGGTCCTCGCCAAGGTTTGCCTTCCAGATCGCCAGTGCGCGCTTATGCATGGGCAAGGCCTCGTCGAAGCGGTCCAATTTTTGCAGCAGGCTGGCCAGGTTGCTCAGCGTCGCCGCCGTGTCCGGGTGCAAGGGTCCCAAAACGCGTTCGCGCACAGTGAGCGCTTCTTGATAGAGAGGCAGCGCCTGGTCAAGAGCGCCCATCGTGACCAGCAGAACTCCGAGGCTGTTCAGGCTGTTGACGGTTTCCGGATGGTTGCCACCGAGCACCCTCTGACGCGCCTCGAGCACGCGTTCCAAGACCGGCTGCGCCTCGGGGTATTTCCCCTGGGAATGCAAGAGAACGCCAAGGCCGTGCTCGCCGGTCAGTGTGTCAGGATGCTCCGCCCCAAGAACGCGCTTGCGGATCTCAAGAGCCTCGGTGTACAAGCGATAGGCCTCGGCATCATTTCCCTGGGCGCTGAACAGATTGGCGAGGTTGTTCATGCCTTTGACCGTCCTCGGGTGCTCCGCTCCCAGAGCCTTGTGCAGGATGACCAGGGCTTGCTCAAACAGTACCTTGGCCTTTTCATGGCTGCCCAGGTCTCTATGCAGCCCGGCCAGGTTGTTGATAAAGACCGCGGTCTCGGGGTGCTCAGCGCCGTAGACTTCCTTGCTCAGCGCAACCGTTTCCTCGTATTTTATCCTGGCCTGGCTGTAGCGTCCTTGCGCGTGATCCAACATGGCGAGATTGTTGAGCGCTTTGATGCAGTCCGGGTGCTTGCGGCCAAGGACCTGCACGCGAATGTCCAGGCCGCGCTGGAACATGGGGCGCGCTTCCTCGAGGTTGCCAAGGCTCTGAAGCAGATTGGCCAGGTTGTTCAGGCTCATCGCGGTGAGCGGATGACTGGGCCCCAAGGTTTTTTCTCGGATCGCCAAGGCATGTTCATGCAGTAGACGCGCTTCTTTGCTCTGGCCAATGTCATGGAGCAGGGTCGCAAGATTGTTCAGACTCATCGAGGTGTCCGGGTGATCCGGACCAAGAATTTTTTGGCGAATCGAAAGCGCGCGCTCAAACAGTGGCCACGCTTCTTGGAGGTTCCCTTGTGAGTAATAGAGATAGGCCAGGTTGTTCAGACTGAATGCCGTATTGGGGTGCTCAGGACCCAGCGCCGTTTCGACGATTCCCAGAACGCGCTGGTGCAGGGGCAACGCCTCCGCATACTTGCCTTGCGAGGTCAAGAAGCCAGCCAGGTTGCTCAAGCTTCGCGCGGTGTTGGGATGGTCCGGTCCGAGGACCCGCTCATAGATTTCCAGGGCAGCTTCCATCGCCGCTTGAGCCTCGGGGTAATGCCCGCTCTGGTAGGAGGCGATTCCATACTGGTTCAGAGCCTCGGCGACTTCGAGGCTGTCGTCGCCAAACTTATTGCGCAGATGCTCAATGCGCGCCTCGGTCTCTGCGGCCTCGACCTGCCAGCGGTCCGCAGCCGCCAATGCCTCGGCGTGGCCGGCTCGCACCACCAAATGGAACTCGCCCACCAATCCGTGCAGAGCGCAGGCACCAACCCGATACTCTTTGCCCGCCTCCAATTCGACCGCCAGGCGCGCGTGCGTGGAGATCAACCCGTCATCGTCTTCGCCAACAATGGAACCATCGGCGGACCACAGGACCAGATAGGCATCGAAGTCGTAGGAACGCAGCTCCATTGTGTAGGGCCCAGATTCCTCAACCCTTAATCGCCACTTCGCTCCACGCGTCGGGGCGCTGGCGTAATTGGCGTCAAGGGTCGGGGTCTGGATCCGCTCGGAACTTTCTCCGATGAGACCCTCGGCGCTTTCACCAACATTCAGTTGGTGGGGCTCCTGGCAAAATAGGGCCAGGGTCAGAATGAAGGTGGCATTCATCCCCGCCAGTATATGGAGAATCGTGTTCTCCCGATCCCAGTGAGGGAAACTGGACTCTCAGCGGAGAACGCCCGGAGTGGAGGCCTTGGAAAGGACGCTTTCAAAAAAACCAAGGGTGGCCGCCGCCGTTTTTTTCCAGGTAAAGGAGGCGGCGTGCAGCAGCCCGGCGGCAATCACCTCGGTTCGCTTGGAATCATCCAGGGCCATCGTGTCCATGGCGGTAGAAAAACCGGCGGCGTCATCAGGAGGAACCACCGGCCAAATGCCACCCGAGACTTCAGGCAGGCAAGAGGAGTTCGAAACCACGCCCGGGATTCCGACCGCCATGGCCTCAAGGATGGGCAGGGCAAATCCTTCATAGCGGGATGGCTGAAGCAGACACTTCGCAGCGCTCAACAGCCCCGGAAGATCAGCCCCTGGAACGCTATCGATCCAGTGAACCGAGTTGGAGACGCCAAGGGACTGCGCCAAGGAGGTCAATTCACTGCGGTATGCCGGTGGTGCGCCCCCCCCGACAAAGACCAGTACCAAGCCCTCTTTTAATGCTCGGGATTGCGCCAGAGCCTTGATCGAGAGTTCCAGGTTCTTGTGCGGGAACCAGCTTCCCAACTGTAAAAGAAACGGCCCTGGTATCCTGTATTGTTCCCTTATTCTGGATTGAGTTGAATCAGGCTGGGGCGAAAAATGAGCATGGTCCACTCCGTGCGGAACCACAGTCACCACTTTTTCCGAGGTCTCTGGGCAATGCTGGATCAACCGGCTTTTTCCATGTTCTGTCAGGCACAAAATTCCGGCCGCGCGACGGATATTCCTACGCAGCCTATTGCCCGACAGACCCTCTTCCTGGGAACGGTCCAGAGCGCGAAGGTCATGCAGAGTAAAGGTGCGCGGAACCGAAGAGGCCGCCGGCAAATGATTGCCAAAACTATGAAATAAATCCAGCCCTGAAGTGGTGAGCAGGCTCGAAACCGGCAGCCATGACCGCCGCGCAGGCGAAACCCATTCTGAGATCATTCCGCGACGCAGCCAGTGGCTTCCGCGTATGCACAAGATCCAGTCAATGGAGGGCGCGGCTTGAATAAGGTCGGGGGTCACGCAGCGGATGTAACGGGCGATGCCACGCCCGTTGCGTTTCAAAGTTTGCGTAATGTCCAACCCAATCCGCATCGCTCAATCACTCCTCTCTGTAGCTTAGTCGAGTGCTTCGAGCATCCTCGGGTAATTCCCGGGATTCAGATTCTCCGCCCAGGCGGAGGAACTGGTGCTCCTGATCAACGGCCATTGAGTCGTTGCAAGGCGAGCTTGGCTTCGCTCCGCACCGCCTTGCTACCGCTTCGTTCCAATCCTTCCAGCTTGATGATCAATGGCCTGTTGCCAATGGCGCGTGGGATCCTGCCGACGATCGAGATCGTGTCAATGACGACCTCTTCGACCTCGGATTCCTGCAGCGTGCGGTGCAGGCTGGGAATCCCGTTGGGACCGGCTGCAATCCCCAGGCTCTTGTAGGCCGAGGAATACGCCGCCAGCGCGGCATCTGCTCGACGGAAAGCGTTGACCTGATCGAGGAGAGCGTCTCTTTCCGTGTTGAGTGCGCTCATTTCAAGCCTGGATCCCTCCAGCCTGCGCACAGCTTCTTCATGCTCCAGGCGGACGCTGCGCAGGTCGCCCTCGGTGTCGGTGTACCTCTGCTTGAAGTCATCGCGTTCGCGCAGGAATTGATCGCGCTCTCCTGTGACGCCGCTGAGGCGGGATTTCAGAACCCCAACCTGGCGGGCCTTTTCACGCCCACGGACTTTTTCAGTGGCTGTGAAGGGGGAGAACACCATTTCAAGTGCATCGCGGAACAACCCCGGCTCTTTCTCGTCCTCCTGGAAGGAGAGGATGGGCAGCACCGAGGCGGTGTAAACTTCCTTGCTGCCGGTGGCGCCGGCCAAGGCGGTGGCGATCATGCTCGGTAGGCCGAGTCCCACTGTGAAAGCCGCCTGAGGCGTGGTGCACCTGCAAAACACCGCCCAGAGCCCAGAACCGCTGGCCAGTACGAAGAGAGCGAAGGTGGCGAGGACCCCTCCGAGCACCCCGTGACGATCGAGAAAGTCATGGATGACGTCGGCGTTCTGCAAGTAAAAGTACGCGTAAAGAAGAAGGGTCGCGAATGCTCCGATTGCAAATGCAACGAGACTCCTGACCGATTTGAATTTGACGGTGTTGTTCATGGATCAAAGGGCCCACTTTCAAGGATGATTTTTATCATAATAGGGCCGTGAGAGATCCGACATCAACCTCATTCCGAGAAGGTATCCGACCCGCGTGATGCTTGATTTCTCGGGCTTGACCGCGCCGTGGTTGCATCCTGTTTTTGAAGGGGCGGGCTACCTGGTGGGGGGGCTTGCTTATCGCCTTGCGCGCCGGCGACACGGAGACCGCCTCGGCGATGGAACGCGTTTCAGGGTCATCCTGGCGGCGGCAATTGGCGCGGCGGTCGGTTCGAAGCTGTTGCACCACCTCGCTTCACCGTCCGAATTCATGGGACAACTGGCCAAGGGTGGGGCCCAATTCGCCTGGTACCTGGCTGGGGGCAAGACCATCGTCGGCGCCCTGTTGGGTGGTTGGCTGGCGGTCGAGTGGTACAAGCGACGTGATCGCATCGAGAACCGAACCGGCGACCTCTTCGCCTTGCCCCTGGTTGTCGGCATGGCGGTCGGGCGCCTCGGTTGCCTATTCGCTGGACCGCAAGACGACACCCTTGGGATTCCGACATCAACATTCATGGGCACCGATTTCGGTGACGGCATTCCACGCCACCCGACGCCTCTTTACGAGATTCTGTTTCTGTTTGCACTCGGCCTGGTGTTGTTCCGACGTCAGCGTGCCTGGTCGGCAGGGCGCCCCTGGCGCTGGTGCGCGCGCAACGGCGACGGCTTTCGCGTTTTCCTTGGCGCCTATCTGGTGTTTCGGTTGCTGGTCGACTTCATCAAGGACTATGAGGTGGTCCTGGGTCTGCGTATCATCCAATGGGCGTGCCTGTTCGGTCTGGTCGTGTTGCTCCTCGACTTCCTGCGGCCGCGAACCTTGCCGCCGCCTGCTTTGATCCCATGACCGGCGTCCGCGATTACCAGTACTACGACTTCACCATTTCGCTGTGCACGACCTGCAAGCGCCGCGTCGACGCCAAGATCGTGTTCCGAGGCGATCACGTTTATCTGGAGAAGCGCTGTCCGGAGCACGGCCGCGAGCAGGTCCTGATCGCCGATGACGTCGACTACTACAAGCGCGCCCGCGAGTTTTTCGTCAAGCCGTCCGAGATGCCGGATGTATTCCAGACATCGATCGAAGTGGGCTGTCCTTTCGACTGCGGTTTGTGCCCAGATCACGAGCAGCACTCATGCGTGACCTTGATCGAGGTCGGTGAGCGTTGCGATCTGTCCTGCCCGGTGTGTTTCGCCGCCAGTGGGCCGCAGGTCGGCGGCTTCCACTCGCTGGAGGTCATCGAGCGCATGCTCGACGCCGCCGTCGCCAGCGAAGGCGAACCAGACATCGTGCAGATATCAGGCGGAGAACCGACCCTGCATCCTGAGTTTTTCGCCATCCTCGACGCCGCCCGACAGCGGCCGATCCGCCATTTGATGGTCAATACCAACGGTCTGCGCATCGCTCGCGACGCGGCCTTCGCCGAACGCCTCGCGAGTTACATGCCGGGATTCGAGATCTACCTGCAGTTCGATTCCTTTGCCGAACAGACTCTGCGCACGATGCGGGGTGCCGACCTGCGCCCAACCAGGCACGCGGCGCTGGAACGGCTCAACCAGCACGGCATCTCCACCACTCTGGTGGCGACCCTGGTCAATGGCCTCAACGACCACGAGATTGGTGACATCCTCGATTTCGCCTTGAAGCAGCCGGCGGTACGCGGCGTCACCTTTCAACCGATGCAAGATGCCGGCCGCGTTGACAAGGTAAACGCCACCGGAGAAAGACTCACTCTCACCGGCGTCCGTCGGCGCATCCTGGAACAGAGCGACCTGTTCCAGGCCGCCGACATTCTGCCGGTGCCGTGTCATCCGGACTGCATCGCCATGGCCTACGCCCTGAAGACCGACCAGGGGGCCATCCCCCTGACCGGCATGATCGATCCTCAGCTGCTTCTCGATGGCGGCGGCAACACCATCAGTTTCGAGCGCGATCCCGAACTCAAGGCCAAGCTCTTCGCCGCCCTTTCCAGCGGGCACTCACCGTCTTCCAGCGCGGACAGCCTCGCCGATCTGCTGTGCTGTCTGCCGCAGATCGAACTCCCCGACCACCTCGGCTACCAAGATCTGTTCCGCGTCATCATCATGCGCTTCCAAGACGCGCAGGATTTCGACGTCCGCTCGATCAAGAAAAGCTGCGTGCACGTGGTGCACCCCGAAGACCTGCGCATCATTCCGCTCGAAACCTACAACCTGTTCTATCGCAACACCCTCGAGGCCCCGATCCTGGTATGAACCAAGACCCCCCCGAGCCAGTTCAAGACCGTATCGGGTCCGGTGTTTCGGTCGCCCTGGGTCTGGTTTTTCTGGCAGAGGTCATTCTCCTGCTGGTAGCTGTAGTGGTTTCCTTCCCAAAGTCAATTCTGGACGGTCCTGGTTGGCTGTTTGTCATGGTGTGGTCTCCAGGATGGACTCAGCTTCTTTATCTACCCATATATATTTTGATGCAATATCGACGAGGCTACCCAAAGCGTGCCGGAGGCGCATTGCTGGTGGCCTTGGTTCTGCTGTTGCTGACTACCGCCTGCAATTCCATGATGAATACCGGTCCGTTGTTGATCTGATATGACCAATCCCAACACGAACCCAAGCGAGTCAGGCTCTTTTTTCGCTAGCGCGATTGCTGGCGTCCTGGTGGCGATTGGACTGGTTATCTTGGCCCAGGCGGTATTCTGGTTGCTGATCTACCTGGTCCCGGACCTGGGCTTCGGAGAGGGCGGGTTTGGAATCCTGGTCGCGTGGTACTCAGTGGGCTGGACCCAGCTGGCCTACTTGCCGATCTACATCATTGTGCAGAACCGGCGCGGCAATACCCGTCACGCCAAGGGTGCGATTGGAGTCAGCGCGATCCTTTTTTTCATCACTTGCGCGTGCAATTCCGGAGTGATCACTCTATGAACGGCTTCCGACCTCAACGCTTGCCTTCATTCTTGTCGTGGCCATAGACATAGCGGTCGAAGAGCTGGACCACCTGCTTGGGCTTGCCGGATTTGTCGGCCAGGTAGATGGCGAGGTCGGCGGTCGAGGTGATGGTGTGGGCCTGCTGCTGGCTGTAGGCCGCCATCATTTGCTTGAGCTCTTCTTCGCCGATGAGCAGCGCCAGGCGGCCGAAGAACATTGCGCCGTAGGAGTAGGAGCCGCGCGGCGTAATCCGGTTCCAGGGATTGGCTGAACTGAGGGTGACCGGGGGGGCCACGGCTTCCAGGTACTTGCGGTCGGTGCGCGCCCCATCGGCGGCGTAGACGTCCCAGGCTTCGTCGAACCAGGCGTCGTTCTGGCTCGCGGGCTTGACTCCGCGACCGAACCAGCTGTGGAAGAGCTCGTGGCGCAAGGCGCCCATCGAAGTCGTGGTGGCGCCGTCGTATTCCATCGAGCGACTGCCGGTCCAGACAAAAACGGTGCAACGATCGCCGTGCGGCCACGGGCCGGAAAGTTTGGTGAAGTCCTTGAGCGCCTTGGCCACCTGCTGATGCACGCTGTCGATGCTGGCGCGCGCCGCAATGCGCTTGCACACGTCGATCGAGATGGTGCGGTCGCCGACCTTGACCTGGGTGCTGCTGCGCTCGGCGGCAGATTCGGGCAGGATCACCACCATCGGCGAGAAGGCGGTCATGGTGTCGGGGAAGGCCAGCTGCCAATGATGCGCGCCCTGTTCCCGAACAGCAGCGTTGGTCACCAGATGATGCGGCTCGGTCAGGCCCTTGACCTCGACGTCGAGTTCGAGGGCGAACTGGTCGTAAATCAGATTGGCCGGAAACCACATCTCCAGGTAACGGCCTGGCTGCAGGTCGGTGAAGTACAGATCCCACTCGAGCGTGCCCGCGCCCCAGCCGATGTCCTGCGCCGACGGTGACTGCGGCTTGCCCAGCGGATACTCAAGCCGCAGGACGTGCCTTTTGCCGGGCTCCAGCGGGTGTTCGATCACGCGCATGGTGCCGGAGCTGTCACCGAAGTCGTGAGCCGCCAACTTTTCTACTGCCAGGTCTTCGCCGTCCAGGCTGGCCTTGGAGATGTCCTGTCGCAGGTCGAAAATCGGCATGCCTTTTTGACCGATGACGGCGAAGGTCATCTCGGCGACCACCGCAGCCTGTTGCGTTTCGACGTCGAAATGCACCCGCGCGCTGACACTCCGGATGTCGATCGGCACCGCGTTCAACCCGTCGATCACGCGCGGTGATGGGGCGTACACCTGCAGATCGGTCTTAGGAGTCTCCTGCGCCGGACTTGGACCGACCAGGAGCGAGGCGACGGCCATTAGCAGAAGGGCAGAAGGCAATGCGCTGTTGCTGGGCATGGATGCCATCCTAACGAAGCAAAGGGGGCATCGGTTTAATGCACTTGGCGCCCGACCCTCTAGACTGGGTGGCATGGAAATCCGCATCGTCTACTGCAACGAGTGAAACTATCTGCCCTTCGCGACCGGTCTGGCCGCGGAACTCAAACGAGACCTCGGCGTGCAGGCTGAGGTTGAAGCCGGCAGCGGCGGGGTGTTCGACGTTTTCGTCGACGGCCAGCGTGTCTACTGCAAGTTCGACGAGAGCGATCAGTTTCCCGAAGCGGGTGAAATCCAACGCCGCCTCAAGAACGGCTGAATCCGCGGCGCGCCTCAGCCGGCCGTCGGCGCACCATCGTCCTCGACCGTCGGCGCACCACCGTCCTCGAGCGTCGGCGCGCCTCCATCTTCGACCAGGCGCTTGCGGCGCCAGCCACCCGAACGCCAGCGGCGCCAGAAGATGTAGCTGCCGACGAAGATCTCGCCGGTCCACACCAGCCACACCTGGGTCAGGTCGCCATCGATGACAAAGATGACCACGTAGGCCATCGGCACGCTGAGCACCCACGCGCACAGGATGCCGGTCCACATCACCCAGCGGTGGTCACCGGCGGCGCGCAGTCCGAAGCGGTAGGCGATCTGCAGCGCGTCGCCGAGCTGCCACAGCGCCGCCGCCATCATCACCCGGCCGCCAAGCACGATGGCGTCGTGATAGGCCGGATCGTCCGGGTCGAGGTACCAGCGCACCAGCCACTCACCACAGAAAACGTAGACCAGCGCCATCACCGCCATGAACGGCATCAAAATGCGGATCGTACTGCGTAGCGATTTTTCCACCAGGTCGAAACGCTTCTCTCCAGTGTATTGCCCGATCAGCACCGAACCGCCATCGCCGATCGCCACTGCGGGCATCATCGATAGATGGATCAAGCTGATGCAGGCGTTGTGCACCGCCAGCGACACCGTGCTCAGGGCGCCGACGAATGCGGTAATCAGCGTGAATGACCCGCTTTCAATGGTGAACTGCACACCACCGGTCACCCCCACGCTCCACACCTTGCGCATGCGCGCCCACTGGAATCGAAGCGCCGCTTTGTTCAGGCCGCTGCGCGGGCGCGACAACCACACCATCAAGCCGAGCGCAATGGTGTCGGCGAGGCCGGTGCCGAGGGCCGCACCTTCCACGCCGAGCGCGGGCAGGCCGAAGTGGCCGAAGATCAGCATCCAGCTCAGCAACACGTTGATCGGGTGGGCGACCAGATCCGCCGCCATCGCCACCCGCGGACGCCCGGTCGAGCGCAGGTATTCGGCGATCGTCATCGCCAGCAACGCGGGCAAGGTCCATTGCATGCGCACGCGCAGATAATCGCGGGCGAATTCTTGCGCCGTAGGGGTCAACTTGGACGCCGCCAGAGACACCACCGAGTGGCTGATCGGGCCGGCGAGGGCCCAGCTCAACACACCGAAGGCGGCGGCCAGATAGAAGGCGTGGGCGCCGTAGGAAAAGGCGGCGGTGCGATCACCCGATCCCAGGTACTGGCTGACCAAGGGCCGCTGACCGCGGAACACGCCCATCGGAAAGGCGATCAGGTTCCAGGCCAGCACCCCGGCGAGACCGACCGCCGCCAACGCCTCGGTGCCGAGGCGGCCCACCATCAGCATGTCGATCACGCCCTTGAGGGTGAGCGAGACCATCGACACGCCGATCGGCCAAGCCAGGCTGAGCACCTGGCGGCTGGATCCAGCGACGGAAGACGACGAGAGGGAAGTCAAGAGCTGCGTGAGAACGGCCTGCCGGGCCCCGAAACATAGGGTTGGCCACCGCGGCCAGGCGGGTGCCGGGGGGGTGCGGACCGAGGTCCGCGAGGCAGGGTCAGACGCGCATCAAAGTACTCCTGGGCGATTCAGCCGCGCATCCTAGCATCCGCCTGCGGGGGTCAGAGGTGGCCGGACGGCGGCCACGCGCCCACCAGCCGGCCGGTGCTAGAGGGCCAGGGCCAGCAACCAGCCGGCCGGTGCTAGAGGGCCACGGCCAGCAACCAGGCCAATGGCAGAGCCAGGATCAGCACGGTCTCGCGTCGCCCGATGCGCTTGGCCGGCATCGGCGACCAGCTCGGCACCCACGGCTCGACCAGCCCGAAGATCACTGCCAGCGCCACGATCCAGGGCAGGCCGTCGAGCGCCGCCAGCAGGACCACCAGGCCGATGCCGATCAGGCCGCCGACGCGGGCGATGACCAGGCGCTTGGGCTTGAGGTGGGCGTGGGTGCGCAGCACCGCGTGCACCACGTGGATCAGGAAGGCCAGCGACAGCGCCGCCAGTGGCCAGCCGATCGGACAGCCCGAGGCCAGCGAGGCCGCCGGCAGGGCCAGCACCAGAGCGGACATGCCGACCAGTTCGTACACCGGGCGCGAGGCCTTGCGCTGGGAGAGCCGGCGTTCGGCCATCGCCAGCAGCAGCGCGCATGGCAGCACCCAGGCGAGTTTCACCACTCCGACTTCGGCCAGCGTCCACATGCCGGTGACCGTGCCGATCGAGGCGGCGACCAGGCCGGAGCGCAGCGCCCGCGGGTGGCCCCCTTGGGTGGACGCCGCGGTGAGCAGTCTTTCGGCGGCACAGAAAACCGCCACCGCGGTCAGCGACAGCGCCAGAGTGCCGGTGCTGGGGTCGCCCCCGAACAGGGTGCCGAGCCCCAGTCCGGTGATCAGGACGATCCAGGCGCCGTGATTGGCGGGTATCACACGATCGCGCATTCACCAAGATAAACCCCTGGATTGCAGGCTTCCAGGTATGAACTGGTCCTTGGGCTTGTAACCCCGCTGCGGATCTACCCTGACCAACCACGTCGTCGCCGCTGCTTCTCGAACCTCTTTTGGAAATTCGGGCGGTGTTGCTGGAAACGGTCTGCTCTGGGTCGTAGATTCGGCTCCCCCTATGAGCCCGCGCAAGTCCTCCCCCAAGCCAACTTCCACCAACGGTCGGACCTCCCCCTCCAATGACCGCGAATCCTCTGACAACAGCCGCCCGGAGCATCGGGCCGCTGACCCGGCGAGCAACGAAATGCAGATGAAAACCGTCGAACGCCCGATTCCCGTTGACCTGCCCGAACCCACCCTGGTCGGCAACGCAGTCAAGGTTCTGAGCAACCGCTACCTGAAAAAAGACAAGGTCACCGGCGAGGTCTGCGAAACACCCAAAGACCTGTTCTGGCGCGTCTCCACAGCGGTCGCCGCGCCCGAGTTCGAACTCGACGAACGCCTCGGCCAGAACTGGGCGCGCCGTTTCTATGACCTGATGGCGACCGGCACCTTCATGCCCAACTCGCCGACGCTGATGAACGCGGGCCGCGAAATGGGCATGCTGTCGGCGTGTTTCGTGCTGCCGGTCGAAGATTCGATCGACGACATCTTCAACACCCTGAGGCACGTGGCGCTGATCCAGAAGGCCGGTGGCGGCACCGGCTTCTCCTTCTCGCGCCTGCGCCCCGAGGGCGATCTGGTCGCCTCCAGTGGTGGCCGTACCTCGGGCCCGCTGAGTTTCATCGACACCTTTTCTGCTGGCACCGAATCGATCCAGCAGGGCGCCTTCCGCCGCGGCGCCAACATGGGGGTGATGCGCTGTGATCACCCCGACGTGGTCGAGTTCATCCGCGCCAAAGATGACCTTGCGCGCTGGACTAACTACAATGTTTCAGTTGCGGTCACCAACGACTGGATGCAGAAGGTCGTCGACCACCCCGATGAGCTGCTGGTGGTGGTCAATCCACGCAACGGGCAGAAGGGCTGGGTGCGCAAGTGCGAGGGGCGGCGCGTGTCGGTAGCCGATTACGAGGCCTTCGCCGCCGGCGCACCCAGCGCCGGAGAGAAGTACTTCAACTACGGAGAAGTGCTCGACATGGTCATCCGCTACGCCTGGAAGAACGGCGAGCCCGGCCTGCTGTTCCTCGACCGCGCCAACGTCGACAACCAGCTGCCCAACCTGGGTGAGTACGAGGCCACCAATCCGTGCGGCGAGCAGTGGCTGCTGCCCTACGGGTCGTGCAATCTGGGCTCAATCAATCTCGGCAATTTCTACAAGGACGACGCGCCCGAGGCGGCCGACTGGGAAGACCGCTTCGAGTGGGACAAGTTCGACGCGGTGGTCGCTGACACCACGCGCTTCCTCGACGACGTCGTCACCATCAACAACTACCCGATTCCGGAGATCCGCAAGCGCGCCAACGAAGAGCGCCGCATCGGACTCGGCGTGATGGGGTTCGCCGATCTGCTGTTCAGGCTCGGCGTGCGCTACGGTTCGGAAAAGAGCTACGAGATCGCGCGCAATCTCGGCGAACGTCTGACCGAGGGCGCTTACAAAACCAGCGAGGCGCTGGTCGAAGAGGGCGGGCGCGCACCTTTCGGCGCCTGGGAAGGATCCAAGCCGCAAGTCGAAGGGCGTCCGCCGCGGCGCAACTCGCACGTCAGCACCGTCGCTCCGACCGGCACGATTTCAATCATCGCGGGCTGCTCCGGCGGCATCGAGCCGATCTTCTCGCTCGCCTTCCAGCGCCAGGTCATGAAAGACGCCGACGGCGTGCCGGTAGTCATGCGCGAAGTGCAGGGTGATTTCCGCGAGGCGCTCACCCGCCGCGGCTACAGCGAACACGAGATCGATGCCACCATCGACATCGCGCTTGCCGAGGGTTCGGTGGGGTCTTCGGACCTGCCGTCGGAAGTGAAGCGGGTGTTCGTGACCGCGCGCGACGTCGAACCGCGCGATCACATCTTGATGCAAGCGGCGTGGCAGGAAAACATCGACAACGCGGTGTCGAAAACCATCAATCTGCCCCACGAAGCCGAAGCCGACGACGTGCGCACCGCCTACATGCTGGCGTGGCGCGAAGGCTGCAAGGGCGTGACCGTTTACCGTGACGGCTGCCGCGACATGCAGCCGATGGCGCTGAAGGGCGACAACGCCAAGCAAACCCTGACCGAAGCCGCGGCGGCACTGAAGCCGATCGCTCCGGTGCGCCTGCCCGAAATCATGCCGAGCATCCGCGTGCGTCAGATGACGCCCTTCGGCAACATGCACGTCAAGATCTCGGTCGACACCATCCAAGACACCGAGATGGAAGTCTTCGCCCAGCTCGGCAAAGGCGGCGACGTGGCCAACTCCGACCTCGAGGCGATCTGCCGCATGATTTCGCTGTTCCTGCGCTGCGGCGGGCAGCTGTCGATGGCGCTCAAGCAGCTTGAGGGCATCGGTTCGTCGCTGACCGTTCCGTCCAAAGAGGGGCGCATCATGTCGCTGGCCGACGGTCTGGCCAAGGCGCTGCACAAGTACATGCAGGCCAAGGCCCATTTCGGCCTGAAGGCGATCCTGCTCGGCGAGATCGACCCCGAAGATCTGGTCGACGAACCCGGTCAGGCCAAGTCCCAGACCCAGTCATCGGGCCGCATCGGCAGCGGCATGGCCAACGCCTTCAAGATCAAGTGCCCGGCGTGCGAAGGCAGCCATCTGGTCTTCGAAGAGGGCTGCTGCAAGTGCCACGGCTGCGGCTACTCGCAGTGTTGAGCTCCGACGGCTGATGCGCTGCTTCGTCACCGGCGGCACTGGTTTCCTCGGCGTCTACCTGATCCGGGAACTGCTTGCCGCCGGCCACGAGGTGGTCGCGCTGGTGCGCGATCCGGCGCGCGGCAAGGTGTTGACCGCTGCCGCTGCGGGCGCGCCCGGCCACATCGACCTCAGCAACGGCGACATTACCGACAAGGAAAGCATGCGCGCCGGCATGAGCGGCGCCGACGCGGTCTATCACCTGGCTGCGTGGTACAAAATTGGCGCCGGAGGTGCGGGCGCGCGCACCGCCGAGCGTATCAATGTCGAGGGCACCCGCAACGTACTCGAGTTGATGCGCGAGCTGGAAATCGCCAAGGGGGTTTACACCAGCACGCTGGCGGTGAATTCCGACACCGGCGGCAAGCTCGTCGATGAGGACCACGACTACCAGGGTTCACACCTGAGCATCTATGACCGCACCAAGTGGCGTGCGCACCACGAGGTCGCGGTGCCGATGATGGCCGACGGCCTGCCGCTGGTGGTGGTGATGCCCGGGCTGGTCTACGGCCCCGGCGACACCTCCTCAATTCGGCGCACGATTCGAAAATACCTGCGCGGCAAGCTGCCCATGCTGCCGAAGCTGGCCGAGTATTGCTGGGCGCACGTCGCCGACGTCGCCCACGGCCACGTCCTGGCGATGGAAAAGGGCCAGCCCGGCGAGAAGTACATCCTGGCGGGCGAGCGTTGCAGGCTGGCGGCGGCTTTCGAGCTGATGGAGGAGCTGTGCGGGGTCAAGGCGCCCAAACGTCGCGCCGGTCCCGGTCTGCTGCGTTTCCTGTCCGCCTTTATGCAGGCCTTTGCCTGGGCCGGACTGCCCGAGGACTATCAACCCGAAACGCTGCGCGTGATCGCCCAGGCGACCTATCTGGGCAATAATGAAAAAGCGCGGCGCGAACTTGGTTATGAACCGCGCCCGCTGCGCGAGGGTCTGACCGAAACCCTGCAGGTCGAGATGCAGGATCTGGGAATGGCCTATCCGGTCTAGGCGCGGTTGCGGGACCCGGCCAGGACAGGCTCAGGAATTCAAATCGCGTCCACGGTCTTCGGGGAAACCGAAATGGATCGGATCGACCCCGGGGCGGAAATCGCAGAAGGCGTCGTGTTCCTCGGACAGGATGTCTTCCTTGGCACCGAGGCAGTAGGGGCAGCGGCGGTGTTCATCGAGCGGCAGATCGCGCTCGACGCGCCGGCACCAGATCTTGGGTTGTTGGGATGGGTTTTCGGGTTGTTCGGGCATCAAGCCTCTGCCGCGCGGGCGCGCAGCCCTTTCCAGTTGCGGGCGACCGTCTGCTGGACCGCGTCCAGATCGACGGCGTTCTTGCGGAAGCGGCCCTGGAGTTCGAAGTACTGCTCCAGCGCCGCACGTGAAAGTTCCGGTTCGACGTTGATGACACGGCGGTCACCGTCGAAGACTTCGTAAACCGCGAACAGGCCCGAGCGGATTGCCAGACGGACCAGTTCGATTCCTTCGGCCGGTTCCGATTTCCAGCCGGTCGGGCACGGCGCCAGGATGTGCAGGAAGCGGAAGCCGCGCGTATCCAGCGCGTGCTGCATCTTGCGCTGTGCGTCGTCGGCGTGGGCGAGGCTGACCGTGGCGCAATACGGAATGCGGTGCGCCGCCATGATGCCGACGATGTCTTTCTTCTCTAATTCCTTGCCGGCGGGAGTCGTGGTCGTGGTCGCGCCGACCGGAGTCGCCGACGAGCGCTGCCCGCCGGTGTTGCCGTAGATCTCGTTGTCGTAGCAGATGTAGAGGATGTCCTCGTTGCGCTCGGCCGCCGCAGACAGCGTGGCCAAACCGATGTCGTAGGTGCCGCCGTCGCCGGCCCACGCGATCACGCGGGTTGGGTCGCCGTTGAGCGCCGCGACCTGCGCCAGGCCGGTGGCCACCGCGGCCGCCGAAGCGAAGGTGCTCGCCACCACCGGCACTCCGTAGGCGCTGAACGGGTAGGAGCCGGCGGTGACGATGCCGCAGCACGCCGGGATCACCATCTGTACGCGGCGCTGGCCGATGGCGCGATTGAGCAGGTTGAGCCCGACCGACATGCCGCAGCCGCCGCAATTGGTGTTGCCGGCGCGCAGCAGCGGTTCGCCGGATTCTGCGCTGGTGTTGACCTGACCGCACAGCACGGGATCGGGATTCATCATGCCACCTCCATGATCATCGGTTCGCTGGCTTCGTCGCGCTCCAGCAGGTCGGCGAGCACCGCCTCGAGGTGCTGCGGGCGGATGTCGCCGCCGCCGAGCCCGAGCATGTAGTTCTGCACGATGCCGTCGGGTTTGACCCCGCGCAGCTCGCTCCACAAGATTCCGCCGAGGCCGGGGCAGATGTCGCGATCGAGCACCGCGACGCGCGCACGGCCGCGCAGCCAGGTGTGCAGCAGGTCTTCGGGGAAGGGGCGGAACATGCGCACGCGCAGCGCGCCGGCCTTGATGCCGCGCGCACGCGCCGCGTCGACCACCACGCGCACGGTGCTGGCGGTGGTTCCCATCGACACCAGTACGACTTCGGCGTCGTCCATCTGATAGGGCACCACGCGATCAGCCGGACGCCGCCCGAAGTGGCGGGTGAAGACGTCCTGGACCTCGGCGTAGACCTCGGGCACGCGCAGCATCGCCTCGTGGTGCTCGCGCCGGTGGACTTCGGTCTCGTGCGGAAAGTCAAGTCCGCCCACGGTCACCGCGGTGTTCTTGACCGCGTGCGGCAGCTCCAGCACCGGCAGAAAGCGGTCGACCTCTACCTGGCTCGGCAGGTCGGTGGGCATCATCGTGTGCGAAAGGACGAAGGCGTCCTGGCACACCATCGTCGGCAGCAGCACCTGCGCGTGCTCGGCCAGGCGGTAGGCGAGCAGGGTGGTGTCGGCGACCTCCTGGTTGTCTTCGCAGTAGAACTGGATCCAGCCGGCGTCGCGCAGCATCAGCGTGTCGCCGTGGTCGACCCAGATGTTCCAGGGCGGGCCGAGGGTGCGATTGACCGCCATCATCACGATCGGCAGGCGATAGAACGCCGCGGCGAACACATTTTCGGCCATGTAGGCGAGGCCGTTCGACGACGACGCGGTGAAGGAGCGCGCGCCGCCCAGCGCCATGCCGATGCACACGCCCATGGCGCTGTGCTCGGATTCGACGCGCACCACCGCGCCTTTTTCGATGCTCTGTTTGCACAGCATCTCGATGCATTCGGATTGCGGCGTAATCGGGTAGACGCCGCCGCCGAAGCCGCGGGCGGAACGATTGGCGCGGCCGGCGAGGGTGGCGGCCAGCGCCGAAGCGTGGTTGGCACTCAGCAGTTCGATGGTCATTTCGATTGCATCTCCATGGCGCTGCGCGGGCACTCGGTCACGCAGATCCCGCATCCTTTGCAGTAGCTGTAGTCGACTTCGTAACCGTGTTCGGTCTGGCGGCGGATGATGCCCTCGGGGCAGTACACCAGACAGGTGTCGCATTCGGTGCAGCGACCGCAGGAGAAGCAGCGGTGCGCTTCGAGCGGTTCGGCGAGTCCCTGATTGACCTCGTCGAAATTGTCGAGGCGGCGGGCGACCGCCTGATGGTGGTCGACGAAGGGGGGGGTGGAATGGAAGTGGTCGAGGCGGATGTCGGTCACCGGCACGGCGCGCTCACGCGCAGGGCGGGTGAAGACTTCGATCTCGATGCCGAGGGCCTGCAGGGCGAGGCCGGCGGCGCGCCGGCCACTGCCGATGGCGTGGGTCACGGTGCCATCGCCGGTGGCGAGATCGCCGGCGGCAAAAACCGGCAGCGCGGCGTCGCCGCAGTAGAAACGCTCGTCGCGCAGCTCCCAGTCGGCGGGCAGCAGCGACCAGTCCTCGGACTGGCCGAGGGCCAGCAGCACGTGGTCGCAGGGTACGCGCAGGGTGCGCGACGACACGATCGGACGTCGCCGCCCGCTGTCATCGGGATCGCCGAGATCGACTTCGGCGAATTCGATCTCGGCGACGTGGCCGTTGCCGTGGAAGGACAACGGCGCCACCAGGGTCTTGAACTGCACGCCCTCGGCTTCGGCCTCGGCGATCTCTTCGCGGATCGCCGGCATCTCGGTGTGCGTGCGCCGATAGGCCACCACCACGCGCTCGGCGCCGCCGCGCAAGGCGGAGCGGGCGCAGTCCATCGCGGTGTTGCCGCCGCCGAGCACGATCACGTCGCCGCCGAGTTCGGCGCCGCCCTCGAGGTTGACGCGGTGCAGGAAACCGATGCCTTGCTCGATGCCGTCGAGCGCCGCGCCCTCGACCTCGAGCGCGCGCAATTTCTGCAGGCCGGTGGCGACGATCACCGCATCGAACTGGTCGGCGAGCGCGGCGACGCGTTGTGGATCGAGGAATTCTCCGCAGCGTGCCTCGACGCCGAGCGCCACAATGTCGTCGATCTCGCGGTCGAGAACCGCGCGCGGCAAACGATAACTCGGAATGCCGGTGCGCAGCACGCCGCCGAGTTGTTGCTCGCCTTCAAAGATCGTCACCGCATGCCCGAGCAGGGCCAGCTGATAGGCGGCGCTGAGGCCGGCCGGGCCACTTCCGATGATGGCGATATTTTTCGGCTCGCTGGTCTGCGCCTTTTCCTGGCGTGCCACCGGTGCGCGGTCGGCGATCCAGCGTTCGATGCCGCGGATGTTGACCGTGCCGTCGAGTTCAATGCGGTTGCAGCCCTCCATGCACGGCGCCGGGCACACGCGCCCGCACACCGCGGCCAGCGGAGTGCTGTGGCCGAGAACCGCAGCCGCGCTCTGCTCGTCGCCCTGCCCCAGTTCCTGCACGAAACCGATGGCGTCGTTGCCGGCCGGGCACCAGGCGCTGCACGGCGCCAGGTTTTCGACGTAGGCGGGAGTCTGGGTACGCCAGGTGCCGGTCTTCAGACCGGTCGGCGCGCTGCTGGTGTGGGTGGTCAGCGGCACGACCGCGGCACGGTCCGCGGCGGGGGGGTGATCGTCGTCATGCGCCGGGGCGCCGTTGCCGGAGGCGGCGCCCTCGCTTACCACCACCGCCTGGTAGGCCTCTTCGGCGGCGGCGAAGTTGCTGAGCAGACCGAGGCCGCGATAGACCTCCATCAGTTCCCCCAGCTCAACCCCCATCACCCGCGCCCAGGCGCCGGCCAGGGTGGTATTGACGATGATCACCGAACGCGTGCCGATGCCGTGCGAACGCGCGATCGCGGTGGCGTCGACCACGGCGAGGCGATAGGCGCCGAAGCGTTGCTGGTGTTCTTCGACCGTCAGCGGACTATTCAGCAGCAGAGTTCCGCCGGCGGCCAGTCCGGCCACCACGTCGTCACCGAGCAGGGTCGGGTCGAGTACCAGCAGGTGGTCCGGGTCGTAAACCTTGTTGCGGTTGGTGACCTGCCCGTCTTCGACCCGGGTATAGGCGCGCACCGGTGCACCGGAGCGCTCGCCGGCGTAATCGCCGAAGGTCTGGACGCTCTTGCCTTGCCGCGCGTACACCGCGGCCAGAATTTTGGCGCAGGTCACCCCGCCTTGACCGCCGCGGCCGTGTAGTCGGATCTCCATGAAACAGCTCCAGTGGACGCACCTCGGCCCACCTCAATTGCCTAAACCCTGAACCCGCCGCCCGCAAGCGCTGCAAATTGCCAAGCCCGCCAGCCCTGGCCCGCCGTGGCTAGTGCCTGGTCAGGCTCGCGCCGACGCGCTCCAGGTCTGCTGCGCTTTCGGTGCCGTCGAGGGAGAAACGCAGCACGCTGTTGCGCAGTTCCTGAGGGAAATCGATGGCTTGCAGGATCGCCGATTCGCTGTGGCCGTGGGCGCTGCACGCCGAACCTGAGCCACAATAGATTCCCAAGTCTTCCAGATGATGCAATAAGGACTCTGCGCGCGTACCTGGGATGGCGACGCTGAGAATCGAACCGAGAATATCGCGCTCCTGGTCACCGCCGGCAACAACCAGATCCGGAGCCGCCCTGCGCAGCGAATCCAACAGCGTCTGACGCCGCTGCAGGTAGCGCCTCGGGTCGGTCGACAACAGCTGGCGACGGTGGCTGACCGCAGCGGCGAAGGCGGCCGCGCCCATCACGTTTTCGGTGCCGCTTCTCAAGCCCTCTTCATGACCGCCGCCGACGAAGGTCGGCAACGGGCGCGGTGAATCCTGATGCAGCAGCAGCGCCGCGCAGCCGCGCACCCCGCCGAGCTTGTGCGCGGCGACCGCGACCGAGTGCGCACCGAGGCTGTCGATCGATTCCGGGCGCTTGCCCGCGGCCTGCACTGCGTCGGTATGAAAGACCGCGGTGGGGGCGAGGCGCCGGGTCAGCGCGGCGAGTTCGGCGATCGGGCTCAGGCTGCCGAGTTCGTTGTTGGCCCAATGAACGCTGACCAGGGCGACGTCGGCGCCGAGCAAGGGTTGCAGCGCGGCGGGGCGGATTACTCCGCAGCGGTCCACCGGAATCAGCTCGACGCTGAAACCTGAGGCGCTCAAGGCCTGCGCCGCCTGCAGCGAGCACGGGTGCTCGACCGCGCCGACCAGGATGCGCGGGGTGCCCGCGCCGCCATCACGCGCGATCTGGCGCGCGACCTTGTTGCGCACAGCATGCGCCAGGCCGTGAATGCCGAGATGATTGCTCTCGGTCCCGGTGCCGGTCCAGATGACCTGGTAGTTGCGCGCGCCGAGGCCGCGCTTCAATTCCTCGCGCGCCTGCTCCAGCATGCGGGCGGCGTCGGCGCCGAGCTGGTGCAGGGATCCAGGATTGGCGTAGCCTTGAGCCGCCGCGGCGCTGAAGGCCTGCAGCGCCTGCGGCAGTGGCGGCGCGGTGGCGGCGTGATCGAGGTAGAGCGGCGGATCCTGGGCGGGGCTCATCGGCCCACCCATTGTCTCAAGGCGCGTAGAATCGCACATCATGCCCTGCCTCCGCTTCCTTGCTGTTGCCGCCCTGCTGCTGGCGGCGCCGAATTCTTTTGCTGTTGCCCCGGATGCCCCGGATGCCCCAAATCCTCTTGCTGTACAGCAAGCGCCCGAGGACGGGCGCGGCCAGGGCCTGTTCACCATGGAATGGCACGCCGCGCGCCGCGCCGCGCTGATCGAGACCTTCAAGCAGCGCGCCTCCGACCAGGATGGCGTGATCGTGTTGCGCGGGGCAGGCCCCCAGGACGACTATCGAGCACCGCGCCAGGACAACAACTTCTGGTACTTCACCGGCATCACCACGCCCAATGCGGTTTACGTGGTGGTGCCGGCGAGCGGCAAGGAATATCTGCTGGTGCCCAAGGTCACTGGCGGGCAGGAGCGTTGGCTCGGCGACCTGATCGATTCCAAGGAAGCCAAAGAACTGACCGGCATCGAGACCTGTACCTCGATCAGCAAGGTTGGGGGGGGGCCGTGGAGCAATTTGGAAGCCCTGCTGGAAAAACTGGCCAAGGACCACAGCGCTTTTTACGTGCAGAGGCAACCCGCGGAAAGCTGGATGATGAGCCGTGACAACGCGGCGGGCGCCAAGCGGTCAATGCTCCAGGACCCTTTCGATGGCCGCTCCACCCGGGGAGAACAGTTCGCGCGCAAATTGGAGGAGGCATACGGCATCAAGATGCGCGACATCACCCTGATGATCGACAACATGCGCTTGGTCAAGACTCCTGAAGAGCTTGAGGCGATGCGTAAGGCGGCGCATATTTCCGGCATCGGCCACCGCAACGTCATGCGCAGTGCCTTGCCCGGCGACTACGAATGGCAGCTCGCAGCAAGCATGACCGGCGACTTCCTCAGCCACGGCGGCATGGGCGCCGCCTACGCGGCGATCGTCGGCTCCGGCCCCAACGCGTGCATCCTGCACTATCCCGACAACACCCGCCAGCTGATCAAGGACGACGTGGTCATGATCGACTACGGCGCCGAGTTCAGCCACCTGGTCGCCGACATCTCGCGCACCTGGCCGGTCGGCCGCCGCTTCAGCCCGCGTGCGCGCGAGGTCTATGAAGCGGTCTACGCAGCGCAAGAGGCCGCCTTCAAGATGTGCAAGCCGGGCAACACGCTCGCCCAGGTCAATGGTGCTGCCCAGGGCGTGATCAGCGAGCGCGGTTTCGGTTACATGTGGCACGGCACCAGTCATTGGCTGGGCATGGCCACCCACGACGTCGGTGCCATCAACAAGAAGTTTGAGCCGGGCATGGTGTTCACCGTCGAGCCGGGGGTGTACCTGCCCGAGGAGGGCATCGGCGTGCGCATCGAAGACGTGGTCGCGATCACCGATGACGGTTATGAATTGATCTCGCGCACCATTCCACGCGCCATCGCAGACATCGAAGCCCTGCGCGCCGAGGCGTGGGGCGGAACCGAGGAGTGAAGCTTCCTTCCCGCTGGAGCCCGGGCTGGGCAGGACTGCTGGTCCTGCTCGCGGTGGCGGCTTACGCCCCGGTCCTGGCCAACGGCGGATGGATCTGGGATGACGACGACTACGTCACCGAGAATCCGGTGCTGTACCAGGACGGCGGCCTCGCCGCGATCTGGACCGATGCGGGCGCCACTCCTCAGTACTACCCGGTGGTGCACACCAGTTTCTGGCTGGAGGTGCGCGCCTGGGGCGGTGGGGGGGGGCCGCCGGCTCCCTTCGGTATGCACCTGGACAACGTCCTGTTGCTGGGACTGACCGGTGTCCTTTTTTGGCGCCTGCTGTTGTTGCTCAGGGTGCCCGGTGCCTGGTTCGCCGCCGCGCTTTTCGTGCTTCATCCGGTCCACGTCGAAAGCGCGGCCTGGGTGACCGAACGCAAGAACATGTTGTCGGGAGTTTTCGCCCTTGCCACCGCGTTGAGTTTCCTGCGCTACGCCGGCGTCGGCACCCGCCGCAGCGAAAACCGTGGCCTGTTGGTGCTGGCCTTTCTCTACTTCGTGCTCGGCGTCCTGTCGAAATCGGTGATCGCTTTCGTGCCGCCCGCCCTGCTGTTGCTGCTTTGGTGGCGTCGGCCTGAGGGCTGGAAACGTCCAGCCGTGTTGGCACCCCTGGGCGTGCTGTTGCTCATTGGCGCGGTGGCTGGTTGGAACACCGCACGCCTGGAAGTCAGCCAGGTCGGAGCTGAGGGCAGCTACTGGGAGCACGGTTTTATCGAGCGACTACTGCTCGCCGGACAGGTTTGCTGGGTCTATCTCTGGCACGCGGTCAATCCAATTGGCCACAGCTTCTTCTATCCGCGCTGGGAGATCGCGGTGTCGACCTGGCAGGGTTGGATCGCACCCGGCATGGCGGTCGTACTGATCGTTGCGGCGCTGCGTTCACAACTTCGATGGGGGCGTGGCCCTCTGGTCGGGTTGTTGATCTTCGGCGGCGCCTTATTCCCGGTGCTTGGGTTCTTCGACGTCTACCCGATGAAGTTCAGCTGGGTCGCAGACCACTTCCAATACCACGCCGATTTCGCGCTTTACGCGCTGCTTGGGGCGATTGCAGTGGTTGCCACCCAACACCTGGCAGAGCTTCCGCGCGCGGTGATTGCGGGCGCCTTTCTCGCCTTGTGTGCCACCTTCACAGCTCTGCAAGGCGGCCTCTACCAAGATGAAGAGAGCCTCTGGACTGGTACCACCGAAGCCAACCCGAGTAGCTGGGCCGCGTGGCAGAACCTGGGTCAGTTACGTATCGAATACGGTGACCCGGTGGAAGGCGAGCGTCTGTTTCGCCACGCGCTTGAGCTGCAGCGGGACCCGGTGTTGCTGACCTCCTTGGCGGTCCTCGATCTGCAAAAGTTTGGCAGCAGCCGGGACCGATCGGCTTTGTTCGAGGCTTACCATTTGGCAAATGAGGCCGTCACAGCCTTGCCGATCTATCCCAAGGCACAGGCAGCACTCGGCCACGCCATTGTGCAGGGGGGGGGTGGCGATGCAGCCGCGGCCGAGGCTGCCTATCAGGCCTATTTCGACATCTCATTCGCTCGTCTGCCGAACGCCCAGCGCCAGGCCTTCCTCGACAATTCCGAAACCCAGCAGGTGGCGCGCAACCTGTTCCGTCTGCGCCTCAACCGCGCGCGCGCCGAACTCGGCGCGGGCCGAGGCGCGGCCGCCCTGCGGGCGCTGGCGCCGTCGGCGCAAGCCTGGGACGGCGCCGCGGGCCGCCTCTGGCGTGACCTACAGCCGTGGTCGGACTCTTCGCCGTGGCTCGAGTGCGAGCGCCTGCGCCTATGGATCCTGGCCGCCCACGCCGACGAGGCGGTGCGTGATCCGCAAGGCGCACGCCGCGAGGCGGCGGCCATCGCCGCCAGCATGCGTCAGCGCATCGGCGCGCTCGGCGCGCCGCCGGTGGTGGTGGTGCGCGAAGAAAGCCGTTTTCGTGACATCGAGGCCGCCGCCGCGGCGCAGGCCGGTGCCTTTGACGAGGCCCTTGCGGTAGCCGAAGCCGCGCTCGCCCGCCTCGGCCGTGCGGATCGAGATCGCCTCGGCGCGGCGATGCAGGCGCGCATCGATCTTTACCGTGCCGGCCGGCCCTACCGCTTCGAGCGTTCGCCCGACTGAGCGCGTCGGCTGCCTGCGCGCGGCGGCGTGCATCGGTACGCATGAGAGTCCCGCGGCACGCCTCGGTCCCGAAAGAGGGTCGCGCGACAGGCTCGGGGGTATCCTTCGTACATGCTTGACCGACTGCAGCCGTTGCTCGACTTCTGCCAGGGCCTCGCCCTGGAAGACGCCGAGGCCGCTCGCGCCGCCCTGGACAAGGCCTTTCCTTTCGCCGGGGACTACGTGCAGGAACTCGGCGCCACGCTGCGCGCCGGCGTCGACGACGGCAGCCTGTGCAACCGCGGCGAACTGCCGCTGAAGTTCTCGCGCGTGTTCAAGCCCGCCCCCGAGACCCGTGACTTCAGCGCCGACGTGGTGATGATGAACGGCGCCGGTCCCTTGCACGCGCACCCCGGCGGCGAAATCGATCTGTGCTTCGCGCTCGACGGCCACCCCAGTTTCGACGGCAACGCTCCCGGCTGGACCACCTACGCGCCCGGCTCCAGCCACGTGCCGACGGTGCGGGGCGGAACCATGCTGATCCTCTATCTGCTGCCCGGCGGCCAGATCGCATTCGAACAGGCATGAAGTCCCTGGCCATGCCGCAGCAGTGGAACTGGCGCTGGGCGCTGGTGCTGGCGCTTTTGGTTTTCGCCTCGTATTCGACGGTGGCGGCCAAGGGCGGTTGGATCTGGGACGACGATTTCTACGTCACCAACAACCAGATGCTGTTGCCGCAGACTGAAGATGGTCTGTGGAAGATCTGGAGCGACACCTCGGCCACGCCGCAGTACTACCCGGTGGTGCACACCTCCTTCTGGCTCGAGTTCCGGCTCTTCCCCAAGGAGCTGGTCCAGATCCCCAATCCTTATGCGCCTGGCCAGTTCATCAACACCTATGAGTTGGACCCTACCGGTTATCACCTCACCAATATCCTGATCCTGGCGCTCAGCGTGCTGGCCTTCTGGCGCGTCCTGCTGCGCCTCGGGGTGCCCGGCGCGTGGCTCGCCGCGGCCTTGTTCGCGGTCCATCCGGTGCACGTCGAGTCGGTGGCCTGGGTGACCGAACGCAAGAACATGCTGTCGGCGCTATTCGCCCTGTGCGCGGTGCTTGGCTATCTGCGTTTCGCCGGCATCGGCGGGCGCGGAGGATCGTGGCGCGTCTATGCGCTGGCGCTGCTGTGCTGGACCCTCGGCCTGCTGTCGAAAACCGTCATCGCCTTCGTTCCGCCGGCCCTATTGCTGCTGATCTGGTGGAAGCGGCCGTCCGAATGGAAGCGCCACGGCCTCGCGCTGCTGCCCTTCTTTGCCACCGGCATCGTCGCCGGCTTGCACACCGCCCATCTCGAGGTGGTTCAGGTTGGCGCCGGCGGCTCGTCCTTCGACCTCGGCCTGCTCGAGCGGTCGCTGCTCGCCGGCAAGGTGGTGTGGGTTTATCTGCTGCACGTGCTCGCCCCGCTCGAGCAGATGTTCTTCTATCCGAAATGGGATCCGGATCCGTCCTCGCCGCTGCAGTGGTTGCTGCTGGCGGGCGCGGTCGCCCTGCCGCTGGCCTTGCTGAAGATGTCGCGCCGCATCGGCCGCGGTCCATTGGTCGCGATCCTGATCTTCGGCGGCGCGCTGTTCCCGGTGATGGGCTTCGTCAACGTCTATCCCTTCCGCTTTTCGTGGGTGGCCGACCACTTCCAGTACCACGCCAACTTCGCCCTCTTCGCCCTGCTCGGCGCCTTGTTGGTGCGCGTACCCTTGCGCGGCATCGCGCGGCAGGCGGCGACCGCGCTGCTGCTCGGCGCGCTGGCGATGGTGACCGCAGTGCAGGGAATGGTCTATCAGAGCGCGAAGACCTTGTGGGAAGACACCATCGCGGTCAATCCCAGTTGCTGGTCGGCGTACAACAACCTCGGCGCGATCCTGTCGCGCGAGGGCGACCTCAACGGCGCCAAAGAGTTGTACCGCAAGGGCCTCGAGTACCACCGCGATCCCAACCTGCTGATGTCGATGGCGCAGGTGGAACTGGTGCAGGGGAAGCAATTCCGCCAGACCAATCTGATCACCAGCGGCCTGCGCTTCATCGACGAAGCGCTGCAGAAGTGGCCCGACGACGGGCGCATGAACGGAGTCAAGCTGGACCTGCTCGTTGCGACCGGCAACCCGGATCCGGAACAGATCGTCCTGCATGGCGAGCGCGCGCTGAACGGCACCTTGTTCGACCAGCGCTTCCAGCAGGGATTCATCCTGCAGAAGGTTCAAGCCCCCCCCCAGGCGACGTGGGCGCGCGCTCTGTTCCTCGGTTATCTGGAGCGCGGCAAGCAGCGCCTCGCCGCCGGCCAGGTCGCCGCCGCGCTGACCGACTTCCAGCGCAGCAGCCGGCCGGTTACCGGCGGTGATTCTCCGCCGTGGAAGGACATGTTCCCGTGGGTTCGGAACACGCCCTGGTTCGAGGCCGACCTGTACGCGGCGTGGGTGCTGGCCGCGTCCGCCGAGGAGGGCGTGCGCAATCCCGCCAATGCGCTGGCTCAGACTCAGTACCTGGTGCAAACCCTGACGCAGCGCCTCACCGCCGCGCAGGTGCCGGAGGCGATGCAGGCCCCCTACGCGCTTCAAGTCAAGGATCTGGAAGCCGCGTGTCTCGCCGCCACCGGCGACTACCGCCGCGCCGAACAGGTTCAGGGCGAGGTGATCAAGCACGCCGAAACCATCCCCGAGGTTTCCTCGGCGTGGACGAACGGCGCCCGCGACCGTCTGGAAAGCTACCGCGCCCATCGCCCCTACACCTTCCGCGGCCTGCCACCGGTGAAGCTGCCCTGACTCAGGGTTGCCGCCCTTCATGCTTCAGCGTTGGTTGCTCCCGTCGGCGTCAAGACGCTGGCGCAGGCGCGTCCAACGCTGGCTCTCGTCGGCGTTGCTCACCGCGCGGCGCAGCGCGTGCGGATCGGCGACCACGGTCACCACCTCCTTGCCGCGGGTGACCGCGGTGTAGAGCAAATTGCGGCGCAGCATCATGTAATGCGAGGAGCCGAGCACGATGACCACCGCGCGCGCTTCCGACCCCTGCGAACGGTGTACGGTCACGCACCACGCTGGGATCAGCTGGTCGAGTTCGTCGCGCCCGTATTCGAGCACGCGTCGGTCGATCTCGACCAGGATGCGATCGTTCTCGATCGCCGTGACCAGGCCGGCGTCGCCGTTGAAGACCTCGCGCTCGTAGTCGTTGCGCACCACCATCACGCGGTCGCCGACGCGCAGCGAGCCGGCCCACTCGCTGCCGGCGCCGTCGGGGTTGAGGCGCCGCGACAAGCGCGCGTTGATTTCGTGCACCCCGACCGGGCCGCGATACATCGGCGCGAGCACCAGCACGTCGCTGCGCGGATCGAGGCCGAAGCGCTCCGGAATGCGTTCGCAGACGATGCGCTCGACCAGGTCGGCGGCGGCATCGGGGCTGCGTGCAGTAACCAGGTAGAAGTCGCCGCCCGGGGAGGTCATCGTCTGCGGCAGCGCGCCCTCGAGGATGCGGTGCGCGGCTTCGGTGATGCCCGAGCCCTCGCCCTGGCGGTGGATGCGCTGCAGGCGCACCGTCGGCACCGCCGGGCTGGCGACCAGGTCGCGCAGCACCGAACCGGGGCCGACCGAGGGCAGCTGGTCGGCGTCGCCCACCAGCAGCACGCGGCATTTGGGCGGCACCGCGGCGAACAACGCGGCGGCCAGCGGCAGATCGAGCATCGAGACCTCGTCGACGATCAGGAAGGCGGCATCCAGAGGGTTGTCGGCGTCGTGGCGCCAGGTGCCCGAGTGCGGTTCGAAACCGAGCAGGCGGTGGACGGTGCTGGCTTCGCGCCCGGTGGCTTCGTGCAGGCGCTTGGCCGCGCGCCCGGTCGGGCTGGCCAGCTTGACCGGGCCGACGCCGACCGCGTCGAGGATGTCGAGCACCAGACGCAGCGTGGTGGTCTTGCCGGTACCCGGCCCGCCGGTGATCACGCCGAAGGGCTCGCGCAAAGACAGCTCCAGCGCGCGCGACTGGCTCGGGTCAGGCGGAAAGTCGGCGCGGCGGATGCCTTCCATGACCTGCTCGGGGGTGGCCAGCGCCGCGCTGCCGCCGGGTTCGCTGCCCGCACCGCTGCCGCCGCCGCCGGGTTCGCTGCCCGCACCGCCCTTGAGGAGTTCCCGCACGCGTCCGGCGAGCGCGGTTTCGGCGGCGTGGAGGTCGGGTAATAGGTAGTCGCGGGTTTCGCCGCCACTCTCCACATCCACCTCGCACACCAGGCGCCGCTGCTGGATCAGTTCCGCCAAGGCTTCGGTCAGGCGTTCGTCTGCCAAGCCAAGCTCGCTGCTGCGGCGGTTGAGCTCATCCTCCGGCAGGCAGGTATGGCCCTCGCGGCCGGCCTCGCGCAGCAGGTGCAGCAGCACCCCGCGCGCGCGCACCACCGAGTCGCGCGGGATGCCGAGCTGGTGCGCCATGCGCTCGGCGGTCGCAAAACCGATGCCGCGCAGGGCGCCGATCAGGGCGTAGGGGTCGGCCTTGACGCGCTCGATCGCGCCGGCCTGCCAGTTTTCGTAGAGCGCGTTGGCCTGGCCGCCGTTGAGGCCGAAGCCGCGCAGTTCGGCCAGCACGCGGTGGCGCGCACGGCCTTCGGCGAAGGCCTCGGCGAGCACCTGGGCGCGTTTGGGGCCGATGCCGCTGACCGCCTGCAGGGTTTTGGCGCCGCCCTCGAGGGCTTCGAGGGTGTTTTCGCCGAAGTGGCGGATCAGGCGCTTGCTCATGTCGGCGCCGATACCGGGGAAGGAGCCCGAGGCCAGGTACTGGCCTAGGCCGTGCAGCGTGGTGGGGGTGGTCTGCTCCGACCATCCGGCCTGGAACTGGCGGCCGAAGCGCGGGTGATCGGTCCAGCGCCCGTGCAGGCGCAGGTAGTCGCCGGCGTTGACCGGGCCGATATCGCCGGCTGCGGTGGCGGTGGACCCGTCCGATTCGAGCACGACGACCGCGAAACCGGAATCTTCGGCCTGAAAAACCACCGAAAGGACTTGTCCTTCCAGGGTCTCGTGCTGGACGGAATCCGGATGGTCCACTAGAATGCTTCGCCCTTCTGGCCTCGGCCTGTGCCGGGTTCGGAAGGCTGACATGGTAACCACACGGAGTACGTAGTCTTGATCAAGGTCCAAGTTCGATCCAACGAGTCCCTCGACGCCGCCCTGCGCCGCTTCAAGCGCCAGTGCAACCAGGCCGGCATTTTCAACATGATCAAGGACCGTACCTATTTCACCAAGCCCACCTGGGCTCGCACCGAGGCTAAGGAAGAGCGCCGCCGCACCATCAAGCGGGCCGAGCGCATGCGCCGCAACGCGCGCTTCTAGTTGGTTGGGCGGTCGGAGTGGCCCGCTCCCGCCCCAGGAAAAAACGTCGCGGGCAACGCGACCTCAGTGCCGAACTGCAAGAGTGGCGCTTCGAGGTCGGCACCGACGAGCACGGTACGCGCCTCGACAAGTTTCTGGCTGCGCGTATTCGCTGGCGTTCGCGCCAGGGCATCCAGGACCTGATCGGCGAAGAAGGCGCGGTCGAGGTCCTGCCGTTCAAGGACCCGCAACAGGCCACCCTTGGTGCCTTGCGTGACAGCCTGAAATTGCGCACCGGGCAGGAGGTCGTATTACGCCAGCCGAATCCATTGCAGCCGGCTACTGGAATCGGTGCGGGTGATGGGGATTTGGACGCCGATCCCGGCGAGCTGACCGTGTTGTACGAGGACCAGTGGGTGTTGGCGGTCGACAAGCCACCGCACATCAGCGTGCATCCTTCGCGCGGGCACCTGACCGGTTCGCTGATCCATTTGATCCACGAGCGTCATCGCGCGATCTGGGGCGAGACCGAGGACATGCCCACCTTGTGTCATCGTCTCGACCGCGAGACCTGCGGCGTATTGCTGACCGCCAAGGACCAGCTCAGCCGCACGCGTGTCGGGCGGCAGTTCGAAAAGCGCACCATCGACAAGACCTATCAGGCGATCGTGGTCGGCGAGATGGAGCAGGATGAAGGCGTGATCGACCTGCCGCTCGGCAAGGCGCTGGCTTCCGAAGTGCGCCTGAAGATGGGTGTGCGCGAGGACGACGGCGGCCAGCCCTCGGTGACCGAATGGAACGTGCTGCGCCGCATCCCCGGCTACACCCTGGTGCAGCTGCACCCGCTGACCGGCCGCCAGCACCAGCTACGTGTGCACCTCGCCGCCCTCGGCCATCCGATCGTCGGCGACAAGCTGTATCTGGGCGACGAGTCC
>JAJFFB010000142.1 GCA_021776925.1 Planctomycetota bacterium | reverse complement strand
GGCATCGGTCGAGAGGAAGGCTGGGCACTGGTCCGCATGTATCGCCAAAACGTTTCCAAGCGACTGCCCTTTCATTCCAAGGCAGGCACCCCGATGACAGTCTCCCTGACCGACGGTCTGCACGCGGCGGTCCGCCGCATCGGCGCCCGTCGGAGCCTCCTGCGCGCGGGTCTTCCGAAGCAACTCCACGCCGACATGCCGGAGAGCCTGGAGACCTTGGGACTGAAGGCCCTCATCGATGAAGCCTACTATTCGGCGGTCATCGAGGGAGCGGTGTCCACACGCCGAGATGCACGGCGCATGATTCGCGAGGAAAACCCTCCGTCTGACCACTCCGAACTCATGATCCTGAACAACTATCGCGCCGGTCGGCAGATGGTCGAGTGGGTCAAGGAAAAGATGACCCCCGAACGCCTTTGTGAGATCCAGAAGATCCTGACCGAGGGAACGCTGGAGCACCCCGAAGACTCGGGTCAGTTCCGGTCCGGTCCGGTATACGTGACGGACAACGATCGGCAGGAAGTCGTCCATTCCGGCCCCGATGCCCAGGAGCTCCCGGAGCGCATCGCCCGCCTCTGCGATTACGCCAACCACGAGGACTCAGAGGACCCCATCCCGGTACTGGTCCGGGCCAGCCTGCTGCATTATCAACTAGCCTACGACCATCCCTTCGGCGACGGCAATGGGCGCACCGCGCGCTGGCTTTTCCTCTGGCGCCTGCTGCGCTGCCCTGAATACTGGTGGGTCGCCATGCTCTCCATCTCGCGGATGACCAACCAGGGGAAGCAGGAGTACTACGACACCTTCCGTTTTGCCGAGGTCGACGGTTTCGACACGACTTACCTCGTTCGCCAACAGCTCCATGCCTTGGAACGCGAGATGGAGCGTTTTGCGCGTTTCCTTACCCGTCGGCGTGACCTCGGCGCCCATTTGCGCGACTTCTTCGCTCTGCGCCGGGTACCGAACCAACGTCAACTGGCCCTGCTCGAACACGCCTTCCATGCGCGCAACTCGGCCTATACCCAGCCCGAGCACGCGGCCTTCCACCAAATTTCCCAGCCCACCGCGCGCAAGGATCTGGAAGACCTCGTCCACAAGGGAATGATGAAGCGCAGGTCCGGCCGCCCAGTGCTCTATACCCCGTCCACCATGCTCAAGGACGCGGCACGTGGCTATCGCACGAGCAGCTGATTCCTGGGCCTGGTCATCGGCCCCGCAGTGCCGGGTGGCCTCTTCGTCAATCCAGTCTTCCTCTTCCCAGCTCATCCCTTTGTGCCCAGGGACCTTTCTGGTAGGTCCGGGGCGGTAGAGGGGGCAGCTCTTGGGTCCATAACAGAAGGTCTCGCGCCGGTAGCGCCGGAGCTTGGGATTCCACTGATCGATGATCATCTCGACCTCCATCTCGCAACCCAAGATGCAGCTCAGGCAGTGCTTGGAATAGGTGGGCGCATGCAATCGCCGGCGCCCGCTGCCGATGGACCTCCAGCTCCGGCGGGATCCCATGAATGGGCTGAGGCGGGCTGCTCATTTCCTCTGGCCCGCGTTCCCCCAAGCGCAGGCCGCTGGCCCGGTAGAGGTCGGCGCACTCCAGCTGCGCATCCGTAACCGGAACGACAAGCCCGGAAAGCCGGTTCCCGACCCGGAAGCCATGCCTGGCGTGTGCGCCCTTGCCGAGGGCAATGCGGAAGCTGGAGGGCAATCCGATGGCTTCCCCTTCCAGGATCAGCACATATCCCAAATAACTGTGCTGGGACTGGTCGAAACTGCGGTTCAGGCGGATGCGGGGCTGGACGCCGCGCACACACCCGCTCCAGGCGATTTTGTCGGCAGTGCGGGCCATGTTGCCAGTGTAAGCGAGGTGCGGGGGACGGGTGCTCTCTCTGAACATTTCGATCCGCGCACGGGCGCTCGTGCAGCTTTCATTCAGCCGAAGGCCCACCTTGCATTAAGACGATGAGCAAGGTCGTAAGAACCCAGAAGGACCATCCTGCAGATGGGTTCAGCACCCACCACGCTGTCTGGAACTGGCGATCTCAATCTCAGTAGGCGCCTTGCTCCCATATTATTGAAATCAGGCTATCGGAATAACATGGGAGGGGCTCTTATCAGGCAGCAAAATATGCGCCGATGGGGTATGGCAGGCTGAGCTCTTCCAAGGCCCATCATGGGCAGATCCCGAACAATTCCCAGGAACCGAGTCCAAAAATCGCTGGATTTAAACCCCCCTGCTGGTTGTGCCCGGCCCGGGCACTTTGGCCCACGCCCTTTTTCGCCTCCCACCAAAACGCTAGGCTATTGGCAAGCTGACGCCGCCCCGACTGGCTACCTCTTAAGGCTAGGTATGCCAAACCCTCTTAAACCCTTGGCTTCCCTCTTCAAAAAGAGATCTTCAAAGAAAATGTCCTCCCCCTTCGGCTACGAAGCCAAGCTCTGGGCCCCAGCCGACTTGCTGCCCAACAACATGGACACGGCCGAATGCAGGCACGCAGAGTTGATTGGGCAGTTCGATCAGGCCGCCAATCCTGAGGACACCGACGATTCCTGCGCTACCAACATCTATTGGGTGTCGCAGGGAGCGCACTGGAGTTGGCTAAAGGACAACGCCTCGCAGTCGATCATTGGGGAGCTGGTCAACGTGACTTTGCCCGCGATCGAGCGCCCAAATGGGGGCAACCTCCTGAAGCCCATCCCCCTTTCCATTATCCTTGGATTCAATGCCATGCCAAGTTCGGACTACAAGGTCCAGTCGTCTGCCGCCAGCAGGACCTCCACCTCACCCGATCTCGATCCCGACGGCGACGGCGGCGGACCGACCCAGCGCATTCCGGTTTCCATCCCATTCCATTCTGAGGTCCAGGTCGCGGGCAACCCGACTGATACGGGGTGTGTAGTGGACAGGTGCCACTGCCTCAGCTTTCTGTTCGGCAGTGAAGGTATGTCTCTGTTTTGGGGGCACAGAATTCAATCCGGTCATATTGACCGCCTCTCTCGTAATCTCCGGACTGTGGAAGAGGGGCCAGAGTTTCTGTTTACCCCCTCTCATTAAGACATGCCGCTTCGGTTCATCGACCTATTCGCCGGGCTTGGTGGCTTCCATCAGGCATTGCGCCGCCTCGGACATCAGTGCGTACTGGCGTCCGAGTTGGACGAGGATCTTCGGTCGCTTTACCTCAAGAACTTCGGCATCCAGCCGGAGGGCCGCATCGAAGACATCGACGCTGAGGATATCCCAGACCACGAAGTCCTTTGCGCAGGATTTCCTTGCCAACCATTCTCTAAGGCTGGCGAACAGCGAGGCTCCGAATGCCCAGATTCTGGGACACTAATCGACTTCGTTATCAGAATTCTACGCGTTAAGAAGCCTGACTCTTTTGTTCTCGAGAATGTACCTAATTTGGCTCGGCATCGCGGTGGAGAGACATGGCGTCATATTAAGCACCGACTTCGGCTCGCTGGCTATTGCGTTGACGACCATGTACCGTACACGAAAGTGTTTCGTCTATGACGTGCTGCAGGGCTTGCCAACTCGGGTCCATTTGATCAGTTTGTATTCTGCCATCACTTGCAGGGTCGCGGATCTGGCCGTTGCGGCCGTGGGTGAACAGCTCTGTCCCACGGGCACGGGCGGAGGCGAGGGCGGCCCGCGGGGTATCGTGGAGTGAGGAGGCCCGGCTTGCACCGGCGGACCTGACGGCCCACCGGCCTTGGCGCGGGACGACATGTATGGGAGGCTTCTTGGCCATGGCAGCCTTGACGTGCAAGCTCCGTGCCGACATAATGGGGCCGAAATGGCAGGAAATGGTAAGGTTTCCTGACGCAAACCCCGAGATAGAGAGGTCGTGTCCCTCACTCGCAAAATCCTCGCTGACCGCCTTCGCCAGGCCCGTGAAGCAGCCGGCCTCTCCCAAGCCGACACTGCGAAGGCTCTTGGCGTGGCCCGGCCTGTCGTCTCCCAGATCGAGACCAGCGACCGCAAGGTCAGCAGCATCGAGCTGGATCAGCTCGCCCGTCTTTTCGGCAGGCTACCGGCCGACCTCCTGGAGGCCGAGTTCAACCCCGAGGAGTCCCTGCTGACGGCCTTCCGGGCCGTTGGCACGGCCGAACTGGAGGTCGACCTCCAACGGGAGGTCATCCGCCGCTGCCGCGAGGTCGCCGCAGCCACCCGCCAGCTGGAGGCAGCCCTGGGCATCCAACGCGCCTTCGACGGCCACGCGCTGGCCACGCGGTTGGCTACACCGCAAGCAAATACGTGGCAGGCGATCCAGCAGGGTGAACGTGCGGCGATCGAGGAGCGGCGGCGGCTGGGGCTCGGCAGCGCCCCGGTACCGGACCTTATGGACCTGCTTGAGTCGCAGGGCATTCTGACCGCACTGCTGGATCTGCCGGAAGAGGTTGACGGCCTGACTCTGATGCTGCGGGCCGGCCCCTTCATCGCGGTGAACCGCCGCGAACGGAATCTGCCGCGCCGCCGTTTCTCGCTCGCACACGAATACGCCCACGTCATTCTGGATTCAACCGTCCGCGCCAGTGTGACGCACCGGAATCACCAGGATGAGGTTCGGGAAAAGCGCGCAAACCGATTTGCGGCGGCCTTCCTTCTGCCGGAGGAAGGAGTGACAGACATGTTGACCTCCCTGGGCAAGCCGCCTCGTGAGAACACCTCGACGGTAATGGAGGGGGAGATGGTCTATTCCACGCGGAATTCCGCACCAGCCTCGGAATCCGAAATCCAACCCCACGACGTGGTTCAGTTGAGCCACTACTTTGGGGCGAGCCATCTCGCGGTGCTCTACCGCCTGAAGTCCCTCTCCTGCATCTCCGAGCACACATTCGACGAACTCCATGGATCCCACAAAGGCGGGAAGTTGAGAGAACTGGCGCACGCGATGTTCCTATTCGGACCGGAAGCTCCGTCCGAGAGCACGCCCGACCATTTTCATCACCGCTTCGTCTCCCTTGTGCTCGAGGCGTTGCGGCGAGATGAGATCAGCGTGGCACGCGCGAGCGAATTCGCGGGGCTGGTTGGCTATACCCGGGAGGAGTTCCGTGACCTGTTGCGGAAGGCCGGTTTCCGCAAGCCAATCGGGCGGGTCCGGAATCCGAATCTAGGCGCGTGACGGGTGAACCTGAGTTGCAGACGGTTGCGGTCGACGCCAATGTCCTGATTCACATGACGCAGGTCGAGCAGGTGGGGCTGTTCGGTGAATTACACGGCTTCCATTTCGTGGTCCCTCAGGAGGTCCTGGATGAGCTCGTCCGCCCGGAGTCGCGGCAGCCTGTACTTAATGCGATGGAGATGGGGCTGCTGAGGATTGCCGAGCCCGAAGACGTCGAGGAATTGTTGTTGATGACCGAACTGACGGATGAGCGTCGGATCGGGCGAGGTGAGGCCGCCTGTCTGACGCTCGCATCGTCCCGAGGCTGGCTTATCGCAACGGATGACGAGGGCCGCCGGTTCGTCCGGGAAGCGGAGTCTCGCATGGGTGCCCGCCGGATCGTCTCCACCCCGGACCTGGTCCTGCTTGGTGTACGCCGCGGCGTCGTGTCCCTCGACGAGGCGGATCGCTTTCCCAAGGTCTGGTGCGATAATGACTTCGTCGTCGACTTCGAGTCTTTCAGCCAGTTGTTGCGACGTGCGGCACTTGACTCCTAGTGCTCGAAGACGCAGTTCTTTCCCCGTGAACGGAGCTGAGCGCAAAGTGATCGTTCCGACGGATCCTGGCCCGCTTGCATTGGTGCACCTAGGCTGTCCCTGTGGTCGACCTCGGACAATATTCCGCCATTCCCAGGGGATCAGGTTTCGACCGGCGGCGCCAGCACCAGGGGCAGCTGGTCGGCGAGACCGTAACGAGTCGAGAGATGGCGCAGGGGTTGGATGCCGGCCTGCTTGACCGCAGCGCGGAGCAGGGCCATGGTTTTCTTGCTCCCGGCCAGGAGAAAGAGCTCGGGGCCCTGGGCCATGACCCAACCCATGGGGGGGTGGCAGCCGGAGTCCTCCTGATCCGTCTGGCGATCGGGTCCGGGAAAGAACCAGGCGGTGTCGTGGAGCTGTTCCAGGCCTGGACAGCGATTCAGTGCCCTGGCCACCGTGGGCAGGTCCGGGACCCGGTAACTGCCGACCCCGGGGTTCCATTCCTCTCCAGGCAGGAGCGAAACCGGTAGGGCCTGGTCATTCAGGGCCATGGACTGCACGGCCCAATAACCCAGCCAATGCGGGGCCGACGCCTTGAACAGGGCGAAGAGGTCGGAGGCGTTACCGGGGTCGAGGTCGAATTGACCCGCCAGGGTCTTCAGATGGCCCTCGAAGTCCTCCCGGTCGAATGCGCAGCCCAGGTGCGGGTCGAGGATGATCCACTCCTCGCCTTTCCGGATCACGCGGGCGAAGAGCATGCTGCCGAATTCAACCTTCTGGTGCGCCACAGTCGTGCCGGTGGAAAAGCGAGCAGTCAGTGCATCGGCCTGAGCCAGGTCGACCAGGCTGATCTCGCCGTCTTCGGTCTTGCTGAGGACCAGATAGGGCGAGAAGACGCTACCCAGCATGGCCTCCAGATAGTGGATCGCCCCCTCCGGGAGCTCGTCGTGGGCATCGGCGAAGACCTGCCCGGCGGGCTTCGTCCCTTCGAGGATCATGTCGAAGGCCACGTGGTCACGCACCAGGGTGTCGAATTCGGGGATCAGCTCCTGCGGCGCAGGCGCCGGGTCCGCCGCGGTCTGCAGCGGCAGGCTCATGATCTCTGCGGCGTGCACCAACAATTCGCGCCATTCCGGCTCCTGCAGGAAATTGTCCAAGCCGGTCCGGGCCAGCTGCTCCTCGAGAGGACTCCAATCCCCGGCTTCGTCCTCGTCCTCCGGATCGAAGTCCTCCCAAGCGTCATCCTCCTTGGAGATCAGCGCGTCGAGGTCTTCCTGCGCGGCCTCGACCGAGTAGGCGTCGGGTTTCCAATCGTCCTCCAGGCCGCATGCGGACATCCACGCCAGGGTTCCCGGCTCCTTGGCCTGGAAGGATTGCACCAGGTCCGGGTAGCGGAAGAGGCCGCCGCAGTCTTCCGGCGGACAGGCGTTGGCCCCATCCAGGATGCGCGGCAGCTTCCAGTCAGGGTCGCGCGGATCGCGGGTCTTCTTCTCCAGCCTGATCGTGTGCTGCCAGTCATCGCCATAGTCATAGACGTATTCCAGCGTGCTTCCCTTGCGCCGCAGCAGATCTCCGACGGTGGCCAGACTCTCGTCCTCGGCATCCCACTGGATCTGATCGAGCTCCTCCTCGGGGACGAACATGCGTTGGCCCTGGCGGAAATGGTGCAGGTGGCGGTCCTCCCAACCCATCGCCCCCTGCACGATCAGGTGCAGTTCGTCGAGGGAGGTGTCCGACCAGACCAGGATGCGCCGCCAGATGACGGGTCGGACCTGATTCAATTCGATCCGGAGCTGCAGGAAGGGGGGGGATTTCATCAACGACAGGGCACGGTAACTCCCTGGCTCTCATGGCCCGGGTCGAGCCTGGGCAAGCAAACGGTCCGGAAGGAAGGCAGCCGCGTGCGGATGCGCGGACCAGCCTTCGGCGATCCATTCCGCCGCCAGGCGGCCGGCGGCGGCGGCGCAGGTGATGCCGTGGCCGGCGAGGGCGGCGAGCCAGTGCAGGCCGGGCAGGCGCGGGTCGGGGCCGATGACGAAACGGTCGTCGGGGGCGAAGGTGCGCATGCCGGCCCAGCAGTGGGCGAGGCTGAGATCGGGGTAGCCGGGCAGCCAGCGGCCGGCTTTGGCGGCGATCTGTTCGAGCACTTCGTCCTGCACCGCCTCGCCCTCGGCGGGGGGCACCGGGCTGGTGTCGCACGCCGACATCATCAGGCCACCGCTCTCCGGGCGGAAATAGAACTCGTCGCCGCCCAGCCACACCACCGGCGAACGCGGGTCGAGCTGCGCCAGCGGACCGCTTACCATCAGGTGGCGGCGGATCGGCTGCAGCGGCAGGTCGCAGCCGGCGCGCGCCGGAACCTCGGCGGCCCAGCCCCCGCCCGCGGCGAGCACGGTTCCGCATTCCAGAACCTCGTCTGGGTTGTACAGGCGCACGCCGAAAACCCGCTCTTCGCGGACCAGGATTTCCACCCCGCGGCGCTGATAGCAGATGTCCGCGCCGGCGGCGCGGGCGCCACGCAGAAAGGCACTGAGAATGGCGTCGACGTCGAAACCGCCTTCGTCGGCGAAGTAGGTTGCGATGGCGACCTTGTGGGCGAGCTGGGGGTAGGCGTCGTAGAGCTGCTGCGGGGCCACCTCGCAGCCACCGGCGGCGAACTCCTGATTCAGCGCCCACGACCTCAGGGCATCGGCGGCGTCGGCGTCGGCGGCGAGGTACAGGCCGACCGGGTCGATCAGAGGCTGCTCGCAGAATCCGGGCGGCGGATCGCGGTAGAAGCGATAGGAATCCCGCGCCAGGCTGTGCAGCGCCGGATCCGGTATGGCGGTGCGCAGAATCCCGGCATTGCGCCCGCTGGAATGCACTCCCGGCTGGATCTCCTGCTCGAGCAGGACGACCTCGTGGGTGCCGCGGCGGGCCAGGAACCAGGCGGTGGCCGCGCCGGCGATACCGGCTCCGAGGATGACAACGCGTTCTCTGCCCATGGAGGTCGGAAAGCTTAACCTATGCCCATGGTGCCTCGTCTCCCGCTGATGCTGATTGTGCTGGTTGCTTCCTGCCATTCCATCTACGACGGCGCGCCGCGCGCCGGGGAAAACGGCAGCGCTGAGGTCGATGAGGTCGATCCCAACCTGCCGCGCGACCGCGACCAGGAGCCCGAAATGGAGTACTTCGACCCCTTCCCCGATGATGTGGACGAAACCGACGGCTCCGCCGGGCAGGAGCCCGAGGAAGAGGGATTCGACATCTTCGCCGAGGAGGAGATCGACATGGGCGAACCCTTCACCCAGGAAATCCTCGATCAGCGCGTGGCCGAGATCCTGCCGCGGGTCGAAGAGCTGCGCGGCTGGAAGTTCAAGCACCAGGTGCCGGCGGCGATGCAGAGCGTCGACGAGTTCATGGAGTTCGCCATGGCGGAGTTCGAGCGCGAGTACGGACTGGAGAAATTCAAAGCGATCTCCGAGGCCTATCGCATGCTCGGCCTGATCGACCCCGACCTCGATCTGCTCGAGACCTACGCCGAGTTGTTGCGCTCGCAGGTAGGGGGTTACTACGACCCGGCGACCAAGCGCTTCTACATGATCGACACCTTCGGTCAGGGCGCGCTGGCCGACATCATCCTGGCGCACGAGCTGACCCACGCGCTCGACGACCAGCACTTCGACCTGCAGAAGGTCATGGGCCCGGCGGGCGAGAACTCCGACCGCGAATTCGCGGTGCGCGCGGTGGTCGAGGGCAGCGGAACTTCGCTGATGAACATCTATACCGTGCGCGGCGCGATCGAGCAGTGGTTCGTGCTCGATCCGGTGGCGATGGCGAAGATGATGGAAGCACAGGCGGGTTCCCTCGAGGACGCGCCGCCCTTCCTGATCATGACGCTGGCGCTGCCCTACCTCGAGGGCAACAAATTCCTGACGCGCAAGGACGAC
>JAJFFB010000141.1 GCA_021776925.1 Planctomycetota bacterium | reverse complement strand
GATGGCACCCGACTACTCCCACTGGCACGGCATGTACGAAGTCGCCGAGCGCTGGTACATGGAACTGATCCCGCAAGCGCGCGAGATGTGCGCCGAAGCCGCCGAACACGGCAACGAAGCCGGCGCCAAAGCCGTCCTCGAGCTGATCGACGAGATCATGGCCCGCCCCGAGCACCAGTGGGCCGACGCCGACAAGAACAAACTGGCCGAAGGCCAGAAGTTCGACTACGACAAGTAGTCCTCTTCCTCCCACTCAACCTGCGCCTCCTCATCGGAGGTGCAGGTTATTTCGTACTTCCAGAGACCTGAAGCGGCGTGGGCTCTGCGGACGTTGTTGTGGGTTCGCGGTGCTGCGGGCACGCGGCACTTGCAGCTCTAGCGGCAGGCCGAATGCCGCTGCAAGCACCACGCTCCCGCAACACCGAGGACACGGTATCGTGGCTCTCCTGGCCCATTGGTGATAGCCGTGATAGCCAACCCTTAGAATCGCCAGTAAAACCCAGGTAATGCCAGGTGAACATAAAATATGAACAGCGGCGACTGGAGAACCAGTCGCCGCCGTTCTTTTTTGGGCCGGCCTGCTAGAGATTGACCGAGGCCAGCGGTTCTTCGGCGAAGGTTTCCTGGGTCTCGGTGGGGATGAACTCGGCGAGGTAGTCGTGCTTGCCGGATTCCTTGACCAGGTTGCGGGCGATGACCATGCGCTGCACCTGGTTGGTGCCCTCGTAGATCTGCAGGATCTTGGCGTCGCGCATGAACTTGGCGATCGGGTAGTCCTCCATGAAGCCGTAGCCGCCGAAGATCTGCACCGCGTCGGTGGCCACCTGCATGGCGGTGTCGGTGGCGAAGCACTTGGCCATGGCGGCGGTCTTGTTGACCGAGATGCCGGCGTCAGCCTGGGAGGCGCACATGTAGACCAGCCAGCGCGCGGCTTCGACCTTTTGCGCCATGTCGGCGAGCATCGACTGGATCATCTGGAAGCCGGCGATCGCCTGGCCGAACTGCTTGCGCTGGGTGGCGTAGGTGGTGGCCAACTCGAGTGCGCCGGCCGCGGTGCCGACGCCCTGCGCGGCGACGCCGGGGCGCGCCCAGTCGAGCGTCATCATCGAGTGCTTGAAGCCGAGGCCCGGCTTGCCGCCGAGCAGACGGTCATCGGGCAGGAAGATGTTGCGGAACTCGGTCTCGCACACCGGCACCATGCGGATGCCCATCTTGTCCTCTTCCTTCTTGATGCCGAAGCCCTCGTCATCTTTCTCGACGATGAAGGCCGAGATGCGGCGCGAGCGCGATTCGGGGTCGGTCACCGCGAAGCAGGTGAGGATGTCGGCGCGCGAGGCGTTGGTGGTCCACTTCTTCTCGCCGTTGAGAAGCCAGCCGCCGTCGACCTGGGTGCCCTTGACCGCGACGCCGCCAGCGTCGGAGCCGGCAAATTTTTCCGACAGTGCGAAGGCGCAGCTGAATTCGCCGGTGGCGACCTTGGGCAGATATTTCTGCTTCTGCTCCTCGGTGCCGCCCTTGATCAACGGGATCGAACCCAGCGCGTTGACGGCGAAGGCCACGCCGAAGGCCGGGTCGGCCTTGGACAATTCCTCGACCACCAGCGACAGCCCGAGGATGCCGATGCCGGTGCCGCCGTACTCCTGCGGAATCCAGGCGGCGAGCAAGCCGGCGTCGGCGGCGGCGCGCAGCGCCTCTTCGTTGTAGGAGCCGACCTTGTCGTGTTTGGCCGCCTGCGGCAGCAGGTATTTGCGGGCGATGTCGTGGGCCTTCTGGCGAAGGTCCTTGTGAGCGTCGGTGAAGACGATGTCCTGGAGATCCATCATGGCGATCGGTGTTTTTCTGGGCGGGGCGGGAGGCCCCTCAAAGCGGAGATTGTAGCCACGGCGGAGCGGCCCTGCCCTGGCGGCCCGGCTCCTGCGCCCCTGCTCCCCGATCCCCGCTTCCTGTGGATAGGATGGCACAAACATGGTCTGTACGCTGATCCTCCTCGGGAGCCTGATCCAGGACCCGGGCCCACCAGAGCGTCTGCAACTGGAAAACCCGCATTCGGGCACGGTCACTACCACCGATGCCGAAATCCACAGCCCGGTTCTGGACGCCGGTTATTCCAGCGCCCCGGTCCGCGGCCGGGTCTTCTCATTCTTTGCAGAAGCCTCCGGCACGTACCACTTCGACCTGCGCTCCTACAGTTTCGACGCCTATCTGCTTGCCCGTACCGAGTCCGGTGATCTGTTGGGCGAAGACGATGACGGCTTGATCGGAACCCACGCGCGCCTGGTTCTCGCATTGGAGGCGGGCGAAGAATACCGCCTGGTGGCCGCAGCCCTGCATGGTGGCGACGGCGAGTTCCAGCTTGCGGTTCATTCAGGACTACCGCCGGAATTGAGTCCTGATCAACGTCGCGCTGCAGCCGAAAGCGATCACCTGGAAGCCACAGAATTCGTTCGCGATCGCTACGGCGAGGCCAGCATCGAATACGCCGAGACCTTGCACCGGCAAGCGATGAGCCTGAGGAGCCAAGGGCGTTTCGAGGAGGTGGCGGAACTGTTCGCCCGCAGCCTGGCTATCAAGATGGAAGTGCTGGGCGCAGACGACGTCGACACCGCCAGCGCCCAGTTGAACCTGGCCTGGGTACTGCACGTATTGGGCGACCTGCAGAACGCCCACGACCTGAACGCTGCCGCGCTGCAGACCTGGGAGGCTCAGCTCGGTCCGCATCATCTCAACCTGGCAGTCCTGCTGGAAAACCAGTCAGGTGTGCTTTTTGAAATGGGTGACGACGAGCAGGGCCTTGCCCTCCAGCGTCGGGCCCTGGCGATCCGCGAGTCCCAGCTCCCACCCGGCCACCCAGCGATCGGCAACTCATTGAACAACCTGGGTGCCAAGCTGTATCAGCTTGGAGAATTTCAATCCGCAGAACGAGTGCTCCGCCGGGGCGCCGACCTTCTTTTTGCCGCCCTCGGCGAACAGGATGCCCTGCTGGCCTCGTGCCTCAACAATCTGGCGATGACCTTGAATGTCATGGGTCATTCCGCCGAGGCCAGCGGACTGCATGAGCGGGCGCTGAGCATCCGCCGTCAGGTGCTGCCACCTGGACATCCCGATCTGGCGATTTCCTTGAACAATCTTGGCGTGCTCTTGTTGGACCTCGGCCAGATCGAGCGGGCTCGCCCCATGCTGGAAGATGCCCTGCGCATTCGCACGGCGGTCTTTGGCCCGAACCACCCGGCCACCGCGACCGTGTGGATGAACCTGGCCCAGGCCGATGAGGAAATCGGTGAGATTGAAAGGGCCATCGCAAAAACCGAGGAGGCCATCCGCTCCTATCAGGAGTCCTCGGGCATGCACCATCCGGGAGCCGCAGCCGCGCTGAACAACCTTGCCAATCTGGTTCACGGCCAGGGCGATCTGGAGCGCGCCGAAGAAATCTACCGGCAGGCGCTGGTGCTGACCGAGGATCTGAACGGCCTCTCTCATCCGAGCACAGCGAATTCATTGACCAACCTCGCCGCCATGCTGGAATCCATCGGGCAGGCAGACGAAGCGATACCGCTGTTTGCGCGGGCATTGGAAATCCTGCGCAATATGCCAGGCCCAGAGGAGCGCGCCGATACCGCGGGCACCCTGCACGCGCTCGCGTTCCTTCATTCCAATCTCGGGCAATATGACCGCGGCAGGGAACTCTATTTGGAGGCCCTGCAGATCCGCGAGTCGGTGCTTGGTTCTGATCACCCCGACGTTGCCCTCAGCCTCGGCAATCTGGGTTCCGTTGCCTTGGCTACCGAACATCTCGACGAGGCTCTGGCCTATTTCCGCCGTGCCCTGGAAGTCAGCCGCAAGCGCCTGCCAGCGGGGCACCCGGCGGTCATTCGCAGCCTCAACAACCTGGCGGCGGCGGTGCTCCAGCAAGGCGATCCCCAGGAATCTCTGCGTCTCGCCGAAGAAGCGCTGCGCGGTCAATCCGTATACCTGGGGAAGCAATTCCCCACCATGCCCGAAGCGAGCCGCTTTCAGTACCTGGCGGAAACCGCTGGACCACGCCTGTTGCTGGCGGCACTCGAGAAGTGCCCTGAGGCCGATCCGTGGCCCCACCTGGATGCCTACCTGAATTGGAAGGGCCTGCCCTCCCGTATCCAGCATGCCTCGTTACAGAAGCTGCACGCCTTGCGTGGGCCGGGTCAGGAAGCGGCGGAATTGCGCGGACATCTGGCGGCGCTGCAGGAGTTGGACCGCGAGCTGTCCAGATGGGTTCTGCACCCCGGGTCGGGTGCCGATGCCGACGCGCATATCAAACGGCTGCGCGGTGAGCGCACCTCCATCGAGAAAAAGGTCAACCGGCTGCTCGGCAGTGAGGCGTCTTTGGCGCCCTTTGATGGGCGACAACTTGCATCGCGCCTGCCCGCTGGCGCGGTCCTGCTCGACTTCTTCATCGCCGATCGGGTCTACGTCTGGGTGATCCGACCGCAGCAGAAACCCGTTTTCCTTGCCCTGGATGCCCCTGCTCAGGCAGATTCGGCCGGGTCCGAGGGGCTGCAGCGTTTTCAGGAGGCCTTTTTGCGTGAGGGCTTGCTGCGCGGCGGCAGGACCCTGGAGGAAGGAGCGAGCAGTCGCAAGGTCGCCGATTTGTGGTCGGCCTTGTGGCAGCCGTTGGAATCTCTGATCGGCGAGGCCGAGACCGTTTTCATCAGTCCGGATGGCTTCTTGTGCCAGCTTCCCTTCGGGGTCCTGCGCGATCCGGACCAGGGTTACCTGCTCGAGAAGCACCGCTTCGTCTATCTGTCGGATAGTTCCCGCCTGCAGCAACAGGGCAGGCCAGATGGCGGCTTGGCCGGAGCGGCGCTGCTCATCGGGGATGTGGATTACCAGGTGCGGGGGCGTGCCCCGGATGCCGGGCCGGGCGACCAGGCGGTCCGTGCTCCAGGCCTGGTCGGAGAGAGTTGGCTGCCTTTGACTGGAACGGCCGAGGAAATCAACGGATTGAAACGTCAGTTTTCAACCGCCTTCAACAACCGTTCCGTTGCCACAACTCTCACTCATGCCGCTGCCACTGAAGAAGCGGTGCGATCTGCGCTCCCCGGAAAGCGTTACCTGCACTTCGCCACCCATGGCTACTTCGAACCCGATCACCTGCCGTCCTTGATGGCCAACGCCGAGCGCTGGCGCAGCGAGGGTCTGCTCGACGAACAACGCAAGGCGGTCGGCATGCTGCCCGGTCTCCTGTCCGGACTGGTGCTGGCCGGCGTCAACGCCGAGCCCGACCCGGCGCGCGAAGATGGCTACCTGTCGGCCGAAGAGGTCAGCTACCTCGACCTCAGCGAGTGCGATCTGGCGGTGCTGTCGGCGTGCGAGACCGCGCTGGGCAGCAAGCGCGCCGGCAACGGCTTGATGAGTCTGCGCCGTGCCTTCGAGGTCGCCGGCGCGAGAACCGTGGTCAGTTCCCTTTGGAAGGTCGACGACCGCGCCGCCGCCACGCTGATGGGTGATTTCTATCGCAACTACTGGCAACGCGGCATGGACAAGGGCGAAGCGCTGCATCTGGCCAAGCTGAAGATGCTGCGCCAGGCGCGCGCCGAGAGCGGTGGCACCGACGCGCGCCCGGAAACATGGGGCGCCTTCGTCCTCAGCGGTGACTGGAGGTAGCGGAATGGGCTTCTTCCTGAGCGGCTTGCTGCAGTCCGTGGCCCTTCTCGGGGCGCTGCACCAGGATCCCGGCACTCCTCCGTCGCCAACGAGATTCCTGGAAGAACTGAGCTTGGAAGAGGTTTATCACGGCACGCTTGACTCGAGCGCTGCGCCCGTCCGCAGCCCAGTCCTGGACCAGGGCTATTCCCAGCTTGCGGTGCGTGGCATCGGATTCCTCTTCACCGCCGAGGAAGGCGGCGCCCTTTTTGTCGACTTGGAATCCTATGATTTCGACGCCTATCTGGTCCTGCTCAACAGCGATGGCGAGGTCCTTGCTGAGGACGACGACGGCCTGCTCAATACTCATGCACGTGTTGAGGCGCGATTGCAGGCCGGGCAGGTCGTGCGCATCCTGGCCTGCGCCCTGCACGGTCGCGTCGGAGATTTCCAGATCGCGGTGAAGGCGGGCCACCCTCCGACCTTGACCGATGCCGACCAAATCCGTGCCGAGCAACAGGACTATCGAGCCCACCTGCAGCATCTGGCCGAGGTCCACGGAGGTCCGCACCAGCAAATGGTCCTGCTGATGGAGGCCAGAGGAGCGGCGTTGTTGAACGCAGGCCGGCCGCAGGAAGCCATCCCCGTTCTGGAGGACATGGTGGCCTTGAATCGAACCCTTTTCGGGGGCTCGGATATGAACACCGCGATCAGTCTGCATTCCTTGGGCGACGCGCTCCTGGCCCTGGGCGATACCGCGGCCGCTTGTGCGGCCATGGAAGAATGTGCAGGCATCGCCCTCGCCGAACTCGGCGAAGGGCACCCGGACGCCGCCACCCTGCTCAACAACTACGCCATGGCGGTCGCCGATGACGGTAGGACTGCCGACTCCATCGCCTTGCACCGGCAGGCGCTGGCGCTGCGGGAAAAACTTCAACCGCCGGAGCCGGCCGATCTGGCTCAAAGTCTTTCCAATCTAGCCGGGCTGCTGAATCAGGGCGGTCGTCGCGACGAGGCGCTGCAATTGTTCCAGCGCGCAGAGCCGTTGATCCTCGAGGCTTTTGCCTCGCCGAGGTACGAGGCCGGGATCTTCTGGACCAACTACGCTCACCTGCTCGAGGAGATGGGCGAATATCAGCAAGCGGTCACACGGGTCGGACGGGCCGCGGCCATTTTCCGAGAATTGTTCGGCGAGGTTGATTCCGACACCATCTGGGCATCGGTCTCTTATGGCACCTGGCACACCAGCCTTGGTCAGGCCCGTCGCGGTGCCGAGATCCTGGAGGAAGTGCTCGGCTGGACTGCGCAGTGTTTTGGTGAGCGAAGCCCTGAGGTCGCCACGGTGCTCAACAACCTTGGGCTCGCCCTCGTCGAGGCGGGGCAGCTCGAGGCGGCTCTCGAACATCAGAACCGGGCGCTGGAAATCCGCCGTGCTGTTCTGGATCGGGACCATGCAGATATCGGGCAGAGCCTGGCAAATCTTGCCAGCCTTCATTACTCCCTTGGTGAGTATCCGACGTCGGTACGTTTCGGGGAGGAGGCGCTCGAACTGCTGCGTCCTGCCCTTGGCGAGGAGGATCCTGACGTTGCCTCCACCTGGAACAACCTCGGTCTGGCGCTCGACGCGGTCGGCCAGGAGGAAAACGCCGGCGCCTGTCATCGCCGGGCCCTCGACATTCGCGAAAAGGTGCTTGGGCCGGTTCACCCGGAGACGGCCCAGAGTCTGACCAATCTAGGGCGCAACCTGCACGACCAAGGACGCTTGCTTGAGGCCCGGCCGCTGCAATTGCGGGCGGTAGAGGTCGTCCGTTCCAGACTGCCACGGCTGCACCCCGACCTGGCTCGCAATCTTGAGGGTCTGGCTGAATTGTTGATCGACCTCGGAGAGTTCGAGAAAGCACGCGAACTGGGTCTGGAGGCTGTGGCCATCCACGAGGAAGCGCAAGGGCCGACCAGCTCACAAGCGCTCAACGCGCGCGAGGTGCTCGCGGTACTGTCCTTCTTCCAAGGGTCCTTTGATGAAGCCATCGAGCTGGAGAGCCAGGTGCTCGAGCAACGAGAGCAGCTGCTTGGGCCGGACCATCCCAAGATCGGCCAGAGCTTGAACAACCTGGCGCTCTTTCTTGACGGGGTCGGGCAGACTGAAGCAGCCTTGGAAATGGGATTGCGGTCGCTGGAGATCGTCAATCGGACGCAAGGTCCAGATCACCGCGACGCGTTGATGGCATTGAGCAACCGGGCCAGCATGCTGGCCGACGCCGGGCAGCTGGATGAGGCCATCCGCCTCAATCAGGAACTCTTGCACAGGCGGACGGAAATCCTGGGTGCCGGTCACCCGGACACCTTGATGAGCCTGAACAATCTGGGCTCAGCCTTGAAGGATGCCGGCAGGCTTGCCGAGGGGCGCAAGGCCCTGACGCAATCCCTGGAGCGGATCGAGGAATATTTCGGACCAGCCCATCCCTCAACGCTGACCAGCTTGCTGAACCTCGCTGGCCTCGAATTCACCGCGGGTGATTTCGAGGCCGCGCTGGAACTCTATGACCAGCAATTGCGGCAGGCGATTCAGTTCCTGCGTTCCGAACTACCCACCATGCCTGAGGCACAGCGCTTCCGCCAGCTGGCCATGGCGGGGGGGCCTGGGCAGATGTTGGCGAGCCTGGTGCGAAGCCCACAGCGCGCTCAATCGGAATACCTGCAGCCCTATTTGAGCTGGAAGGGAATTCTGACCCGGCTGCAGGCAGCGTCGCTGCGGGTGACGCGGTCGGGAGCCGAGCGTGAACCACACTCGACCTTGTTGGAGTTGAGGCGCGTCAATCGCGAACTTTCTGCCGCCTTGATCCAGGCGGCCACGGAAGACTACGACCAGGAAGAGAAACGGATTGCGCAGCTGCGTGAGCAGCGGATCTCACTGGAGCGCAGCCTCAATCAAGAGCTGGGAATCGATCAGGTCCTGGACCTTCCTTCTTGGCGCCAGGTTCAAGGCGCCCTGCCAGACGGCGCCATCGTGTTGGACTTCCTGATTCACCAGGAGGTCTTCGTCTGGACACTGCGGGGTGGTGCCGAACCGACGCTCCACAGCCTGGGTTCCGCGGCCCGTCTCGATGAGTTGCTCGATGCCTTTCTATCTCAGGAGACCCTGCGTGGCGGGCGCAGCCTGGCTGCACAGGGCGCCATGGCCAAAGAACTGGAGGGAGTATTTCTGCAACCCGTGCGCACCCTGATCGCCGGACACCCTCTTGTTCTGGTCAGCCCTGATGGGTTTCTTTGTGAACTTCCCTTCGGCATTCTGCCTGGTGCCGAAGGTGGCTACCTGCTGGAGAGCCATCGTTTCACCTATCTCTCGGACACCTCCCAGCTGCTGGCCGGTGGTCCGGCGGCTGCCGAGCGCGAGGGGCCAGTCCTGGCAGTGGGAGACATCAACTACTTCCGACGCGATCAGGCCACTGGGAATCAAGGCGAGGGGTTACGCAGCGGCTCCTCGTTCGGCGGCAACTGGCCGCGCCTGGAAGCAACTCGAGAGGAGCTGCAGTTCATCAAGGACTACCACCAGGACCTGCTGCAATGGCGGGCGCCGATGCAGCGGCTGGACGGGAGTGCGGCCACCGAGGAAGCGGTCAAAGCCTCGGTCGCGGGACAGCGCTATCTGCATTTCGCCACCCACGGCTACTTCGAACCGGAACACTTACCCTCTTTGCTGGCGCGTCTCGACGAAGCCCAGCCGGCGGACGCGGCCGCGCCTGCCCGAGCCCTTCAATCCGGGCTGCAGGAAAAACTGCGCGTCGCCGGCATGCTGCCCGGACTCCTTTCCGGGCTGGTGCTGGCCGGGGTCAACGCCGAGCCCGACCCGGCGCGCGAAGACGGCTACCTGTCGGCCGAAGAGGTCAGCTACCTCGACCTCAGCGCGTGCGACCTTGCGGTGCTGTCGGCGTGCGAGACCGCGCTCGGCAGCAAGCGCGCCGGCAACGGCTTGATGAGCCTGCGCCGCGCCTTCGAGGTGGCCGGCGCCAGAACCGTGGTCAGCTCCCTGTGGAAGGTCGACGACCGTGCTGCCGCCACGCTGATGGGCGACTTCTACCGCAACTACTGGGAACGCGGCCTGGACAAGGGCGAAGCGCTGCACCAGGCCAAGCTGAAGATGCTGCGCCAGGCGCGCGCAGAAAGCGGCGGCCATGACGCCCGCCCGGAAACGTGGGGCGCCTTCGTCCTCAGCGGTGACTGGAGATGAAGGCGCCGGTGCCGCGGTATTGCGGCAGATGAATCCGATGGTGGCTACCAGCCGAAGAGGGTCTTCTCTTCCATTTTGGCGATGTCTTGTTCTTCCGCCCACACCAATTGACGCGTCTGCACATTGACCGCATTCATGGTGAATTTGTACCAGACGACCTTGAGGTCGTCGCGCTCCTTGCGCATCTCGCGCAAGGCCCCGTAGAGCACGTACTCAGCCCCGAGCTGCTTGCCTAGTTCCACCGCAGAGGCCATGTCCACCGGCCCAGATTGCTGGTAGGTGGTTTCTTGTTCGATCTCGGCGATGCCGACGGCACCGGCCAGGACCGAAAACTTGCCCGACTGGATCAGCGCGGTGCGAATGGTGTCGGTGATGTTCTCGGTATCGAGGTGCTGCTGGGTGCGGTTGCGCACCCCGCCGAAGACGATGCGCGGTCGGTCACCGCCCCATTTGTCGGAGCCGAGGAAGGACTGGGTCATGTCGTTGGCGACCAATTTCAGGTCGGGGAAACCGAACTTGGTGTCGATGGTTTCCGGGCGGTCGGGATCGATCGGTTGGACCTTGTGGGAGCAGGCGCCGGCGGACAGGGCGCTGAGCCCGAGGACAATGGCAGTGAGACGGATCATGGAATTCCTCTTGGCGGTGCTAGCGGATGAGGGCGGTGGAGCGCACCTTGATCTGCACCTGGACGGCGTGCTCGGTGGGGGACTGCAGGGTGACCAGCCGCTTTTCATCCGGCTGGAGTACGTAGAACAATTCGGCCGACTCGCCGGTGGCCTTGCGCAGCGCAATGCCGTTGAGATCGAGCCAGTCCCAGGTCACGCGGATGCGCTCCGGGTGGGACTGGTCGTTGTGCAGTTCGAACTGCGCGCTGACGCGGCCATCGGTGTGAGCCACCAGGGTATGGTCGACCTCGACGTCTTCGACTTCAGAGACCACGTCGGCGCGGAACTCAACTTCTTCGCCGTCGACGATCATGGTGCCGGAAGCAGAGGTCGTCGAACACGCGGCGAGGCCGGCGAGCGCGAAAATCAGGATGGAAGGACGCAACATGATTATGGATCTACGGATCAATGAAGAGGATTGGGTTCGCGCACTTCGATCTCGCAGCGCACGCCCTTGACCGAGGGTGCGACCGAGCGCAGCGGCACCCAGCTGCCGCCCTGGATGTTGACCGACTTCCATAGGCGCGTGGTGTCGTTGACTTCGAAACCGTGGTCATCGAACCAGCGCGCGCGCCATTCGACCCAGGCTTCGTCGTCGTCGTGGTTGACCAGGGTGAGCTGGTAGACGGCAAAGTCGCTGTCGTCGAAGCGCACCACCCCGTCTTTCATTTCAATGTCGAGATCACCCAACGGACGCGCAGTGCCTGACAGCGGCCCGTATTCGGCGTCGACCGAACTGCAGGAGGCCAGCGGCAGCGCCGCCAGCGCGAGCAACAAGAGAGTGCGGATCATGGTTTGACTTCGATGGGGACCGGCACGGAGCCGACCTGGGCGTAGAGGCGCGCTCCCATTGAGCGTGCGGTGACCAGTACGGGCCGGCCGGCCTGGAATGAGTGCATTCCCAGGTTAACCGTGCGGCTGCGGTTGCCGGGGCCGCCGGAAATCACAAGAGAGACCTGGTGTTCGCCGAGGGCCACCGGCACGCGCAGCACGCCGATGGTCTGCGGCAGCGTGATCCAGGAGCGCAGATCGGCGCGCTCGGTGGCGAACTGCAGCAAGCTGCCGATGGCAGAGACCAGGAAACCCATCGCTTCGCCGCGGGTTTCCTCGACCTCGCGCGAAGCGTGGTCGATGAGGATGGTCTTGGCCGCGGCGCGGCCGATCGAGCGCGCCAGGATCCAGCCGAGGCGGTCGTTGAGATTGGTGCGGGCGACGCCGATCACGTTCTCGACCTCCACCGCCGTGCCCTGGTCCTGGCCGTCGACCGCGACCAACAGCTGGTCGGCCTGGCGCGCGGGATGACCGAAGGCCGGGATCGAAATACGGCCGGTGCTGCGCCGCGTGGAGTAGCTCTGTTCGGCGGCGACCTTTTGCGGCATGCGCCCGCGCTCATAGACCACGATCAACTGCCCCTGCTGCCACTCCTCTTTTCTTTCGGCACTCTGCAGCCGTGCCAGGCGCTGCAGCGAATAATCGACCGCCGGATGGGCGCCCAGTTCCTTGCGCAGCACCTTGAGGTCGATTTCGGCCTCGTCGAGGCTGCCGTCCATTTCCTGGGTGACCGCGGCGACGAACCGCGCAAAACGGTTCATTCCATAGGTGGTTGCGTAGCGCTGCTCGGCGACTTCCTGGACGTGATAGCCGCGCAGCACTTCGACCATGGCATCGTCGAGATTGCCCTGGCGCAGGAAGTCCCAGGCGAGGAAGCCGTGCAGCAGCGCGACCTCGAAGTCTTCGCCGTCGTAGGGCAACGCCTTGTCGTTGAAGACCAGCGAGCCCGCGCTTTCAAGAATGCTGCGCCCGCTGATGGTGGGGCGGTCGCCGTAGCCCTCGACGATCTGATCGGCCTGCAGCCAGGTATTGACCGCGCGCGCCGGATAGCCGGCGACGTGCCACGCCATGCCGGTCTCGGCGAAACTCAGGAAAGCATCGTCGTCATCGACCTCGCGGATCTCCTGGAACAGCTTGGCCGAGGCCCCGAAGCGCCCTTGCTGGAAGGCGTGCACGCCCGGCAGCGCCGTGTCCGGATAGTCCCTGAACAGGCTGCTGGAGCAGGCCGGCGCGCCGACAAGCAGCACGGCGGCGGCGCAGAGGTGGATCCGTGCCAACGTCGGTTGATACGGGCGAAGCCAC
>JAJFFB010000015.1 GCA_021776925.1 Planctomycetota bacterium | reverse complement strand
TAGGCCTGCGCCATCAGATAGGCGGACTGGCCGCGCAGGCGGTTGAGCGCCTCGTCGTTGGCGAGTTCGAGCAAGGCATCGGCGGCAGGGCCGGGGCGGTCCTCGACCTCCATCAGGTGCAGCGCCTGCCAGTAGCGGCGCTCGGCTGCGGTGTCCCAGTGCAGATCAGGTGCCTGGGGAAGGAAGGCGAGCAGGAAAGCGGAAAGCATGAGAAAGCCCGGGTTGAGGACCCCTCTGTTATCGCCGCCCGCGCGTCAACGCACCGTCAAGCAGGGGTCAAAGATTGGTAACGTGCACGGCTTCGAAGCGATAACCCACCCCGCGCACGGTGAAGATGTGCTTGGGGTCTTCGGGATCGTCCTCGATCTTCTTGCGCAGGCGGAAGACGTGGGTGTCGACGGTGCGCGTGTGACGCACACCACGCAGATCCCACACGTCGGCGAGCAGCTGCGCGCGGTCGAGGTTCTGGCCGACGTGCTTGAGAAAGTAGCGCAGTAGCTCGAGCTCCTTGCGATTCAAGCCCATGCGCTGGCCGTCGCGCACCATGCAATAGCCAGGGAAGTCGACCTCGATGCCGTCGAAGGCGACCTTTTCCGGCAGCCCCTCGCCGTGGTTGGAAGAACGGCGCAGGATCGCTTTGAGGCGCAGAACGACCTCGCGCAGCGGCGTCGGTTTGACCACGTAGTCGTCGGCGCCGTACTCGAAGCCGAGGATGCGGTCTGAATCCTGGCCGCGCGCCGACAGGATCAGCACCGGCAGCCCGTTGCGGTGCTCGCGCAGCCGCCGCAGCACCTCGAAACCGTCGATCTTCGGCAGCATCAGGTCGAGCACCATGGCGTCGAAGGGCTGCGCCATCGCCGCGTCGAGCCCGGCCTGGCCATCGGCGCATTCTTCGACCTCGAAGCCTTCGCTGATCAGCCCGTCGACCAATCCCATACGCAGGGAGGGCTCGTCCTCGACCACCAGGATGTGTTGTTTCGTCATGAAGACCTATTCCGAGGATAACGGGAAGCTGAGGCGGAAAAGAGCGCCGCGTGTCAAAGAATCGTGACCGCCGCCGGAGCTCAATTCCACCGTGCCCCCATGCGCCTCCAAGGACTCGCGCACCAGCGCCAGACCCAGACCGGCCCCCCCCGCGAGGCCGCTTTCCGCCTCTCCTCTTTCAAAAACCTGAAACACGCGTTCGTGCAGATGAGAAGGAATGCCGGGGCCGCGGTCCTCGACCTCGACCACCAGGTGTTGTTCATTTGAGCTGGCGCGCACCATCACCACGCCGCCCTCGGCCGCGTACTTGCGCGCGTTTTCGAGCAGATTGGACAGCGTGCGTTCGAGCGCCTCGGCGTCGAGTGTGCATTCGGGCATGTCCTCATCCACCGACAGCTGCAGTTCCAGGCCGGCGTCGGCCAGCCGCGGGCGCAGATCCTCGGCGACGCTGGTGATCAAGGGTCCGGCGTCCTGCGGATGCGGGTCGATCTTGAACGAACCGCGCTCCAGGCGCGAGACGTCGAGGACGTCGGCGACCAGACGCTGCAGGCGCTGCGCATCGCGGCGCAGAGCGTCGTAGTACTGCTGCCGCCGTTCCTCAGCGAGGATGCGACCCTCGGCCAGATTGGTCGCCAGCAAGGCGATCGACGCCGCCGGAGTCCGCAGTTCGTGGCTGATCCCGGCGACAAAATCGCTGCGCAAGCGCTCGAGTTCGGCGCGGCGGCGCAAGGCGCGCGCGCCCCACACACCGACCAGGGCCAGAGCGGCGATGACCAGCGAGGCGCCGATGAACAGATACTGCCGCCGTCGCACCGCCGGACGCTGGTATACCCCGGGCTGCACCAACACCAGGCGCCGCAGGCCGAAGATCGGCGCCAGGCGCAGCACGCTCTTCACCGCCCCCTCGGCAGGACTGCTGCCCGAGGCGAGCTGGAAAGCCCCGGAAGCCGGCAGCATCGACTGCAGGCGTTCGGCGACCAGGGCATTGACCGCCTGCAGGTCGTACAGTTGGCCGCGTCCGCCCTGGCGATCGAGGAAGGCCGCGCGCGTGCCGATCAACACGGAATCCTGATTCGGATTGCGCTCGATCTGGCGCTGGATCTCGGCAGCCAGCTCGAAGGACTGCAGCACCGGTTCATGATCCTCGGGCGCAAGGTCGGGCTGCACCTGTTCGCGCAAGCTCTCGACGTAGAAGCGCAAACGCGACGGCGCCATCGGGATTTTGCCGTCAAGCAATAGTCCCAGCAGTGCGCCGCGAACTTCCTTGGCGCGCGCGTCCTGGCCAGCGGCTTCCCAGGCCTCGGCCATGCGGAAACGGGTCAGTAAGCGCAGCGGCCGGCCGTTCAGGCTGACCCCGGGCTGGGTGGCGCGCTCCAGCTTGACCAGTGTCTCCACCGCCATTTCGGGATCGCCAGATGCAGCTTCGGCCTGGGCCTGCGCCAGCATCAGACCGGCCCAGGTCGCGGCTTCCTGGTTGGGACGCACCGTGGCCAGTCCCTGGCGGGTGGCCTCGAGGGTGGATTCCCAGTCCTGCTGACGCTGGAAACGTACGGCCTCGGTCAGCCACGATGCCGCCGGCGTCGGCAGCGCGGCCTCCCCCCCCCCAGGAGTGTCGGCCAGTTCCTCGGCCGCTGGCAGCGGTGCCGGTTTGACCAGCCGGCCACCGACGTCGAACACCAGCGTGCTCAGGGCGGCGACCTCGGCGCCGCCGCGCGCCAGTTCGCCGTGCAAACTCTCGGCGGCGGCTTCGAGCTGCGGCACCAGCGCGTTGGCGTCGGCCAGCGCCTGCGCTTCGGCAACCACCCCCGGGTCGCGGTCAACGAACCAGGCCGCCGCAAACAGCAGCGATGCCGCCGCACCCAGGGACAACACCCAGATGCGCGCGAGAGGTACGGCGCGCCTCATCCCACCCACTCTAGGGAAGCTTGGATTGCTTCGTGGACGCGGGTTGCCTTAACTGGCCGTGGATAAAGTGCTTTCGTTCCATGGCAAGTGGTTTTGTTCCCTGGCAAGGAAGCTGGTTCCGCCCCTATCTTTAGATAGGGGCGGGTTCTGCTGACGCCGTCCAGGGGAAAAAGACGCTGTCGTGGGGCGG
>JAJFFB010000140.1 GCA_021776925.1 Planctomycetota bacterium | reverse complement strand
CGACCTCGATCATGCCGGCGGCATCAGGGCCCAGGTCCAGGTGCATCAGGCCGTTTTCGGTATGGATGCCTGAGGCGAACAAAGTCCCGGTCAAAGGTAGGAAACCCCGGTCGAGAGAGGTAGATCCAGAGAAGAGACCCTGTTCGTTCCTCAGGCGGATGGTGAAGGCTTCGACCTGCGGCGGGACGTCGCCGGCGGCGTCGACCAGGTTCAGGGCGAAACGCGGTGCTTTATGCAGCACCACCTCTACGGAGTGGCTGGCGCTGATCCGGCGCGGCAGGAAACCGGGGGCGCGGACCAGCAGGCCGCTGGCGGCGGTGCCCGCGTCGGCGAGCAGGCGCACGCGGCCGTCGGCGTCGCTGTGGAAGCCGGGCGAGTCGAGCGCCAGCGGCAGCACCAGCGCGTCGGCGATGGGGTGGCCGGCTTCGCTGCGCACCAGGAAGCGCAGCAGCTGGGACGATTCCACTTCCAGCGCACCCAGACGGCCGTCGCGGGGCGCCGTGTTCCAGCGGAAATCGCCGTGCACGCCGTCGGCGGCGTCGACCAGGATCTGCAGCGGCCGCTGCTGGGCCGGGTCCGCCAGGATTTCAAAATGGCCGTCGGCGGCCAGCGGCTGAGTGCTCTGGTGGCCGCCAAGACGGATGGTCAGGACCGCGTCCTCAAGCGCTTTGGGCCAGTGCACCTGACCGCGGTAACGCGGCGTCGGCAGCAAACGCAGGCTCAGTCCCTGGGTGGGCCGGTCAAGGCGCTGACGGCCGTCGGCCTCGCGGTCGAGGCCGGCGTCGTCGAGGCGCCAGCGCGGATCGGCGCTGGCAATATGGCCGGACCAGCCGGCCGGAAGGCCGTAGAAGAGGAAGGTGCCGTCCTTGGCCAGCGGCACCAGGAAGTTGCGATAGCTGGCGTATTTCGCTTCGAGTTCGTCCAACCAGGGGAATTCTGGAGTTCCCTCGCGGTAGAGCGGCTGGTCGGACTCCAGTCGCAGCATGGTGGGTGGAGCCCCGGCATCGGCGGCGCCGTCACCCAGCGGATGGTCGCTGCCCGCCCCCAGCGCCTGGGTCGATCCGGCGAACGGCAGGCCTGCCGGAAGACGCACTTCGGTGGCGCCATCTTCGAGCAGCACCCGCGTCAGCCGCGGGGCGTGCCCGGCGGCACTGATCTGCAATAGCACGGTCGCTCCGGTCGGCGGCAGGCGCACCTCGCCCGCGCTGCCGGTGGTGGCAAAACCGAGACTGGTGCCGTCGGCGTGGGCGCGCACGCGCGCGCCCGGCAGAGCCACCCCGTTTTCATCGACGACGGTCAGCAGCAGACCGTTCTGCGCCACCGCCTGACGTGAAAAAATGCCTGACGCCCCTTCGGAACCGACCACCATGGCAGTGGCAAAGTCACTTTCACTCTTTTCCCGTGCGAAGGCAGCCGGAGGATCTTCAGGAAGACCCTCCAAGGGGGCGTCCGGCAAACCCCAAAGATACAGTCCGGCGCCCACCGCGAGGCCGATTCCCCCGATGGCCATCGCAGCAGGCTTCAGGCTCAGACCGCTCTTCACTGCGATCGGGCCCGCCGGTACAAGTTGTGAGCCTAGAGTGGGCGCCAAGATGGCGAGGCAAGGTGCCATGCCATCTCCTCCGTAGCGCGACTGCATCAGCCTACGTAAATCCTTGAGTGCGCGTGAGATCTGGACGCGCACCGTGGACGCCGGCAGCTTGTGCCGGGTCGCGATCTCGGTCGGTGTCAAATCTTCGAAAAACCGTAGCAGCAGCAGGTGACGCCCCGGGTCCGGCAGCTCCTTCAGCGTGGAAATGAGCTGGTTGTGGGCCTCGGAGCGCCCCAGCAGGTCCTCCGGCGCTGGCGGCAGCCCCACATCCCCCTTCTGGGCCGCCGCCTCCGGATTCCTCGTAAGTCCCTTTTCTTCCAGGAGTTCCCGCCGACGCGCATGGCGCCGGGTGGAATTGAATGCGAAGTTGCGCGCAACCGCCCCCAGCCACCCGCGAAGGTTGCTTTGATGTTGAGGAGGTCTTTCGATTGCGCGCAACATCGTCTGCTGCGTCAGGTCGTCGGCCCGGTTTTCCCCCACCAGGGCCACAGCCAGAGCCCGGACCCAGCTCACGTGCTGGAGCAGGTCTTCCGGGTTCAGGCTGTGTGACGCTCGATCCATGGTTTCGATGACATAAACATCGGACAGGGGCAGCGCTGCATGAAATCTGGTTTTTCTTGGCGGAATCGAAGCTGGGCCTCGGGCCAGCAACAATGGGCTACATTTGTATTCTCTCAACCACCTTAACCATCACCCCAGCAACCACCCCTCATGCGGACCCCCCTCTCCTCCTCCTCGCGCTGGGCGCCCTGTCGCCCTCCCTTTCGGCCCAAGAAGATGATTTCGTAGGTGTGACCCTCTTCGGGGCCTCCTATTCGATGAATTCGACCACCGGCGAAGCCCACAACCTGATGTCCACCGGCTTCCCCAACCCCAACGCCATGACCACCGATGGCGCCGGCACCTACTGGGCGGCGGTCCATGTGCGCGATCTGGTCACGGTCGATCCGCGCACCGGTTTCAGTCAGTTTTTGATCACGATGGGCACTCCGCTTGCGCGCGGCATGGCTCACATCGGCGGCGACTCGATGTGGGTGATCGGCAATCATGAGCGGCTCGAAGGCCTCGCCCTCTCCCCCGCCAGCCAGCTCTACGCCTGGGATTACGCCGAAGGTCTTTGCACGATGGACTCGGCCACCGGAGCCACCACCGGCGTGTTCACCCAGGTCGGTGCCGGTTTCCCCGGCTTCAGCCTGCGTGGCATGGCCTACCACGACTACACGCCGAGCGCGTGCATGCTGCTTGAGACCACACCCTTTGTCGGTGGCGGCGCCAGCACGCTGACGGTGAGCGGCCCCGCCGATGGCGAAGATCAGCTGATCTTCCTGCAGGCGATGCAACGCAACACCTTCCCAGGAGAGTGCGTGTCCAACATTCTCGCTGAAGTGGTTCTCTGAATCGTCAGCAGTCCTGCGCATGGATTCCAGCAAGGGCGGACTCATGAAGGTCTGGGTCCGGGATTACCGTCCCGCAGACGCCCGGGCGCTCACCGACATCTTCTACGACACCGTGCACGCGGTGGGTGTGGAGCATTACACCCGGGAGCAAGTGCTCGCCTGGGCGCCATTGCCTCGTGATTACGATGCGTGGCAGGGGCCCTGTTCGAGCACCTGCAGCAACGCGCGCGCGTGTTAAGCATCGAACGACTTGTCGTCGAGGCCTCGCACTTTGCCATGTCGTTTTTTGCCAAAAACGGCTTCCAGGTGGTCAGGGAGAACGACGCCGAACGACATGGCCAGCTGCTGCGCAACTGGACCATGGAACGACTCCTTCCAGATTAGGGAGGTGCGGTCGGACTCAGGATTCCTCGGCGGCCTGATTGACCCGCAACAGCAACACACTGCTGCGCGGGATCCAGTGCTCCTTGCCCTGAAAGACGATCACCACCCACTCAGCGTTGACCCGCTCCAGGGTGCCGTGCATGCTGACCTGGGCGCCGTTCTGGCTGTCGGTGGTCGGGGATACCGGCAAGGTCATCGCAGTGCCGAGGGCGTCACGACGGAACTGCACGGTGACCGAGGCTCCGATCGGCGGCTGCTCAACGGAGCCGCCTTCCTGCGACGCCCCGCCACAGGATATTGTGGTGGTGGTCAGAACCAGGACGAAGGGAATCAGCAGAGAGGGAACACGCAAGTGATCGTCAGTCTACAAAGCACGGATCGGGTGAGAACCAACCCTACAGGGAATCGGACCTGGGCGTTCTTCGGGCATTGGATCGTAGCCCTGGCAGCCGGTTGCTTCTGGTCCTGCCAACAGCCTCGGGGCGATTGGACGGGTGGCACCCAAGGGGCACGCGATGGAATCGCCCAGCGCGAGGACGTTGCTGAGGTCGTCTTTCGTTATCAATTCCTGCACAACCAATCCGGCCGGCAACAGGAGGCGTCGGCCTATTGCATTTCCTTCTTTGACGATGACCCACCGCCAGGCTTCATGGCTCGCTTCGAGGGCCAACCGACCTTGGTCAAGAAAGCGTCCGAATTCAACCAAGGCCTCGACCTCCTCTTCCGAGTGGACAGCATGTCCCAGCTCACCGCCACTCAGGTGGAAGTCTATGGCGGCTATTACGAAGGTTTTCTCAGCGCATCGGGGGAGACCTATCTGGTGGAATACGCAAACGGTCGGTGGACGGTCAACGCGCGGAAACTCCGGTGGATCTCGTGATGGGAATGGACCTAGAGTAGTCCCTGCCACCGAACCTCCTGCCGAGCCATGATGCTCTCGATCCCCTTCCTGTTCCTGCTCGCGCCAGGATTTGTGGCGGCGCCTGCCGACGCTCAGAACACCTCGCTGCCGATGCACAGCGGTTATGAGAATGACCTCCGCGGCGAGATCATCGATTATGAATCGGCGCTGCCCGAAGCAGGCTCGGCGCTGCTGGTGCATTCCCTGGATTCTTCCGCGTCCATCGCCTGGCAGGCGCCAGGCGTTCCGCCAGACTTCGACGCCGAACAAGTCGCGCTGGTGTGGTTGTTCGGCATGGACGTCAATCCGGAGGCGCATTCCTTTCGCCTGCTGCTAGAGGGCGTGGAACTTCTCACTTTCACCAATCCTCAGGCGTCCCCGCGCGACCCATGGGAGGTGATCGGCGAGGATGGCGTAAGGCTGCGATTCCATCCGACACGAAGCGACCGCCACGGCGACGTTTTCGGTTTTGCCGTGCTGTACCTGCCTCGGGCGCGGTTCAAGTCCGGCACAGCGCTGCGTTTTGAGGTTGTCGGCGAGAGTGCGGGCAGCCCGATCTGGTACATGACCTTTTGCCACGCTCCGCGCTCGGGTGCGCTGTTGTCGACCCCCAATGCTTTGCGGCGCGGCAGCCCATCCGGCGAGCCTGCCTCCAAGGTGCCTCGGTCCGATCATGAGGCGCGCTGGCAGCCGGTGAACCTGGACGTGGTGCATTTGGGTGAACCCACTCCGGCCTTGATCCGGACCTCGTGGGGAATCGAAAGCCAGGTGGTGCTCCGACTGGGCGCCAATCTCTTCGAGTTGCCGCACGCGGAGGTCGGAACGGATGTCCGTGAACGTGTCAGTCTGCGCGCCGAGGATGGCACCAACTATGCGCTGGACTGTGTGGTCGCGCCGGTGCGGCAGTGGAGCCTGTATCTGGTACAGCACACCCACACCGACCTGGGTTACACGCGGCCGCAGACCGAGATCCTGCCCGACCACCTGCGCTACATCGACTACGCGCTCGACTACTGCGACCTGACCGATGACTACCCCGACGACGCGCGCTTCCGCTGGACCTGCGAAGCGGCGTGGCCGGTGCGCGAGTACCTGCATTATCGCCCGGCGGCGCAGATCGAACGACTGCGCCGTCGCATCGCCGAAGGGCGCATCGAACTGACGGCGATGTTCGCCAACCTGTCGGAATTGATCGACGAGCGCGGTTGTGCCGCGAGTCTGGAGCCGCTGCGCGAGATGCGTCGGCACGGACTGCCGGTGATGAGCGCGATGCAGGACGACGTCAATGGCATCGCCTGGTGTTATGCCGACCTGCTGCCCGAACTCGGGGTGCGTTTTTTGAACATGGGTGAGCACGGGCATCGTGCGTTGATCCCCTTCGATGTGCCGACCGCGTTCTGGTGGGAGTCGCCGTCGGGATCACGGCTGCTGGCGTGGCGACCCGACCACTACAACACCGGCAACTTCTGGGGTATTCACAGCGGGCGCATGCCGACCATCGAACCGGCGTTGTTCCGCTACCTGGCTGATCTGGAATCCAAGGCCTATCCCATGGATCAGGTCGCGGTGCAGTATTCAGGCGTGTTCCTCGACAACGCACCGCCGGGGATCGTCGCCAATGTCTTTATTCGTGAATGGAATGAGCGCTTCGTGTGGCCGCGTCTGCGCTCGGCGACGGTTTCGGAACTGCCGCGCTTGATCGAGGAAGAACACGGCACTGAGCTTCCGGTGCACCGCGCGGCGTGGCCCGATTGGTGGTCGGACGGCATCGGCTCCGCGCCGCGCGAGCTCGCCGCGGCGCGCGTCACCCAGGACGCCCTGACCGCGACCGAAGGACTGCTGGTGATGGCGTCGATGAACGGGGCCTCGGTCGCGAACCACCTGCTGCAACGTGTCGACCACGCGCGTGAGCAATTGGTGATCTACGGCGAACACACTTATGGGGCGGCCGAATCGGTGTCGGACCCGGGCGCCGAGAACAGCCGCGTGCAGTGGGCCGAGAAGGCCGCCTTCGTATGGGACGCGGTGAAGGAAACCGCGATGCTGAAGGAGGCGGCGTTTGGTCTGGCCCAGGGCGCCTGGCCGCGCAGCGACGTGCCGACGATCACGCTGGTCAACACTCTCGGCTGGGCGCGTTCGGGCCTGGCGCGGGTGTTCATCGACAAGGAACTGCTGTCTGCAGATCAGGACTTCCGCGTGGTCGACAATAGGGGTCTTGAGGTGCCGGCGCAGTTGTGGAAGGCGCAACACGATGGCAATTGGTGGGCTTTGCAGGTCACCGACGTACCGTCCTTCGGCTGGCGCAGCTATCGACTCGAGGTGCTGGGTGATGGATCGCGGTCAGAGCCCGCTTCACCGGAAACCGGGGTTCTGGAAAACCGCCACTATCGTTTGCATGTCGGTCCGAAGCGCGGGGGTGTGATTAGCCTGTACGACAAGGAACTGGATCGTGAGTTGGTCGATCCCCACGCGGAGTGGGGTTTCGGACAACTGATCCACGAACAGCTCGGCAACCGCTGGCAGGTCGAGCGCCAGCGCCTGAATGACTTCCAGCGCCACGGGCTGGGTCCATTACGCCTCGCGCCCGGGGTGACCGGCCCCCTGTGGCGCAGCGTTTTTCTGCGAGGCGGCGCCGCGATCGCACCCGGAGAACAGGGTGTCGAGATTGAGGTGCGCCTGTATGAGCACGAGAAGGAAGTGGAGTTCCGTTACCGCCTGCGCAAGCGCGCCGAGACCGAACCCGAGGGGCTGTACGCCGCCTTCCCCTTCGCCCTTGCCGACTTCCAACTGGTCTACGAAACCATCGGCGGGATCGCCGATCCAGAGCAAGACCTGCTGCCGCGCACTTCCTCGGACTGGCAGGCGGCGCAACGTTTCGTGACGCTGACGAATGCGGACACACGCATCACGCTGAGCAGTCCGGAGATCCTGCTGCATCAATTTGGCGGACTGCATCTGGGCCGTTTCCAGGACCACGCGCGGGTGGAGCAGCCCCACGTGTACTCCTGGCTGCTCAACAACTATTGGGTGACGAACTTCCTCGCCAACCAGGACGGGGAACTGTTCTGGAGCCAGGCGATCACCTCCGGCCCAGCGGGCGGAGAACCCGCCGGGGACGACCAGGCAAGGAACCACACCGCCTCTACACGCTTCGGCTGGAACCATCAAGTGCCATTTCTGGCACGGGTCCTTCCCCCCGGCCGTGTGGCGGCTGAGCTGCCAAGCCCACTTTCCTTGGTGACCCTGAGCGGCGCCGACGTGGTCCTGGTCGGTGCGCGCCTCACCGCTGCCGGCCGGAGCTTGCTTCAAGTGCGCGAATGCGCGGGCGTCGGCGGAGCGCTCCAAGTCCTGGACTCGCAGGGCCATCCCCAGCGGTTGATTCTGGCGGATGCGCTGGGTGATCCGCTCGCCCCAGGCTCTGCAGCTTCCGACACGATTCCAGTCCGCGCCCTCGACACCATCCATCTGCTGATCCAATGATGAAACTCCTCATCTTGATTCTCACCACCTTCACGCTCGTCGCCGTACCCATCGCGGCGCAGGTTTTCGTTTCACCAAGCGGCGATGACCAAGCAGCGGGCGGTTTTCAGCACCCCTTCGAGACCTTGGAACGCGCACAACTGGAAGTGCGCGAGCTGCGCCGGAAGCACCCGGAACAGGCTGTCACGGTCACCCTGCGGGAAGGGATCTATCGTTTACACAACACTCTGGTTTTTGGTCCGGAAGACGGTGGCGATGCGGATCACTCCGTCGTGTGGTGCTCCGCGGCCAACGAGACGGTCATCCTCAGTGGTGGTCGTAGGATCAAGGACTGGGTCATGGAAGAGGGGGTTTATCGCGCGCATTTGCCGAAGGACCTCGCGGGCCTGAAGGTCAGCGATCTGTATCGCGGCCTGTTGAGAGCGCAGCACGCACGCCATCCCAACAACGGCTGGCTGCGGGTAGATGAGGTCGGCGCCGATCGACGCACCTCGTTCACCTTTGCCAAGGATCAGGTGCCCGCGCTGGATTCGATCGAAGGCGTACGGGTCCACCTGCTTCATGACTGGTCGACTTCGCGCATCCCGCTGGCGCACTTGGACGCGGCGGCGGGCACTCTGAGCACGCGCGCGCCGATCGGCTGCGCGGCTCCCCACTATGCGATCAACAACTTCGAGGCCCATCCTCGCTTTGCTTTGGAGGGTCATCCGGCCTTTCTCGATCAGGAGGGTGAGTGGTGTCAGGATCCCGCCAGCGGGGATCTGATGTTGTTGCCGAGGACGGTTGGGCGTCTGCCCAACGCCCCACCCGATCCCGAAGCCAGCGGCGTGCAGCTCCCCGTACTCGAGCGCTTGATGGAATGGCGCGGGGAAGTGGGAAGGCCGGTTCAGAACCTGCATTTCCTCGGCATCCAATTCCGCCATGCAGCCTTCGTGCCGCCGCAGGAGGGCTGGGCCGGGGCGCAGGCAAGCATGCACGAACGTCGCGACGGCAGCGATGCTGCTGCGCAACGCGTGTTCGTGCCGGCGGCGATTCACATTGAGGACACGGTCGCCAGCAGCCTCGAGGCGTGCACCATGGCAGGACTCGGTGGAAGTGCTGTGTGGATCGGCCCGGGATGCCAGGACGTCACACTGCGCGGATGCACGATTCAAAACATCGGCGCCAACGGCATCAATATCGGAGAAGATTCCGCTCGGCAGATCGATGGGCAACCATGGTGGCGATCGAGCCCGCCGGACGACCCGCGTCTGGCACGGCGCATCAACATCGAAGGCTGCACCATCAAGGAAGCGGGTCAGGTCTACGCCGGCGCGGTCGGCATCTGGATTGGTTTCGCCGCCGATTGCCGCGTGAGCTACAACGACATCCATGACCTTCCCTATACAGGTGTGTCGGTCGGCTGGGTGTGGGCGCAGGACCCGTCGCCGAGCGGTGGGCACCACATCGAGCACAACAACATTTATCGAGTCATGCAATTGCTCTCGGACGGCGGCTGCATCTACACCCTCGGCCGCCAGCCGGGCACGGTGTTGCGCAACAACTACCTGCACGAGGTCCCGGATCAGGCCGGGCGCGCTCCAAGCAATGCCATCTTCGTCGACGAGGGCAGTAGCGAAATGGTGATCGAAGGCAATCTGATCGACGGGATCGCTCAGGCTCCGATCCGCTTTCACCGCGCCGGCAAGAACCTGGTGCGCAACAACGTCCTGATCACCGCCCGCCACGACCCCTATCAATACAACCGTACCGATCCCACAGACATCAGCAGCATCGACAATCAGGTCCGTCCGCAGCGAGTGGACAAAGACCTCGAGATCCAGCAACAGGCCGGCAGTGCCGGTTATCAGCGAAACAAACCGCAGGCCAAGGACTGATCTTCACTCCTTGGTCCAAGCATCGGCGGCTATCGCGACGTTCCGGTCGACTCGCTGGGTGAGGACGCGGGTGGTGCCCGCATGGGGATTGCTGACCTCGACGCGATGGGCCAGGTGCATGCCATGAACTTCGCGCACATCGGAGAACACTGTGGTGATCGGAATCGTGAGCAGATCACCGAGGGGGTAAACGGCAATGGCGCGGCGTAAGGCTCCGTCCGCGTCGACGTGCAGGGTGGCCGGAGGTCCCTGAAGCGGAACGGCGCGCAGCAGAGTTCTCTGGTCAGCTCCTGCGCCGACGACGTCGAGGACGCGGAAGGAACGATAGAGCTCGCGGGTCTGGGCCAGGGAGGCGAGAGGTGCGTCGCGCTTTGCGGTGGCGTGTTCGGCGGCCGACATCGGCACCCGGCCCCGCATCGGCGTGGAACTCCAGCCTCGGTCGCCGTTGACGACGAAGATGGTGCGGCCGAACTTGCCGAAGTCCCGTTCGAGACGCCAGTGCTCCTGATCCTGGTAGAGCAATTCGAAGCGTCCGGACAGGCCTTCGTGAACCAATTCGACCACCCCTACGAGTCGCAGCGGGGAAGCCTCCTGGATCGCGGCCTGGGGCATGGCTGCTTCGATCCGTTGGAAGACCTCATCCACGCTCGGAAGGCCTGCGGTGTTGCGCCGCGGCATGGGGATCTCGATGGCGCCGTTGTAGACCGTGATCGCCTCGACGGCGTTGGATTCATTGCGCTGGAATGCGATCTGCACGTGGGGCGCAGCGGCAAAGGCCCAGCGCCCTTTTTCGTTGGGCCAGGCCAGCTCGAATACGCTTTGATCCGGATAATCCAGAACCAGGCGACCGGCCTCGTTGAGGAACACGATCCAGATTTGATCGGCGGCGGCGAAATGGTAGTCACCGGTGAATGCCTGGAGTTCCTCGGCAGTGAAGGGTGCGCCTTCGGCTTCGTCGGATTCCTCGGCCTTCCCAGTTGCGACTGCATCGATCACCTCCTCGTTGAGCATCGTCGTCAAAACCAGATCAATCGACAATTGCGGCACACCCGAGTACTCGGCGTTGGTCAACAGTGCAAAACCGATGCCTTCCTCCGGCAGCAAGGCAAGGCACGAGGTGAAACCGTCGACTCCACCATCGTGGTAGACCATGGTGCGACCGCGCCATTCGGCAACCCCGAATCCTAGGCCGCTGCCGCTTATCGGGCTGGTCGCGATCTGGATCTTCCACAGCTCTTCCTCGAAAACTTCCTGCGGTACCAACCTTTCGCCGTGGTCACCCGCACCCTGGGCCAGCAGAAAGGACAGGTAGCGAGCCATGTCGGTGGAGTTGGACAGGATCGCTCCCGCCGGTTCACACAACTTGATGCCGCGGGTGGGCACCAACTCGTGTTTGCCCTCGGTTTTTAACCAGCGATAACCAGAACTCAAGCGTGGGTCGGCCACAGCGTTGGAAAGGGCCGCGGTACTGGATTCCATGCCCAGAGGTCCGAATAGGTGTTGATCCAGAAGATCGGGGTAGGAGGCACCGCCGGCGTGCTCGGCCGCCAATCCTGCGACCAGGAACATCTGGTTGTTGTAGAGAACCTGCTGACGGAAGGGGGCCATGGGTTCGGCCAGGGCCAATTGACGGACCACGTCCTCGACGGTCAACTCATTCGTTCCATAGATCAACGCGTCGGTACGCGTCAGGCCGGTCCGATGACACAGGAGGTCGCGCATAGTCACCTTCTGGTCCGCTTCCGGGTCCTTAAGCCGGAAGTAGGGCACGTGTTCACGCACCGGATCGTCAAAGGCGATCTTGCCTTCGGCCGCGAGTTTGGCCAGCAGCACGGAGGTGAAGGTCTTGGTGATGGAGCCGATTTCGAAGATCGTTTCGGCGGTCACCGCGCTCCCACTTGCAAGATCCGCAAGGCCGATCCCACGAGTGAATACTCCGTCGGGGGTGACGACTGCGAGGCCCATGCCAGCGACGTGGTGCTCGCTCGCCAGGGTTTCCAGGCGCGCCACCAGCTTTTCGAAACGCGCTTCGGAAACCGGATCCTGGTTGGCCAAGAGCGGCACACTGAGAAAGAAACCAATGGGAAGGAGAGTCAACATTTTCAGAACTCACTCAAGAATCAGGTCGCGGCGGAAATGGTAGGTGTAGAGAACGCCGAACAGCATCCCCCAGTTGAGCAGGAGCAACGCGGCGATCGCGAAGGGATTGAGGCCGTTGATCCATGGAATGCCAATGGTCAACAAGATTAAGAAGAGAATGATCTCGGGAACCAGCAACCATCGCCGGCACACCACCTTCAAGATGAGATTCAGGGGTAGCGACACCAGCGGAAGAAATGCGGGTTTCAGATGCGCGTGTTGAAAGTTATGGACTTCACCCTTGATGGTCAGGGGTGGAGCCACTTGGCTCAGTACGACAAAAACCAGATAGAGAAGAAATGCAAGGCTGAAGATGAAGACGCCATAACATGCCGCGATCGAAATCGAGGTTTGGAAACGCTCCTTGCGGCCAGCGGGTAGCAACATCGAGGTAAAGACCGGGGCTGCGAGATAAAAGCTGAGCAGGCAGACCGCGAGGTAAACCAGGTTGGCCTCGGTATTGGCCCACGATGGGTCATCCGAGCCTGAATAGCCTATGTAGACCAAAGCGATGATTGCGATGAGGCCCACAACCCGCACCGAGGGTGCCGATTTCGGTAATTGACCGCCCGCCAGTTCGAATTGCGTCGCGGTCAGGTGGCGACTGAAACTCAATGCGGGTCGGAGTTCGATCCGGTTGGAAAGGACCTCCAACAGGCGCTTCCGCAGCTTCCAGTTCTCCCCTGGAGTTGCCTCACGATTTTCGATCTCTTGATATTCTTCGGCGGCATCTCGCCGCCACAGCATCTGTAGGGAAAGGAGTTGGTTTCCTGCCGCGCGCCGACTCAAGCCTGCATTTCCCATCTTTCTCCAGGCATAGCGAAGCAAAACTACAAGAAGGACGGTGTTGACTGCTGGTAAATCAAGAGTCACCGTCTGTAAAAGGAGGCGCAGGTCTTCGAATAGGAAAGGCGTTGCTCCAAAAAGAAGAAAAGGACCCATGAGTCCGGAAAGGCTGTCGCCCAGGAATAGGAAACCCACCACCGAAAAATAGAGGATCAGGCCAAAGCAGAAGTAGGACCAGGCCGCCCAAACACGGTCGAAACCGACGAAACCTGGATCGCTGAAGACAGTCAAACACGCAGCCAGGCTGGCGACCACCCCGATCAGGAACGAAGTCTTGCGCAGCGCCTGTCGCTGACCGGGAAGGCAGAAACAGAAAGGACGCGACAACATGTCCCGGTGCAGCGAAGTCATGACGACCGCGGACCACGCCGGGAGAATCAAAGCGGTCAGGGTGCTGCTGACCATTTCCCCGGTGTTGGTCCATGCGATCCAGTAGCCGGGAATACAGAAGAACGCACCCAGGGCATGCCAGAAGTAAAACGCCGGGCAAGTCAGGAGCGGCTTCAGGTTGGCAGCGATCTGCCTCATGGCGTGGCTCCTGGACTCCCCCCGGTCAGGACCAGGCAATAGAGTTCTTCGAGGGTGAGCGGAAGCGCGTCGATGGTGCTGCCCATTTCCTGGGCAAGACGGTCCAACTCCTGATCCTGAGACGCCTTCACCACCACCAGGGCTTCGCTGCCATTGCGCTGACAGCTCAGCATCTCGGGGAAGGGCAGCGGGTCGGGAAGTTGGCCGCGCACCGCGGTCAGGCGCAGTTTAACGAACTCCTGCTGCAATTCGTCCAGCCCGACGTCGCGCTGGACTTTGCCCTGATCAAGAATGACCACGCGATCGATGACCTTCTCGACGTCACTGAGGATGTGCGACGAGATCAGGACCGTGCGCAAGGGATCCTGGATGATGCCGAGCAGCATGTCGAGAAAACGCTGGCGGGCCAATGGATCGAGCGCCGCGGCCGGTTCGTCGAGCAGCAGGAGTTCGGGTTCGAAGCCGATCGCCAGCAGGATCGCCAGCATCTGGCGTTGCCCCGGCGAAAGACCACCGACACGGGCGTGCAGGTTGAGTTTGAACTCGGCCAGGTAGTTCTTCTCGATTTCTCGGTTCCAGGTCGGATAGTAGGCCGCCACGTGACGCAGAATCTGGCCGACGGTCATCCAGTCGATCAACTTGCCTTCCTGGTGCACGTAACCGATGCGCGCGAGTTCTTGCGGCCGTAGCTTGGCGGCGTCGCAGCCGAGGGTGGTGCAGCTTCCCTGGTCGGGCAGATACAGGCCCACCATGTGGCGGATCAGCGTGCTCTTGCCGGCGCCATTGGCACCGAGCAGACCGACGATGCTGCCGGCGTGCAGGTCGAGGTCGACGTGGTTCAGCACCGGCGCGAGGTTGAAGGCCTTGTGCAGGCCGCGGATCTGGACGACTACTTGCGCGCTCATGATTGCTCCTCCTCGTTGAGTGAATCGAACTTTCGATACTGGTCGGAGAACAGGCGCAGCGCTTCTTTCTCCGACATTCCCATCTGCACCGCCAGCGCAGCGACCTTGTTCATGGCGCGGTCGAGCAGTTGATCCTGCTGGCGCTTCTTGGCGTCCTTGCGGATCGCGCGCACGAACAAGCCGACGCCGCGGCGTCGATCGAGCAGGCCCTCTTCAACCAGGAAGCCGTAGGCCTTGCTGACCGTCATCGGGTTGATCTTGAGCCGCGCGGACAGGCTCTTGACCGATTCGATCTGCTCCCCCACCTGCAGATGCCCGATGAGAATCTGGCGGCGGATCTGGTCCATGATCTGGCGGTAGATCGGGACGCCTCCGTGGAGATCGAGGTTGAGGATCATGGCTTGGTTTGCGCGGCCAACTATATCATACAACTAATATAGTATGCATGGCGAACACTTTATTTGCATGTATGCGCAAATTTGCTAATATAGGGCATGACCAATCCACTCCAAGCCCTGTGGCCGTGCTGCGCCGGCGAGGAAAGCGGAACCGCGGAGCTGTTCTCCGCTCTCGCCGACCCGACGCGGCTGATTCTGCTGTGGCGGCTGCTGCAGGCGCAGGGCGAGCTCAGCGTCTCTGAACTGTCGGATTGCTGCGGCATCCACCTTTCGGGAGTGTCGCGCCATCTTGCCCAATTGCGGCAAGCCCAGATCATCGACGCCCGCAAGGAAGGCCGCACCGTTTTCTATCGGCTGCGCGCCGAACCGCTGGCGTCCACCTTGACCGCCTTGGCCGAGGCCGTGTCCTCCCAGGCGCAACCATCCGAAGCAACTACAGAAACATGAACGATTCCATTCGCAAAGACGTCTCACGCACCTATGCCGAAGCCCTGAAACGCAGTCAGATGTCCAAATCCGGCTCCTGCTGCGGCGACCCACAGCTTCCCGACGGCAGCACCCTGGCTGATACCACCGTCGCCGCCGCCGCCGGTTATGGCGTGAGCCTCGCCCCTACCCATGCCGAAGCCGCGCAAAGCTCCTTCGGCTGTGGCAATCCGCTGGCCTTCGCCGGCGTCGAAGCCGGACAGACCGTGGTCGACCTCGGTTCCGGCGCCGGCCTGGACCTGCTGATCGCGGCCGACAAGGTCGGACCAAGCGGCCGCGTGATCGGCGTCGACATGACCGGCGAGATGATCGCCGCGGCGCGCCACAACCTGGAGAAAGCCGGGGTGCAAGACCATGCCGAGGTTCGTGAAGGACTGATCGAGGACCTGCCGGTCGCAGACCGCAGCGCTGATTGGGTGATCTCCAACTGCGTCATCAATCTGTCCACCGACAAACCCGCAGTCTTCGGCGAAATCGCCCGCGTGCTCAAACCGGGCGGACAATTCTCGATCTCGGACATCGTCGTCAACGATCTGCCCGACAGCCTGCGCCAGCACGCGCTGGCCTATTCCGCCTGCATCGGCGGCGCGATCTCGGAAGAGGACTACGTCCTAGGTCTGCAAGACGCCGGGCTCACCGACGTGCTGGTCGAAGAACGCATCGTCTACACAGCCGAGCAACTCAAGGCCATTCTCAGCTCCGACTTCGGCCTCGAGGAAAACGAGATCGCCACCCTGAAGATGGCTCTGCAAGTCGTCGAAGGCAAGGTCTGGAGCGCCAAGTTCCGCGGTCGGCGCAGCACCTGACGTTGATAGGATCATCTAGTCCGTAGGAAGGCGATGAAGAACCAGCGACCTAAACGTGGAATTCTACCGGTCGTGCATCTCCAGCAACGCCTACTGGATGGTGTCGGAGACGGTTTTGGATTTGACCGAATCGGCACCGCCCACTCCACGACGGGCGACGGCCTGGGTTGAGACGCTGACTGCGGGAGCGTTGGGCGGGACCGTGGCAGTCAACACCGCTTGGCCGTTGGCGTCGGCGACGGCCGAGCCAAATTGGATGATCGGCGTCAGCAGGTCGAGGCACAGGCCACCGAGTGGACCAGGGCAAGGACCGGCGCCCGTGCCGGCCAGGCTGTAAAGGAAGTACACCAATTCTCCCGGCTGCGCGTGGGTAACGGTGAAATTGGTCGGGGCTCCGCGGTACAACGGGCCTTGCGTGAGGACCAGAGCGAAGGCGGACTCATTGAGGAGCACCGAAACGGTGTAATCCGTGGGCCATCCAGTTTTGTTGCGTGACACCAGATCCGGATATCCATCGCCGGTCAAGTCCGGAGTGAAGATCGACCACGGCCCCCCTGCGGTGGCGGCAAGCGGACCGGTCTCAAAATGAATTGGGGCGAAGAACCCGCCGCCGCCGTCGTTTTCGAGCACGGTCACGCGGCTCAATCCCAGGTTGTTGGCCATGCCGATACCCATGTAATTGTCCGCCACCGCCAGGTCCAGGTCTCCGTCGAGGTCGAGGTCCGACGCCGCGACTCCCATCGGGTGTGAGCCGGTATCAAAGAACACCGGCGCGGTAAAGGTGCCGCTTCCGTGGTTCAGCACCACCGCCACCCGCGGGAGACCCTTGTAGGTCGCGGGACATCCCAGGGCGATGTCGAGGTCGCCGTCGTGATCCAAATCGCCCAGGTCGACAGACCACGGCTCCCCGTCGATGGGATGGGTCTGGGTCGCGGCGAAGGTCGCGTCGCCGTTGTTGGGCAGGACGGTGAAGCCAGAAGGACCTGCGGTAATCACATCCAAATCGCCGTCGCGATCCAGGTCGCCTAGGACCTGGGAGCGGGGACGGAATATGTTCTGATAGGAGGTCGCTGGCTGAAAGGTGCCATCTCCGTTGTTCACCGCCACGTAGACGCGGAAGTTCCAACTGGTGGCCACCACGTCAGGGTCGGCGTCGCCATCGAGGTCAGCCAGTGCCACCGAAATCGCGTCGTGGATGCCAAACAGGATGGACAGAGGAACGAAAGACCCGGCTCCGTCGTTGCAGAACAGCCGTACCTGATCGCCCACGGCCACGGCAATATCGAGACTGCCGTCTCCATCCAGGTCGGCCAGGGCCACGCCCGAAGGGTAGCTGCCGAATTGCCCGACGCTATAGCTGCCGCCGAAGACCAGCGTGCCGGATCCATTGTTGAACAAAACCACCACGGTCCCGCTGTACGAGTCGTTGGCCAGCACCGCGTCCAGGTCACCATCGAGATCCAGGTCTCCGAAAGCCATGTCCCGGTCCGATCCGGGAGTGGAGTAGCCTTCGGAATGGACCGCCGGCGCGAAGGAGATCTGGGCGTGCAAAGAGGGTGCGCCCAGGACCCAGACCAGAACCGCAAGGACTCCTGCAAGCCAAGCACCTCCGATGGTTCTGCGCGCCTGGTTGCTCGAGAGAATGGATTCAAGGCTGGCTGTCATCGCAGGGAGGTTGTTTGATTGGAATTGGAGCGGCCCCATCTGGGATTGGATCTCTCCAAGCCCCTCCGTTTTTCAAGCGAGGAATAGGGTCCCCACCCCTCAACCCATTTCAAGCGAGCAGGGTCGCAGGATGGGTACCCTTGGGGTGAGCCGTTTGATTCTCTCTACGACCACCATGAAATCCGCCACCCTTGCCCTTCTACTGGCTTCCGCGATCCCTTGCCTGGGAAGCTGCTCCTTGCTCGGTTTTTCAGGCGACGGCAAGGAGAGTGAAAACGTGGCCATCGGCATCACAGCCGACGGCCTCCTGGATGAAAACGTCGCGACCTTTGAGTACCAAACCCAAGCCGCGACGCCCGCTCAGAATGAGATCCTGATCAGCATCCTCGAAGAGAGGGTCCTGCTTTTGCCTGGGGTGACCGAATGCCGATCGGCCAGTTCCAGCAACCAAATCACTCTTCAGGTGACCGTGGTCGCTGGGCCGGACCGCCCGCGCGTGTTTGGAGAATTGCGCACCCTTGCGCCGGTGTTCAAGGAAGAACTTGCCGAGCTGCAAGCGGGTTCGGGAAACTCCAGCGACGCCTATTAAAGGGGGGCGGTTAGCTGGCCGTGGACTGAATCGGCACCGTGGGCGCGCGTGGAATCCTTAGAGGTCCTGCATTTCCACCAGGACCGCGTCCTGGCCCAGGCCGGAGATTTGTTCCGGGATTTCGAAGACGCTGACTTTGGAACAATGAGGACCTCTCGTTCCTGAATTCAGTTGCACCAGAACCGCCTGGTATCGACCTGGGGGTAGGGCGAAGTCAACCGCTTGGGAGCGTTGTTGTTTTGGGTCCCAGTTGAGGAGCGCGAGCGGGGATGATTCCCCGGCATTTGCGGAACGGATTTCGACCAGGGCCGCCAGCGGAAGTTGAGCTCCTTGCGCCGCCTGGAATTCGACCGCCTGCGTCGTCGGCAGACGCAGTTCATGTTCGGCCTGGGCGGTCATTAATGTCCAGTGGTGGGTCCAACCCTGGTACCTCAAGGAAAGAGTGACCTGCTCGTGTTCCAGACCATTGACCTGGTATAGACCCGGTTCCACTTCCACCACGCCGTAGAAGAACCGGTCCTTGCCGGTGGCGAAGAAGCTCTGGCCGCGGACCACGTCCCCCGAATGGTCGCGCATCGTGAAGTGCAGGCTGCGGCCCTCCACCATCGGCACCAAAATGGGAACACCCTCGGCCGGGACCACCACGTTCTCGCGCAGATAACGCACCATGCCCTCGGCCTCGACTTCGATGCGGTAGGTCTCGCCGATCGGCCCTTCGAGTTTCAAGTTGCCGAGTGAATCGGTGATTCCATCCAGATAGTTGTGCTGACTCGACAAGTCGACCGTCGCATTGGGGATGGGTCGATCGTCTGGGCCACGCACATGCACCTCGAGCTGTCGCAAGGTCAGCCCCACCGGCAGATCCACTCGCCGATGTTCGCCCGGCGCCAGGGGAGCGATGGTCATGGCCCCGGGCCAACCCGCGGGATCGCGCTCCGAAATCGACAGCAACAGCGGGTGCGTGGTGGTGACGTTTTCGATCACCACCAAACCCTCTTTCGAGGGGAACAGACCCAGGCCATTGATCCGCTCGCCGGCGTTGGAGTACCACGAGACTTTGCCGAAGAGAAAGGGGTCGAGCAGGTAGGCCGGAGCCTGAAGCACACCCTGTTGTTGAATCAGGTTCAGTTCAAAAGGCAGGTCCGCACTCCCGCGCATGGGTTTTCCGAGGGCGTCGATCAATTGCACCTCGAGCCGATTGGAAGGCTGCAATTGAAAGGTCGCGAGCGCCTGGTCATCGGCGAGGATCGTGCGCGTCTGCGGCACGAAACCCGGCGCGTGCGCGATGACCAAGGTGTCGAGCGGAGGCAACTGCAAGAGACCGAGACCGTCGGCGCCGCTGAGCGCTCGCCGTTTGGGTCGTTCGGTCAGAGCGAGCGAGCCGCCTAGGGGTGCGCCTTTGGCGTCCAGGATCTGAAAAGGAAGGCGGCGCAGTTGCGGGAGTTCCAGGTCCCCGAGTTGCCACGACGCGGGAACCGGACGAATGCGCCAGCGATGGATTTCGTCGCCCTCCGGCGCGGTCAGCAATTGGAGGTCCAGACGCCTGGGAGTGATGACGTCCAGCGAAAAGGAGAAGCTGCCGTCTTCGGCCAGAGGGCAATACAGGGTGACGTCCTCGCGCGCGGGGTAGACGTAGAGCGAAGCCCAGCCGATGGCCGCTGCACCGTTGGCGGTCAGGATGCGACCCTCGACCCGCTGCATCTGGCCGAGGGTCAAGGTCAATCCCTGCGCCGGTGCGGCCAGTTGCAGGAACGGCCGCGCTTCGTCATCGTAGTCCGCGTCCTGCAGACGGTATCCCGGTGCATTCACGTAGAGCTTTCCGCTCCAGTCCGCGGGCAGGCCGCGCAGGCTAAAGCGCCCCTGCTCATCCATCGACGGAGCCACGACGATGTCGCCGACGTGTTCCTTGCCGAGCGCCGCCAATACGGGACCGAGGCGCGGGTCCTCGGCGAAGAGGCCTTGGTCGCTGTGAAACTCCATGCGGACCTGGTCTTGGAGTTTCGGGGCTTTCACCACACCGTCGCGGCCGCGCAAGATCACCTGACCATTGAGGATTCCCTCGTCGTAAAGTTGCACGAGATGCTCCCCATCGTTCAAAGCGATGAAACGCAATTGCGGCAGATGCCCTTGCGGGTGCAGCCACAGCCAGGCTTGGCTCGGGGTTTCGAGGGTTTGTTCTTGCAGCTCCTCGGGAATCCAACGCCCCTTGTCCAGGGTGCCCGACAGCACTTGGGGGGGGGTGCTGTTGCCGATCACCAGGCCGACCTCCCCCTCCGCCGCGAGACCACTTTCTTCACGTACCAGCAATGACCAGGAGGATGAAAGCGCGCCGGGCGCGTCGCCCTCAACACCAAGTCGTTCGCGTGCGCCCTCCTGCAACGCCGAAGTCCCCTCAGCATTCTCAGACCCAACCAGATCGGGGTTGGGGTCAGGGTCGGATCCAGCTCCGTTCCCATCCGCGCCCCCTTCACCCCCGCCCTGGCCTGGCTCGATTGGGTCCGCGGCACCCGGCCACCAAAGAGGTGCGGAGGCCACTCCCAGGCCGAGGCCCAACAGCAGAATGGTGCTTCTTCGCTTCAAGCGATCATGCTAGCAGGCATCGGCAGGCGATTCAGAGGTCGTGGAATTCCACCAGGATGCCCTCTGGATCTGTGTTTTCGGGCACTTCGAAGCTCCCGAACCGACAAGTCCGTCAAAGTAATTTTTCGTTCCGTTGCTAACTTCCCTAAGGCGTTTCCCTATTAAGGCTTTTGGCTATTCCTATGCCCTAGGTTCACCGTCTGCATCAAAATGGCAAAATTGTGGGGGCCGCCGGGACAGGCCCAATGACCCTCGGAGGTATTGATGTTCCCTTGACTAGAGACGGGTTGACGGACGCAACCTTAATAGGCCTCTACCCCTCCTATGAATATTCATCCGTTGGGATTTTGGACAATGGTGGCGATGGACTTTGCTTCATCCTTATCGGTCCCAATTCACTCCCGAGTGGGATGATTGGGTTACAGATTTGGATTGCCGTGGTCACACTGCCGTTTTCCGGGTCTTGGCATTATTCTTCAAGAGAGGTGGTGCTAGGATTTATTCAGTGAAAACCGTGCTTGATGGGTGATCAACGGGGCACACGATCTTCCATGAAAATCCAGCCTTGCGTACGGGATTTTCCTGGTACCCCAAAGAGTGATCCAACGATAATCAAAACCACCAGGTCTTTGCTCACCGGGAATGCTGTGAACCTGAAGGACCTGCGAGTTCCTCCTGCAAATCGCCTGGAGGCCCTCAAGGGCAACCGGAAGGGGCAGTACAGCATCCGCATCAATGACCAGTTCCGGATTTGTTTCAGGTGGGAGGCTGGCGATTCCTTCGATGTTGAGATTGTGGACTACCATTAGGTGAAGAAGATGGCTAAAGCAAAACTAAATCCCGTACATCCCGGCGAGGTTCTCTTTGAGGAGTTCCTTGTGCCGCTGGATTTGAGCCAGAATGCTCTGGCGCGTGCTCTTGGTGTTCCTCCGCGCCGCATCAATGAAATCGTGCATGGGAACCGTCGAGTGACCGCGGATACGGCGCTTCGCCTTGCTCGTTACTTTGGCAATTCTGCGGAATTCTGGCTCGGTCTTCAGATGGACTATGAGTTGGATCTAGTAAGCGAATAGCAATGTGCTTGGCCCTCTACCTGTTCACCTCGGATCCGTTGAAAGAGATCCAGTGGATCGAACAGGCTCCAGATCTTTGGGTGTCCAAGATCTCAATTGGAGATGCTGAGGCCAGTGAGCATGACGAACCTGAAGACCACTCTCTCCAACAGTCCGATCGAAGGGCTCTTGCGGATCTTGTCAAATCCCTTTCGGATCCAGATCCATGGCTGGTGATTTGCTGGGAAGGCGATCAGGAAGGAGACCTTTTGGACTCCAGGGTTCTTTCCGATGAGGAAATCCGAGATGTCGGTTTCGGGTTTGAGGAAATGCGGAAATATGAACTCGCCTATTCATTCAGCTGACGCCGGAAGAGTTCGATCGTTCTTTCCCAGGCCAGGGTGGCGGCTTGGTGGTTGTAGCGCGGGGTGGAGTTGTTGTGGAAGCCGTGGCGGGTGCCCGGGTAAAGGAAGGACTGGTGTTTTACGCCGGCGGCGGTGAGGGCTTCTTCGTAGGCGGGCAGGCCGGCGTTGACGCGGGGGTCGTTTTCGGCAGAGTGGATCATCACTTCGGCTTTGATGGAGTTCACACGTTCCAGATCGGGCTGGCCCCCGTAGAAGGGAGCTGCGGCGCGCAGTTCCCCACCCAATTCGACCGCTAGGGAATTGGAGACTCCCCCACCGAAACAGAAGCCGGTGACACCGAGGCGACCATTTGAGGCTTCGTGTTCAGCGAGGTACCTGGCGCTGTTGATCATGTCGGTGTGGATCTTTTCGCGGTCCAGTTGTCGCTGCAGCACCTTGCCGTCCTCGTCATTTCCTGGGTAGCCACCCAAAGGGAACAGCGCGTCCGGGGCAAGAGCGAGGAAACCCTCGACCGCGGCGCGCCGGGCCACGTCCTTGACGTAGGGATTGAGTCCGCGGTTTTCGTGCACGACGAGCACCGAACCGAAGGGCCCTGTGCCCTCGGCGGGCATGACGAGGTAGCCGCGCATCTGGCCGCCGTTGCCGCCGGGTGAGTCATAGGTGACGTAGGTCGCCTTGATGCGCTCGTCGGTGAAGGAAACCGTGACGGTCTTCGAGTAGTCGGGAAGCAGCGACTTGGCCTGGCATCCGGCCAGCCCGGCGACGCCTGCAATCGCGCCGATCGCGGCGGCACGATCGAGGAAGTCCCGACGTGACATCGCGCTGTGGCAGAACTCGTCATAGAGGTCAAACAGCTCGTCGTCGATTTCTTGTCGTTCAGCCATGGCGCTATCCTAACGCGCAGCCATCCGTCAATTTCATCGATACCAGGAACCCTAAGTCAATTCACCTACCGCCCGGATCGCTTCCTCGATGGCTGCTTGAGTGGATGCGGAGGCGGCAGCATCCGAGTTGGCAATCGCGATGTTGCCCACGGACCGGCGCGCGATCTCATGCGGAGCCTGGCCCGTTTCCCACGGCGAGTCCCAAAGGTCGAGGTAGCCATAGGAATACCCGTGCGGCCAGCGGTTGACGGTGATCGCGAGGATGTCCTCCGCAGCGTCGAAGCCGGTCGGTCCGAGCATTCCATCGAGGACGGTACGCACCTCGCGCTCAAAATCCTCGAAGGACATCTCCAACATGACCTGGCGCGCCTCGCGCAGTTGCTCGTGAATGGGCACGTCGCGCCGTGGCGGAGCGACCATGCCCCAGAACATCACCGGTACAGGATTCTCGGGGTCCGACCCCTGCTGGTATCCGGCGGTGTCGACCCCTTGGATGAGCAACACCTTGGCGTGCATTCGACCCGGACAGTAGGCGCCAGAAACACCCAGCTGGTCAAATCCCTTCCCGTTGCGCAACAGGACATTGGTGACGAGCATAGGGTGTTTCACTTGGTTCCGCTGGGCCGCTTTCTGTTCTTCCGGTACTTCAGGGCACAGGTGTGGGATGATCGAGTGAGAACAGGCCAGCACGCAGTGTTTGGCTTGGACCCTCAAGTTCTCGCCACTCTTGACGTAGGTGACCGCGACATGCCCGTTTTCATTTTTGACGTGCACCACGGTCGATTCGAGTCGCACTCGGACGCGGGCCAAAGCCCGATCGAGCTGGGAATAATCGAAACTCGCGGTCGCGATGTTGCTCGCCTCGGCGTTGGGCGCAATCGACGGGATGAGTGAACGAACCAGCAGGCGTGCAATCGAGGCGTTGCCGTCGGGAAACATGGCTACGGCTTCGGATTCGATGTTGCCAGCCACACGCCGGGCGGCATCTCCGAGCAAATGGGAGCCGGGCAACCAGGCGTTCATCGCTTCGGTAGAGGAAAGGCTGTGGGGTTGAACGCCCCAATACCCGTCGGTCGCCTTCATGAACAGTTCCACTGCTTCATCGGGAAGACCAGCGTTTCGGGACAAGAACTCCGTGTAGCTCGTCCGGTGTAGGAGGTGTTCGATCTCTGGCCCACCCATTCCTTGGAGGAGATCGGCGTCAGATGCGTAGAACTTTTTCAACGCCGCCCGCGCAGACTCGCTGACCGGGAAGAGGTCGATCTTTTCGAGCACATCGAGGTTGCGGCTGTACATCGAGAAACCCGAGACCAGAACATCGCCACCGTAGGTCTCGGCGTCAAACCAGATCGCGGGCTTGTCATCGCCATAATGAAAATCGAGTTCCTTGCTCAGCGCGTCGACATCAATGCCCAATTCGGCCAGAAACTCCAGCACGGTATCGCTGAAGGACAGGTACTCGAGATTCATCGTTCCACCCCAGGACAGACGCAAGTCTCCGCTGTGATGGAACTCGTTCCTTTTCGCGTGCCCGCCGAAATCATCATGGTTGTCCAGGATGAGGACACGTGACTTCGGTCCGAATTCCTTCCGATACTCATAGGCGGCGGTCAGGCCGCTGATGCCGGCGCCGACGATGACCGCGTCATAGTTTTCGGCCAGGTCGATGGGATCGTCGAAGCGCATCCCTTGACGGGCCAGTGCGTGGGCGGTTTCGAACGACCCGGGATGTGACCCACGCATGCCCGTCCGCGTTGGAGGGTAGCCCACACCCCCGCCGGCTCCGGCGCCGGATTCGGTTCCAGGTCTGCGACTCGAATCGCGTCCGCAACCGGAGGGAAGCATCAGCCCCAGCGCGGTGAGCCCTGCACCATGAATGAAGTCGCGGCGCGTGATCTGCCTGAACAGGCCAAGTTCGCGATCGGTTTTCGTCATGATGAAATGGGTCGGCCTCCTGGTGGCTCCGGCGCGAGCATACCTCCAAGAACGGACTGAGCTTGGTAGCTATTCCTACAGGAGTGGAGTACAAAAGGACAACACCATGGAAACCTTTGAATTCATTGGAATGTCACTTGGGGCGATTGCCCTCGTTTATTCCCTATCCGCCCTCTCCAAGATCGGCGAGTTGGAGAAGCGTCTGAAGGACCATGAGGTCTTCAATAATGAGACCTTGGGGCCCCATGAAAATTCGTGAATTGCAGCCCCAGGAGTCTGCAACTCTGGGCAGGATCATGGTGGAGGTCTACAGCAAGCTCGATGGATTTCCGGGCCCCTCCGAGCAGCCGGACTATTACGAGATGCTCAGGAACATCGGCCAGCTTTGCTCTCGGCCGCACACCCAAGTGGTAGTGGCGCTTTCCGATCGCGATGAACTGCTGGGGGGGGTGGTCTATTTCTCCGACATGGCCGAATATGGTTCGGGAGGAAACGCGACGACCGAGAAGAATGCGTCCGGCTTCCGCCTGCTGGCGGTTCGACCCGAAATCCGGGGTGGCGGGGTCGGCAAGGCGCTGACCGAGGATTGCATCAGGCGGGCCAGGGAATCCGGGAGCGAACAGCTCATCATCCATACCACCGAGGCGATGAAAGTCGCCTGGAGCATGTACGAAAGAATGGGTTTCGAGCGCTCGGAGGATCTGGATTTCATGCAGGAAGATCTTCCGGTGATGGGATTCCGAATGAATCTCACTGGGGATGAGCCGCATTAGGCTTCGAATTCCTGATGCAGCCCCTGCCATGACCATCCTTCGCACCGAGCGCACGATCATTGATCCCATCACTCTTGACGATGCGCCCTTCTTCGTGACGCTGCTCAACACGCCGGAGTGATTGCGCAACATCGGCGAACGCAACGCATCCGACCTCGACGGCGTCGTGGCGTCCCACAACACGCCGTCCAGGCGCTTGTTGGAAATATTGGGATTCCAACCGCTTGGGACCGTGGAGGATGGCTCGGACCTGGACGAGCCGTTGCTCTATCGCTGGCAACTCCCCTGCTGACCTGCCTACTGCACACACGCCCGGCAAGGACTACCCTATCGGAGGGCCGTGCGCCGCGTAGAATCCTGCACCTCTTTCCCAGTCCTGTCCCGACCGTTGAATCCATGACACGAATCGCTTCCCTTTGTCCCCCATCGATGCTCACGCTTTTTGCCTTGGCTGCTCTTTCGGCCCCGCTGCCCGCGCAGGCCGCCAAGACCGCGGTTCCCGTGTTTGAAGACGGCATGGCGCAGGTCGTCGAGGATTTCCAAGATGCCTCGGAATGGATCCAACAGGAGCTGTGGGTCGAAACCGAGTTCGATTCCGATGGCGACGGCAAGCGCGACCGCGTGCACGTCGACGTCACCCGGCAGGCGCAGACCGACAGCGAAGGGCTGCAGGTCGCGGTGATCTACGAGACCAGCCCATACTTCTCAGGCGTGGCCAGCGGCCGGGGTTTCTTCTGGGATCCCAAACACGAGCTCGGCAAGAAACCGCCGAAGCGCAAGGATGCCCCCAGCATTCGCCACCAGGGCCAGCCACGGATGATCTCGCGCTCCCTCATCGGCACCTGGGTGCCGCGCGGTTTTGCCGTGGTGCACTCCGAGTCGCCGGGCACCGGGCTGTCGCAGGGTTGCCCGACGGTGGGCGGCGCCAACGAGGAGCTCGCGCCGAAAGCGGTGATCGACTGGCTCAACGGGCGCGCGCGCGGCTTCACCAAACCCAACGGCAAGGAAGAGGTCGAAGCCTATTGGGCCACCGGCAAGGTCGGCATGACCGGCACTTCCTATAACGGAACCTTGCCGCTGGCGGCGGCGACCACCGGGGTCGAGGGGCTCGAGGCGATCATCCCCGACGCGCCGAACACTTCCTACTACCACTACTACCGCTCCTACGGTCTGGTGCGGCACCCGGGTGGCTACATGGGCGAGGACATCGACGTCCTTTACGACTTCATCAACAGTGGCGCCACGAAAACGCGCAAGAACTGCAACCGCACCGTGCGCGACGAGCTCATGGCCGACAACCAGGACCGCGCCACCGGGGACTACAACGATTTCTGGCACGGACGCAACTACCGCGCGCGGCTCGACAAGGTGCACGCCGCGGTGCTGATCTCGCACGGTTTCAACGACTGGAACGTGATGCCCAATCACAGCGTCTCGGTCTACCAGGCGCTGAAGGAACGCGGCGTGCCGGTGATGGCCTACTTCCACCAAGGCGGGCACGGCGGGCCGCCCACGCAGGACATGATGAACCGCTGGTTCAGCCGCTACCTCTACGACGTCAAAAACGACGTCGAGGAATTGCCACGTTCCTGGATCGTGCGCGAGGGCGACCGCCGCTCGAATCCGACCGCCTACGCCGACTACCCGCACCCCGATGCGGCGATGGTCACGCTCCATCCAGACCCTGGTGGATTGGCCCAAGGTGGATTGGGCCAAGGTCGATTGCGGACCCTGCCCACCGCACAACGCGGTGTCGAAACTCTGGTCGACAACGTCGCGGAATCCGGTTCCAAGCTCGCCCAGGCCGACAAGTCGAAACACCGCCTGCTCTACGTCTCAGACGAACTGACCCAACCGCTCCACCTTTCCGGCACCGCGCGCATGACGATCCGGGTGGCGGCCGACGCCTCCGCCGCAAACCTCTCGGTGTGGCTGGTCTCGCTGCCGTGGCAGAAAGGCGGCAGCATCAACGACAACATCATCACTCGTGGTTGGGCAGACCCGCAGAACCACGCCTCAATGACCGAGGGAACGCCGCTGAAGAAGGGCAAGTTCGTCGACTTCGCCTTCGACCTTCAACCCGATGATCAGATCATCCCCGCCGGTCAGCAAATCGGCCTGATGGTCTTCTCCAGCGACCGCGACTTCACCCTGTGGCCGAAACCCGGCACCAAACTCTCGGTCGACCTCGACGCCACCAAGCTCGAACTCCCGGTGGTCGGCGGCAACGCGGTCTTCCA
>JAJFFB010000139.1 GCA_021776925.1 Planctomycetota bacterium | reverse complement strand
ACTCGATCTTGACCTGCTGCAATTGCAGGACGACGACTATCTGGCCAAAGTCATCGGCTCGGGTTGGGGCGCGGCCTATCTGCGCAGCGACGGCTACCAGATGGACACTCTCACCCCCCTCGGCGCGCTCCCCGGCATGGTAGTCGGCTTGTTGCAAATCCCCGCGATGATGCCCATGGGCGAGGCCGAGTTCGACGAAGACGAGTTTTAATCCTGCCTCCTACATGGCCAATATTTCACGCCCTTCTTTAGTACGCCGGGTCCGCGGGCGGTGGGCACTCCTCCTGCTCACCGCCTGTAGCGGCGAAGCCAACATCAACGCCGCGCCGCGTGACCTGATCCCGGCCGATTCGCTGGTGGTCTTTGAATTCGATTTCGCCAGCCTGCGCGAGCAGTGGGATCAACTGGCCATGGGCCGCGGCATTCAGCCGATCCAGAATGCCGCCGCTCTCCTTTTGAGCACCTTGAAAACTAAGGCTCACAGGATGTGGCCGTTGCCGTTGGTCGACTGGAAGGACGGCCTGACCCAGGCGCGGTTCACCCTCTCGTTGAGCTTGTTAGAGGGCCCGGGCAACCTGCCATCGATCTGCCTCGCCGTGGAACCCAATGGCGGAAGCTGGGAGGTATCCGATTACCGCCAGTTTTTTGGCAGCATTCCCGGCGCAGCGATCTCCGAGGTCGGAGCAGGTATGTTCGCAGTTTGGGCCTTCGGCTCGGAGATTCCTCCGAACATCGATGCTGGACGCGCGGCGATCAACCTAGATCTGGTTCTGAAAAGGCATAAAAAAGGCACCCCCGGCTCCTTCTGGGGCTCTCTTGCCAGCTATCAGGAATCGTCGGACATCATCAAGGAATCCGATTGGATGTTCTATTTCCCCGGGGAATGTTATCGGGACCTGGACTTTGCTCCCTTCGCCATGGAAATGATGCGAAGGATCGCAGGTCCGGACGGAAGCCTGACCACCGAGATCCTGGATCCGGTGCTGGCCGCCGCCCACCTGGGTGTGGGCCTGAATCGAACCGAAGGCATCGTCCTTGGTTTCAGTTTGGAACCCCCCGGGCTACGCGAGAGCTATTTCTGGCTTGGCAAGGATGTCGGCATGCCCTTTTTGAATGACCCAGGAGCCAACCTGGACGACCTGGTCATTGAAATGGCCGCCAGATCCGGGGACTACCACTTTCTGTCCTCCCAATCGCGAGACTTTCGCGCGCTGGGCCAAGCATGGGCACCACATCTGCAAGACTGGCTCGGGCCTTTCGGTGTGTTCGCACCTCCAACCCTGGCTGGTCTGGATGAACTCGAACCGCATTTCCTCTTCCTGGAGACCCTGGAAAACACCCGCAATTGGGAAATCGGGGACGTCGACCTGAAGGTGCGCGACAAGGCCGCCCTGCGCCGCGCCTTGGAACAGATGCCGCCACAGGTCACCGCCTTCCTCACGAGGATGCTCGGTTGGAATTCGATCGACAGCTTGGGATTGTGGCTGGCCGGTGGAGAAGGGCCGGATTCACGGTTGGCCCAGGAAGGGGAAGCGACTGTGGGCGATTCGGTCGATTTCCAAAACGCCGTGGCCTGGGCCAGGGAGGCTGTCGGGGACCACCAGCTGATCGATTTCACCTTTCGCAGCAGCGCAACCTTTGCCAGCATGTGGCCGGATGCGATGAAGCGGGCCTCGATCACGATTCCCGGTCTCGGGGATCTGTCCGCTCCGCGTGACACCCAAGCAGATTGGGCCGCCGTAGCTGACCTCTGGGGATGGCAGAGCACGGTCATTTTTGCCTGCGAAAAAGGGATTTGCGTGGAGTCTATTTCCCCTCTGGGCATGAGATCTTCCGGTAAGTTCATCGAACAAACAGCCGAGAGCATCAACGCGGACGGCGATGACTCCGACCCTGCCGATTTTTGATTCATGAGGAATTTCCCGAGTCGAGTTCAATGGGCGACCCTGGGCATCTGTGTCTTGGTAAACTCCGCCTGCAGCGGCGAAGCCAACATCGACGCCGCGCCGCGTGACCTGATCCCGGCGGATTCGCTGCTGGTCTTGGAATTCGACTTCAGCAGCCTACGCGATCAATGGGGCCAATTGGCGATCGGCCGTGGCTTGCAGCCTTATTGGGATGCCCCGCCTGCCGGCTTGCAAGAAATAAGCGATGCCTTCCTGTCCTGGTGGCCGCGCCCGGAGGTGGATCCCCTCGACGCCCTGACCCAAGCACGATTCACCTTCGCCCTACGGCAGGTGAATTCGGAGCGGGCGCACTATTCAGTTTTCGTGGCGATTGAGCCCTTCGCTGGGGGCCCAAGCGCCTGGGATTATCGTTTGATCCTGAACGAGGTTCCGACCTGTTCGTCCACGGAGGCCGGCTCAGGCCTCATTGCCGAGTTTGAGATCCCGGACTTCACGATGTACACGGAGTCTTCGTTGAGCGATGCTAAGCAGCGCCACTCGAAGTCCTTGCGCACCCTGATTGCCTGGTACGCAAAGGGTTCTTCCGGGGAGTTCCTGAGCAGTTTGGATTCTAACAGTCAGGTAGGGTCCCTGGAAGGTGCTCCGTTCCTGAATTTTTTTCTGCCAGGGGAGAACCTTCCCCGTTGGAGGCTGTCCGAGTTTTTTGAAGATTTGGAGAATGCCTCAGAAGAACTCTATCTGGTTTCGGATCCTGCCAGCTTGAAAGAACTGAGCGAGTTCTCCGATTCGCTCCTGTCGATCCACAAAATCGAGTCCTGGGTGATTCAGCTAACCGCGGATCCTCCCGGAATTCGAGAGAGCCACCACATCCTGGGCAACGGCGTTGGCCAGCCGCTCCTTGTCCCCGGACTCACCTTGGACCAAATGGTGAAGGAACTCCATGGAACAAGCGTAGGGGTTCATCGTGTCATGACGCAAGTGCTGGACATTTCCGTTTTGTTTGAAGCCATTTCTGGAATCGTTTCCGGTGCCATGACCGAGGATGAGCCCTCCCCCGAGGGCTGGATTCAACCAGCGGAGGACCCCTTTTCCGGATTCACTGAATTGACCCATAGCCTTGGCGATCAATGGAAGTTCATGCAGACCCTCGACCAGCAGCGAGAGGGGGAATTCGGGCGCTACAGCGTTCAACTCTCGGACTCCAACGCTTTCGCTGCTGGCTTGCAGAATCTTGGTCTGGTTGTGCCCAGCCTGGCGCGGCTGTTCCTGAATGCCCAGGTACCCGAAAACTGGGCCGAGCCCGATGAACATGGATGGGTTCACGTGGGTGCCCTGCCTTCCGATCCTGGAGAAAGCCCCCTATTGGAGGACCCGGGCTTTCGCCGCGCCCTCGATTGGGCGAAGCCCCTGGTCGGTGAGAATTCCCTGGTTCATTTTGAATACCGCAGCGCAGAGTCCTTCCATGTCGCTCTAGAGGTTGGTAACGAACTGCTCGGACTGCCCACCGCCGAGACCCCAGCTGAATCGATGGTTGACGAACTTTTTCTCCTGTGGGGACCCAAGTGGATAGTGGTCTTTATGGATGAGCACGGGTTGCACGCGGAGGCCAGGTCACCCCTGGGCGCAGGCTTTTCTGAATCCATCGTCGACCGTTCGAGCTCCTTCAACGCGGATGGAGAAGCACTGAATAAATCTGAATTTTGAGCGATGAACCGTTTCCTTCCGCTCTTCGCTTGCCTGCTAACTGACCGTGGATAAAGTGCTTTCGTTCCATGGCAAGTGGCTTTGTACCCTGGCAAGGAAGCTGGATCCGCCCCTATCTTTAGATAGGGGCGGGTTCTGCTGACGCTGTCCAGGGGAAAAAGACGCTGCCGTGGGGCGGAATGACTTTGTCCACGGTCAGTTAACGAAGTGGCGCCGCTGCGCAAATTCTGACCCCTCAGGAGGGCAGAAAAAGCTATTGGAGTTGGGAGCGAAGCGTACATTTCGCGCCATGTTGTCCCTCCTTGTTCCCCTACTGCTGGCCCTCCCGCAGGACCGGCCCACAGCGGTCGAATACCTGCCGGCCGACACAATCGGCTGCATCCAGCTTTCATTCGAGCCCTATGACCGTCTGGGCGCCCAGACCGCGGTCGGCCAGCTCTTCGCCCAGCCCGACCTCGCCGACGCGCTGGCCCCGCTGCACCAGCAAGCCCAGGCCATGCTCGACGAAGCCTCGATGCAACTCGGCGTCGACCTGCCGGCGCTGCTGAAATCCAGCCGCTTCCATTTCGCCGTCAGCCAGACCACCATCCTCGAAGGCGGCGGCCCGCTGGTCTTCGCCGCCGACCTCGATCCCAAGATTGCCGCCGGCTTGAATCTGGGCGAACTGCTCAACGAGATGCCGGTCGGCGCCTGGTGGCAGAACGGCACCGTGGTGCTTGGCGTGATCGACGCCGACGAGATGGAGCGCCCCAACCCGGAAGACCGCGACCGCGACGTGTCCTATCTGCAACAGCTGGTGGCCAACGTCAACAAGGGCGGCCCGACCATGACCGGCCTGGCCGGCTGGAAGGCCATGCACCAGAGCATGGGCAGCAGCGACGACTTGTTCTCCGCCTGGCTGCTGGTCGAGAACATTGACCGCGCCTTCATCGAAGAGGTCGCCGGCGAAGAAATGCCGCCCGAAGTCGAAGACATCATGAACACCTTCGGCCTCGACAAGATCCAGGGCGTGGGCTGGACGATGACGGTCACGCCGCCGATGTTCGAAGACCGCTTCCTGGTCTATGGCCCTGGTTTCGGCAGTCGCCTGTTCCCAAGCGACATGCTCGCCGTAACCCAGCTGACCGAACTGCTCAAGTTCATGCCGCACGACGCTGCGCGCACCAACCTGCTGGCGATGGATTTCCAAGCCGGTGCCGAGATGTTGATGGAAGTGATCGAAACCATCGCCGCCGCCGAGGGCCAGAGCATCGATGACTTGCCCGAAGGCGCCCAGGATGGCATCGCCATAGCGATGGACATACTCAACCAGGTCGGCCCAGTGATGGGCAGCTGCACCCGCATGGACGACTTCGAGCAGGCTGCACCAGGCGACGTCTGGCTGCAGGTGCGCGATGCCGACAAGATGAACGCGGTGCTCGACCGCCTTCCCGAAGGCATTCGCGAAACCCTGGCCGAGGGCATGGTCTTCACCCCCGGAACGCCGCCAGTAAAACTGGTGGTCGATGGCAGCCGCCTGCGCATCTTCGAATCGGTGGCGCCAGCGGCCAGCGAACAGCTGCGCACTCAGCTCGAGTTCCTGCCTGCTGCCGAATGGATGGCCCAGTTCAACGGCCAGCCGGTGGCGATGGTCGACTTCACCCACCGCGACGTGCTGGTCAATGGTCTGGCCACGCTGCGCGATCGTGGCAACGACTTGATCGGCATGACCGAAGTGAGCGATTTCCCCTTCGACTTCCACGACCTGCCCGAAGACGCGGTGCTGCGCAACCTGATGCAGCCGATGGCCAGCGTCGGCGTGGTCGACCAGCGTGGCCTCTACTACGAAATGCGCTCACCCTTCGGTGCCACCGCCTCCTCCCTGGTCGCCGGTTTCGGCCAGGTGATCGAGATCATGGACACCTTCGGCCTGCTGCTGCAGCCGGCGCTCAACGAAGAAGAGTTCTAAGCCGGTACATCGCGACTGCTCGGGTGCACGCCGCGCTCGAGCCACAAGCGAACATCATCCACGGGCAGCGCTGGCACCGGCCAGCCTGCCCGTGATCCATGCCCACAAGAAGTTGTGCCCGCCGATGCGGCCGATCACGTCGAGGATCTCGCCGCACAAAAACAAACCCGGCTGCACGCGGCTCTCCAGTGTCGACGGATTCACCTCGCTCAACGGGATGCCACCCCCGGTGACCTCGGCCACGCGGAAACCGCGGCTGCCGTTGACCTCAAGGCGACAGGCACTGAGCTGATCGAGCAAGCGCTCGCGCGCACCGCGGGGCAGCTGAGCCAGCACCTGATCGACCGGCACATCGGCGCGCCGCAGGAGTTCTTCGGCCAGGCGCCGCGGCAGATGATCGGCCAGGCAGGGGCCGATCTCACGGCGTGAACTCGTGCGGATGCGTTCACTCCACTCCTCACGCGTGCACGCATCCCACGCCACGACGAGGACCGCGCCCTCGCGTTCGAACCAGTGGCTGGCGTCGAGCGCCGCCGGACCCGACCAACCCTGATGGGTGAACAGCAAGGGTCCGCGCCCGCGATCGACCTCCTTGCCTGCAACCAGTGCGCGCCAGGCCACGCGGCAGGACACTCCGGCCAGTCGCGGCCAGTCGCGATCGGCGGTGGTCAGCGGTACCAAGGCCGGGTAGATCGGTAGCACACTGTGGCCGCAGGCGCGCATCAGCGCGTAACCGTGTCCATCGCTGCCGGTCTGCGGCACCGACTGTCCGCCGGTGGCCATGACCACGCGGCGAGCGTGCAGCCTTTGTCCATCTTCGGCGGTCAAGCGAAAGCGGGTATCCGCATTTTCGAGCACTTTGATTTCCTGCACCCGCCAGTTCAGGCGCACCTCGGCCCCGGCGTCGAGCACCGCCTGCATCAAGGCGTCGCGCACCACTAGCGCGCGCTGGGCCACCGGGAAGAGTTTGCCGCTGTCCTCTTCCAACTGCAGCGGCAATTGCAGATCGTCTTCGAAGAAGGCGCGCACCTGTTCCAGCGGCCAGGTGCGGAACAGGCGTTTGAGCACGTTGCGTGATCCGCAGGTGAAGAAGGCGGCCGGATCGTAGATTCCTGGCAGCACGTTGCAGCGGCCTCCGCCGCTGATCAGGATCTTGGCGCCGGCCTTGGAGCTTCCCTCCAGCAACACGGTGCGCGCACCCCCGCGCGCGGCGTACAACGCCGCCAGCAGACCGGCGGCTCCCGCTCCGACCACGATCACTGCGGCGGAAGCGGAATCCTTCAACGCGTGGCCAGGGGAAGATCGAGCGCCGCCTCGCTGGCATCCAGCCACTGGCCGCAGGCGCGTTCACTCTCGCTGCCCACCGCCTCGCCGGTCCATTCGGCACAAGCGCGATCGATGTGCTGCAGATAGTCTTCGCCTGCAGCCCCGGCCAAGGTGTGTTCGGCAGCGAAGGTGCGCACCCCTTCAACGCCCCCCGCGGCCTTGGCGAGGGCCACCGCGGCACGCTTCAGACGCAAGGCGTGGGAGGCCTCTTCGAGCAGGTGGTGCATGCCGTCGAGGTCGAGCGCTTCGCAGTGTCGGGCCTTCAGCATCTTGCGCACGCCGACGTATTCCATGCGCGCCAGGGTGTTGACGAAACGCGCGTGCCACCGCGGGTGGCCTACGATCAGAGTCAGTAGCGCAGGCAGACGCTGTTGAGCCGGGCCTTGCTCGAGGGCAGTGGTGTAGGCGTGCATCGGCGCGGATTCTAGCTCAATGGCGCGGCCTCAACAGTCCGTGGAATGACTTTGTCCACGGGCTGTCAAGGCGTTGCGGTCTGCGTCAGCACTTCAACCATCGCATCGGCGACCAGCAGCGCCTCGCTCTCTTCAAGACACGCCGGTGGCATCGCGTAGAGGACGTTGCCGAGCGGGCGCAGCAATACGCGTTTCAGCCCGCGGCAGGCCTGGCGCAGCTCTTCGCCGCCCGCTGCGAGATAGGCCGAGTCCTCGCTGGGCTCGACCGCGACGATGCCACCGCAGCGGCGCACCCCGCTTGCTTCACCGAGTCGCGCGCGTAGCCGCGCTTCGATCCAGGCGCCGATGCGGTCGAGGCGCGCGGGAGTCTGCTGTTCGTGCAGCAGCGCCAGCGAGGCGTGACCGATGGCGCAACCGATCGGATTGGCGGTGAAGGTGTGGCCGTGAAAGAAGGCGCGCTCGCGTTGCGGGGAGTGGAAGGCCTGATAGATCTCTTCGCTGGCCATGGTCACCGCCAGCGGCAGCATGCCGCCGGTCAGCCCCTTGGCCAGCGCCATCAGGTCCGGGCAGATGCCGGCCTTTTCACAAGCGAAGACGCTGCCGGTGCGGCCGAAACCGGTCAGCACCTCGTCGGCGATCAACAGCGCGCCGTGCTCATCGCACAGGCGCCGCGCGTCCTGGAGGAAAGACGCCGGATGCATCACCATGCCGGCGGCACCCTGCACCAAGGGTTCGACGATCAGCGCGGCGACCTGGCCGGCGTTTGCTTGCAGCGCCTGTTGCAAGGCTTCCGCCGACGGCGGCACGCGCACCACTTCGAAGAGGAAGGGAGCGAATTCGTGGAAGAAGGGATGCGGTTCGCCGACCGCCATCGCGCCGAAGGTGTCGCCGTGGTAGCCGCCGTCCAAGGCGATGAAGCGGGTGCGCTGCGGCTCGCCCTGACGCACCCAGTACTGGTAGGCAGCTTTCAGCGCGACTTCGACCGCGGTGGAGCCGTTGTCGGAATAGAACACGCGCTGCAAGGAGTGCCCACCGCCGGCCATCGGCGCGGCGACCCGGACCAGATCGGTGGCCAGGTTGACCGCGGGCTCGTGGGTACAGCCGGCGAACAGCACGTGATCGAGACGCGCGGCCTGCGCCGCCGCCGCGGCCACCAGGCGGTGGTTGCCGTGCCCGTGCAGGCACGCCCACCACGACGAGATTGCGTCGAGCATGCGCTGGCCGTCGGCCAGTTCCAACCAGGCGCCGCGCGCACCGACCACAGCCAGTGGCTGCGGGTCGAGGCCGTGCTGGGTGTAGGGGTGCCAGCAGACTTGGGCGTCTTGTTGCCACCACGGGGAAGCGCTCAGGGCAGGATCGGATCCAGTGGGTGCTTGCACAGCCATCGTTGCAGGGATTCGCGGTCGAGGGTTTCCAGTGGTGGAAGTGAAAGGAGCGGAACGCCGGGCAGGCGCGCACGCAGGCTGGCGGCGTTGGCCGGATGCGGCGGTCCGACCAGCACGATGCCAAGCAGGGGCAGCGCGCGGCGGGCCAGGGCTTCGGCCGACAGCAGCGTATGGTTGAGCGTACCGAGTCCGCTGCGAGAAACCAGCACCACCGGCAGATTCAGCTGCTGTAGCAGGTCGAGCTGTTCGACCTGGCGGTGAAAGGGCACGCGCAGGCCTCCGGCGCATTCCAGCACCCAGTTGTCCTGCGCGTGCTGCTGCAGAGCGTGGCCCAGCGCGTGCACCAGCAGCGGAGTGTCGACCTCGACGCCGAGCGCCGCGGCGGCCTGGTCGACCGAGGCCGCCAGCGGCAGCGCCAGCAGCGGGTCGCGCGCGTGCTCGCGGTCGAGGCCGGTCAGCGCGCGGACCTCGGTGGTGTCGCAGTCGCCGCCGGTCTGCACCGGCTTCCAATAGCGCACGCGCCGGCCCTGGCTTTGGCGGTGCAGCACGATCAGCGCCGAGACCACGGTCTTGCCGACCTCGGTATCGGTGCCCGCGACCACCACCGCCGACGCCGGGGTGGCAATTGCGCCGTAGGGCTCAGCCGGCGCCGCCCGCGTGGCCGACGCGGGGCGCGGCGAGTCGAGGGCGCGCCACTCCTGCAGCAGGCATGCGGCCAGCGCCTCGATCTGCGCGCTGTGGTGGTCGGCGTGGCAGACGATGCGCAGGCGGCTGCTGCCGGCGGGCACCGTCGGCGGCCGCACTCCGCGCAGGTCATAACCGTGCACGCGCGTGCGCGCCGCCAGTTCCATCGTCGCCTGACTCGCCCCCAGCACCACCGGCACGATCGGACTCTCGCCGCGGACGTCCATGCCGCTGCTGCGCAGCCGGGCGCGCAGGGCCGCGGCGGCGGCGTGCGCGCGTTCGGCCAGATGCGGTTCGCGCTGCACCACCTCGATGGCGCAGCGCAGCGCCGCCGCCAAGGGGGGGGGCGTGGCGGTGGTGAAGATGAAGGCGCGGCCGCGGTTGAGCAGCCACTCGATCAACGCAGTGCTGCCGACGACGAAGGCGCCGCCCAGGCCGAGCGCCTTGCCGCCGGTGATCACTCGCGCGTATAGGTGCGGATCAGGCGGCAGGACCGGATCGAGTCCGGCCGCATGCGCTTCGTCGAGCAACAGCCGGGCGTCGTAGCGGCGGCACAATTGCAGCAGCTCGCCGAGCGGCGCGCGATCGCCCTCCATCGAGTAGACCCGCTCGGCGACGATCCAGCGGCGCCCGTGGGGGGGGGCCTGACGCAGCCGGGCTTCGAGGTCATTCAGATCGTTGTGCGCGTAGACATGAATATCGGCGCGCGCCAGGCGGCAGCCGTCGATCAGGCTGGCGTGGTTCCAGGCGTCGGAATAGACCGAGTCGCCGGTCTCGGCGAGCGCGGTGAGCAAAGCCAGATTGGCCTGGTAGCCGCTGGGGAAGAGCAGCGCCGCGGCGCAGCCCTGCCAGCGCGCGGCGGCTTCTTCGGCCGCGGCGTGAGGCGGCAAGTGTCCGCGCAGCAGGCGCGCCGCCGGGGCTCCCGCGCCCCAGCGCTGGGCTGCCGCGCAGGCTGCGGCGACGACCTCGGGGTGCCGCGACAGGCCGAGGTAGTCGTTGCTGGTGAAATCCAGACCGGCCGGCAGCTCCAGCCGCCGCCGCAGTCCTTCCTGTTCCAGCTCATGCAGGCGCTCCCCCAGGCCAGGGTGGTGCGTGCCTACCTCGATGGCGGGATCAGACTTCGACGGCATGGCCGACCTGCAAGCCGAGCTTGTGGAAGAGGGCGAGGTCGTCGCTGTGCTCGGGGTTGGGCGTGGTCAGCAGGCGGTCGCCGAGGAACACCGAGTTGGCGCCGGCGAGGAAGCACAGCGCCTGCAGTTCCTCGCTCATCGAGGTGCGTCCGGCGGAGAGGCGCAATTGCGTCTGCGGAATCAGGATGCGTGCGCTGGCGACCGCGCGCAGCAGCTGGTCCCACGCCAGCGGGGGCGCGTCGGCCAACGGCGTACCGGCCACCGGTACCAGGCAGTTGATCGGCACCGATTCGGGTTGCGGATCCTGGCGCGCGAGTTCGTGCAGCAGACCAATGCGGTCTTCTTCGGACTCGCCCATGCCGAGAATACCGCCGCAGCACACCTTCATGCCGGCCTCGCGCACGCTGGCGAGGGTTTGCAGGCGGTCCTGAAAGCTGCGGGTGCTGACTACTTGCGGGTAGTACTCGGGCGAGGTATCGAGATTGTGGTTGTAGAAATCAAGACCCGAATGGCGCAGCGCCTGCGCCTGGTGCGGCTCGAGCATGCCCAGCGTGGCGCAGGTCTCGAGGCCGAGGTCCTTGACCTCGCGCACCATCGCCAACACTTGGTCGAAGGAGCGGCCGTCGCGCGGTCCGCGCCAGGCAGCGCCCATGCAGAAGCGGTCGGCACCCTGCTCGCGAGCAACGCGGGCCGCGCGTACCACCTCGTCGACCGGCATCAGCTTTTCGCTTTCGAGGTCGGTGGCGTGGTGCCCCGATTGCGAGCAGTAGCCGCAATCCTCGGCGCAGGCGCCGGTCTTGATCGACAGCAGCGTCGAGCACTGCATAGCACGCGGATCGTGGTGGCGCCGGTGCACTTCGGCGGCGGCGAAGACCAGCTCCAGCAGCGGTCGGCGGTAGATGCGGGCGACGTCTTCCCGGTCGGGCGCGGTGCGTTCCATGGGCCGGGATTGTCGCACCGCGCATGCACCGGGAGGAAGGAGCCAACCCTATTGAACGCGCAGTTTCTGCGGCTCGGTCTGCGGCAGCAGGCAGGTGTTGCCGCGGCACAGGTAAAGGGTGGCCTGGCCGTCGCGCGCGTCGCGTTTGGCGTACATCTCGAGTGCGCTATCGGGTGCGGCGGAACTGCGGAACACGATCAGATCGACCGGCGAGCCGGGCGCGTACAGAGCGTCGCGCCAGCCGCCGAGCGAGTCGCGGCTGCCGTTGCCGATGACCACCGCTACCGCTGGGTCCTGCACCGCCAGCGGCAGCGCCAGCATGGTCGCCGGGAAGCCGCGTGGACCGCGCTCGATCATCGGCAGCACCGCAGCGAGTCCTCGTTCGAAGAGGGTTCGCCAGCGCTCTTCCTGGGTGAATGCGTGCAGCATGGTCAGGGTTTCCAGCGCCACCGCGTTGGCCGACGGAGTGGCGCCGTCCCACGGCGACTTGAGGCGCGCCAGCAGGCTTTCATCGTGACCATCGGTGTCCCAGAAGATGCCGGTCTGCTCGTCCCAGAATCGATGCACCATGATTTCGGCGAGTTCCCGGGCATGGTTCAGCCAGCGTTCCTCGCCGGTGCTCTGGAACAGACTGAGGAAGCCCCGGCACAGATAGGCGTGGTCCTCGAGCACCGCGCGGTGCTGCGCCTTGCCCTTGCGCCAGGCGCGCAACCAGCGTGACTGCGCCTGCGCACCGGCGGCGGCGCCGCCAACCCCCTCCACGCGGCCGGCCTGTTCCGAGTCGGGGACCTCGGGCAGTCGCAGTTCGCGCAACAAGAACTCGGCCGCCACTACCGCGGCGTCGGTGTAGCGCGCTTCGTCGAGCATGCGTCCGGCCTGTGCCAGCGCGTCGATGGCCAGCCCGTTCCATCCGGTTAGGACCTTGTCATCGTTGAGCGGCGGAATCCGTTGGGTGCGCGCTTCATAAAGACGCGAGCGGATGCTCTCGATGCGCTGCCGGGCGGCCGCTTCGCGCTCTTCAGCGTTGGCGCCCGCGATTTCGATGCCGGCATCGGCCACCGCTTTCAACGGCTCGACGTAGCCACTCAGGATCGAGGTCGCGTGTTCGAAGTTGCCGCGGGCACTGACGCCGTAGAAGGCCGCGGCGAGGCGCGCGTCTTCGGCCCCCAGCACCTCTTCCAACTCGGCGGGTGTCCAGACGAAGAACTTGCCTTCTTCGCCCTCGGAGTCGGCGTCGGTGGCCGACCAGAAGCCGCCGGCCGGATCACGGCGCTCGCGCAATAGATAGTCGCAGGCGCTGCGCACCACCGCGGCCAGCGCCGGATCGCCGCTGGCGCGCCAGCCCTCGAGATAGGCCGGGATCAGCCCGCCCTGGTCGTAGAGCATCTTTTCGAAGTGCGGCACCATCCAGGTGCGGTTGACCGAATAGCGTGCGAAACCGCCGCCGATCTGGTCGTGCATGCCGCCCTGCGCCATGCGCTGCAGCGTGGTCAGGGCGATTTCGCGTGCCTGCTGCGCCTCGGCCTCGGGCAGATGCCGTGCGCTCCGCAACAGCCAGCGCAGCGCCTCCGACGGCGGGAACTTGGGTGCCTGGCCGAAGCCGCCCCATTCGGGATCGAAATCGGCGACGAATGCCCGCAGCCAGCGCTGCTCCGCGGCGACCAGGGCCTCCGCTTCCGGCAGAGCGGACTCGGGCGCCGCCGGGTACTCGACCGCGAGGCGCTTCCCCATGCTCGCGGCGACCTCCTGGACCCTGGCGTGATCCTGCTTCCAGGCGTTGTCGATGCCCACGAGCAGATCCATGAACCCAGGCATGTCGCCGCGCGCCAGCGGTGGGAAGTAGGTGCCGCCGTAGAAGGGCTTCAGATCGGTGGTCAAAAAGACCGTCATCGGCCAGCCGCCGCCGCCGGTCATCGCCTGCACCGCCGACATATACAGATCGTCCAGGTCGGGCCGCTCCTCGCGGTCGACCTTGATCGAGACGTAGTGTTCGTTGAGAAAGGCGGCCACCTTCCCGTCCTCGAAGGACTCGCGCTCCATCACGTGGCACCAATGGCAGGCGGAGTAGCCGATCGACAGGAAGATCGGTTTGTTCTCGGCCTTGGCGCGCTTCAGGGCCTCGGGACCCCACGGATACCAGTCTACCGGGTTGTGAGCGTGCTGGAGGAGGTAGGGGCTGGTCTGCCCGACCAGGTGGTTGGAGTGGAGAGGTGTGGTGGGCACGTCGGGTTCCTGGAAGGGCACCAGCAGCAGGGCAACGGCAAGGCAACGCATTGGGCGATCCTAGGACCTGGTGGGGGACTTCCAAGCCCTTCTTCTTGTATGGCGCGAAGCTTTCCTTGTGCCTGAACTCCCAGCCGGTAGAATCAGGCCCGTATGGGCTTGTACAGACGCCTCTTCAAGGGAGCGTCGAGCAGCGACGAAGTCGCCCCTCGCTCCCCTGAGGACTCCCGAGCCTCCGACGAACTGACGGACGAGATTCGGGACCTCAAAATTGAAATCCGCAAGCTCCGCGAAGCCCTCGAACCCGGTGGTCCCGCTCGAACAGTCGAGCGAGGTCGTCGCGGGGGGCGTTCGCGGAGCGGCGTGGACTCATCCCCACGGCAGGGCGGATCCTTTTCCGCTCGCGGCCAGCGGGAGGGAACCGTTCGAACCCCGCCGGACGACGCGCCGGTAGGGCTCCTGGTCGATTACCTCAGAGAGCACAAGGTCATGGTCTTCGAAGGCCAGGACGACCTTGGGCGCAACGAGGCCTTCGAACATCTGGCCCGGCACATCGGCCAGCACTTCGAGATCCTGGCCAACTTCTATGAGAAGTTGAAGCGTTCGGTCGCCACCGGGCGCACCACCCGGATCGAGATCGACAGCTACAACGAAGCGGAAAGGTCCGCAGCGGTCCAGCTCGGCACCTTGCTTTACCGGCACGGCATGCTGAAGGACTTCTACTACCACCGTTCGCCGAAGCGGCAGCTGCGGGTCATTCCCAACAAGGATGGCGAGATCCAGCAGTTCCTGACCGGTGGCTGGCTCGAGATCTACGTGGTGTGGCTGCTGACGCGGCGCCTCAAGGCGTGGCTGTCGCCGGCCAAGTACCAGGTGCTCTACAACGTCAAGGGCACCCTGCCGAGCGGCGATGAATTCGAGTCCGACCTGATGGCCTGCATCGAAGGCCGTCTGTTCTGGCTCGAGTGCAAGACCGGACAGTGGCAGGACTACTCGGCACGCTTCCGCGGTCTGGTCAAGACCTTCGGTACCGAGCGCAGCGGCGCCGGTCTGGTGCTGATCAAGCCGCCCGATCAGAGCACCCGACAGCGCGCCACCGACATGCTCGACATGACCTTGCTCTCGCTGGTCGAGATCGAGGACTACGTCGACAACTTCCTCGCCATTCCCGATGGGCAGCGGCTGCCCCATCAGCACAAGTCCCTGCGCGAGCTGACCCAGGATTCCCAGCGCGGTTCCAGCCGCGATCGCGATCGCGACCGCGACCGTGGCCGTGATGGCAACCGCGACCGCGATCGGGATCGGGATGGCGGCCGCAGTCGCGACCGCGACCGTGATCGTGGGCGTGATCGTGGGCGTGACCGCCGCGGGGAAGATCGCACCGCACCCTTGCCTTTGGGGGTGATCCCGCCGGTCTCCGAAGACGAGATCCCGCTCGAAGACGCCGAACCGGCGAAGAAGCTCGGCCGCGTCGATCTGGGTGCGGATTCCGGTGGGGAAGAAGTGCCGCGCCGCCGTCGTCGCCGCGGCCGAGGTCGTGGTCGGGGCCGCAGCAGAACGCGCGAAGAAACAAGTTCCCTACGCGAGGAGCTGCCGATCGAACCGATCGCTTCCGAGCCGGAGTCCGCGACTTCCTCTACATCCTCTACATCCTCGAGCGCTTCCAGCAGGAGTGCCCCGGCAGCTGCACAGCGCAAAGCCGAGGTCGATCCGGCACCGCCTGCCAAGAAGCCTGCGTCTGGCGTCCAGATCCCGGCGTCGATGCTCGCCCCGGCGACCCCAACTCCGCCAGCGCCCAGCCGCAAACCTGACAAAACCGCCGCAAAGAGCGACGAGGAAACCGGCGAAGAGGCCGCCCGGCCGACGCGCAAGCGTGCCAGCCGCCGCCCTGCCACCCGCAAGCGCAGCGCGCGGCCGTCCACCGAAACCAAGAGCCTATTCGAGGCCGAGAATCAGGATTCCGGCGAGGCCGCTGCCCAGGAGGCCGCGCCCGACACCGGCGGCTCGGATACCAGTGGCTCGGATGCCAAAACGCCGCCCGCGGTGAGCAAGAAAAAAGCCACGCGCAAGCGCCGCAAAGCCGCACCCAAGGCAGAATCCGCCCCGGTTAATGAGTCAGCCCCCCAAGCAGATTCCAAGCCGTCGCCGGTTAAGGCCAGCAAAACGCAGGATGCCGGCAAGACCTCGGCGAAAGGGGTGACCATCGCCCCCGACCTCGCCGCAATGATGGCCAGTGCGCCGAAGAAACCTGCCGCGCGCAAAAAAGCCACCACGCGCAAAAAGGCCACGCGCAAAAAGGTCAGCGACGAGTCCTGAGGCGGAATAGAACAAACGGGCGGACCCTTGGGTCCGCCCGTTGTGTTTTGGTGGGAAGACGCGGAATCGAACCGCGGACACATGGATTTTCAATCCATTGCTCTACCAACTGAGCTATCTCCCCGCTGAGGGACGAAAAGATTAGCAGGGCGGCAGATCCCCTGCCAGTTCTTCCGCCGGCCCGCCTTCGATCGGCAGGTAGGGGCCCGGAATCCGCCATTTGTCCGGCGCCTGATCAGCGACCTTGCGCGCCGCTTCCACGTCGCTGGCGATGGTCTCGCGCAGCGCATCCTGGTCGGCGAAGGCCCGCTCCTGTCGCAGGAATTCGAGCAGGAAAACCTCCAGTTCCTCGCCGTAGAGATCGCCTTCGAAATCCAGCAGATGGGCCTCAACGGTCAGGCCGCTGCCGCCGAAGGTCGGGCGCGTGCCGATGTTGACCACCGCCGGCTGCAGGACGCGCTGGCGGCGCACCAGCGCGGCGTAGACCCCGGGCGGCGGCAGCAGTTCCTGATGCGGGTCGAGGTTGGCGGTGGGGAAGCCCATCTCACGCCCGCGCTGATCGCCTGGAACCACCGTGCCGAGCAGGCTGACGGGGCGGCCGAGCATCAATGCGGCGCTGGCCAGGTCGCCGAGCTGCACCGCCTCGCGCACGAAACTGCTCGATACCGCGCGCCCGCGCAGGCGCGTCGGGCCGACTTCGTGAATGGAAAAACCGAGTTCCTGTGCCAGCGGCTTCAGCGAATCAGGGTTGCCGCTGCGGTCGTGGCCGAACTTCGAGTCGAAGCCGAAGACCAGTTCGCGCAGGCCGAGTCCGTCAAGAAGGATGCGGCGGACGAAGGCGTCGGCGGCCAGCGCGCGCAGCGCGGTGTCGAACTCCAGCACCAGGGTGGTCTCGATGCCGGCGCGGCGGAACAACATCAGGCGGTGGGCGAGGCTGGTGACGGTGGCCGGCGCGTGCCCCAGCAGCAGCGACTTGGGATGGCCGGCGAAGGTGACCATGACCGGGCGCACGCCGAGGTTGCGCGCGCGGTCGACGACCTCGCGCAGCACCGCGAAATGGCCCAGGTGCACGCCGTCGAAGACCCCGACCGTGGCCACGCAGCCCTCGCCCCGGGTGGGGGAAGGCAGCGCCTCGAGTCCGTTAAGAATCTGCAAGCGTCTGCTTGAAATCGGCTTCGAGATCGCGCAGGATTGGGCGCACCCGCGATTTGTCGCTGGGACTGAAGCGGTCGATGAAGAGGATGCCGTCGAGGTGGTCGAATTCGTGCAGGAAGATGCGCGATTCCCAGCCGTCGAGGTTGAGGGTGAAGGTCTTGCCGCCGAGGTCCTGGGCCTCGATCGAGACCGCCAGCGGGCGCAGGACTTTGGCGTTGACCTCGGGGAAGGACAGGCAGCCCTCTTCCTCGCTCTCCTGCTCCTTGGCCTTCCACAGGATCTTGGGGTTGCACAGCACCGCCTCGCCCTCAGGCTGCGTCGGCTCGCCCTCGGGGTTGTAGACCAGCAGCCGCCGGTTGACCCCGACCTGGGGTGCGGCCAGGCCGACGCCGCTGGTGCGGTACATGACCTCGAACATGGCCCGGCTGAGGTCGGCGAGCTCCTGGTCGAAGACTTCGACCGGAGCATTTTTGGCGCGCAGCCGGGGATCCGGGAACAGGACGATATCCATGGCTCTGATCTACCTCTAGAATACGAATCCCAGGCATCCAACGGAATGGACCTAAAAAAGCACCTTGATCGGGCGGAACAAGCCCTGGCCCGCGGCCAGGCCGACTTCGCCATCGAACTCTGCGACCAGGTCCTGGATTTCGCCCCCGGCGACGCCCAGGCCGCCGGCCTGCTCGGGCGCGCGCTGCTCAGTCTGGAGAAGAAAAAGGGCTTGCTCGGGCGCATCGGCGCCGGGCCGTCCAGCCTCGGGGCCAGGATCAGCCGCCTGGCGCGCAACCCCGACGCCGAGGCGCGGCAGCTGCGGCGCGCCTTCATCAAGAACCCGGCCAGTCTGGCCACCGGGGCCTCGTGGGCCGACGCCCTGGAGCGCGCCGGCTACGCCGGGGCGGCGCTCGAAGCCTTCGGCGCGCTCGCGCATCAGGACGGCGAGGCGGCCAAACGCGCCAGCGCCCTGGCCGCCGCCCAGGGCGAGATCGACCGCGCCCTGGAGTACCTGGAGATCGCCCTCAAGACCAATCCGCGCGATACCGAGGCGGTGCGCCTGCGCAAGAATCTGGCCGCCGAGCAGGCGCTGCAGACCAAGCGCTACGACGAGGCCGGCTCCGCCGCCGACGTTGCCTATGACCCCGACGCCTTCATGCGTGCCTCGCGCGGCGAGGACTCTCCCCCCAAGGAAGCAGAAGAGGGCGCCGAGGAGTAGTTTCAGGCCTTGTCAGGGGCGCAAATCGCCGTAGAATATGCGGCCCGTTTGCCGTAAGCACACCTGTTCGAGATGCCCAACACTCCGTCCGCCAAAGCCGAGCTCAAGAAGAGCCTCAAGCGCCGTGAGCGCAACCGTGGCCGCCGCTCCGCCATGCGCACCTGGATCAACAAGACCACCGTCGCCATCGAAGAGGGCGACGTCGAGGGCGCCGAGAAAAGTTTCCTGCTGGCCACCAAGCTGATCGACAAGAATGTCAAGTGGAACCAGCTTCACGCCAACACCGCCGCGCACAAGAAGTCGCGCCTGGCGCAGGCCATCCAACAGCTCAAGCAGGCCTGATCCTTCCGGCCGTCGGTGAGC
>JAJFFB010000138.1 GCA_021776925.1 Planctomycetota bacterium | reverse complement strand
CGGTAGAGCTTCGAATCGGTATTGCGCCCACCGATCAGGAAATACATGTGTCCGTCCGGGCCGAAACGCATGGCGGCAATATTCAGTGGCGTGCCGTTGAGGAACTCCTTCTTGGTGCCGGTGTAGCTCGACCCGCTTTCTTCCATGTCGACGGTGTAGATCGTGCCGAAGGTCCAGTCGCACAGAAACAGCTTGTCCTGGAAGCGGTCGAGGAAGTTGGAGTGATGGCCGAAGCTGATGCCGGTCGGTGACCCCGGTCCGACATTGATCACTGCACCATTGCTGTCGGCAAAGTAATCCGGCCATTTCGCCGAGCCGGCGCGCCAGCCGAACTCGCTGGCCGAAGTGACGTGATTGACCCGCGTCGGTCGATACCAGGGGCTGCCGATGTCGAACTCCAGGTCGGAGTCGTAGGTGAACAATTCGCCCTCACGGTTGATCGCCAGATCAACCGAATTGCGCAGGCCCGAGGCGACCATCGTCCAGTCCTTGCCATCGGGAGAGATGCGGCAGATCCAGCCGGCGGGCGCCCGGACACCGACCGCATGGCCATTGGAATCCGGCATCGCGGGGAGCAAGGAGTCCAGCCCCCAGACGGCCGGCTGCAGGCTGCGCACGCCGTCGGGCACCGGAGAATGATTACCGGAAACCAGGTACAGCCCCTGGCCGTCTTCGGTCTTGATGATCGAGTGAGCGGAGTGTTCATAACCCACGTGCAGTTTCTTCAGCAGCGCGAACTCGTCATAGGTGTCGTCGCCATCGGTGTCGCGTATCCGATAGAAGCCCTTCATAGACGACATGTAAAGGCTGTCGAAGGCATAGAGGAAGCCCAAGGCACCGCCGACGGTCCGGCTCCCCCAAGGGATCGGGTCATAGGGAAAGCCATCAAGACTTTCAACGCTGAGTTCGGAATCCGGGACCCCTTCCTCGGCCAGGGTCACGCGGAAGACTCCCTGGCTGTCCTGATCCGACACGATGATCCGCCCCTTCGGATCGAAGGCCATGGCAACCCACGAACCCTGCGAGGTCGGAACGGAATAGAGCAGTTCGGCATCGAAACCCTCAAGCAGGGTGATCTGCGTGTCGGGGTCGAGGACGTACCGGTCCTCGTCCGCCGCGCCGCAACCGAGGCCAAGGTAGAGAACGGTTGCAGCGAGGATCAGGACTGCTAGGAGCTTCATCGGGTTTATTCCCGAGGAGATCCTATCGTCGTCGGCTTTCGAAAAAGCGAGGTTGAATGCCTCGGCATGAGCTGGGTCGGCCAGCCCCCTACTTTCAGCTCCCATTTCCATTCCGCTGGTGGACTTCATCGTCAAACGGTCCTGGTCAGACATCACAGCTCCGCCGGAGTCGAACTGCGGTCCCCGCCGCCCATATTTCTTTCGCCTGATAAGTGGAAACGGCTTCCACATCAGGAGTTGGACCACCTGCCCCACAGGAGCTTTTGGGTGCTAGGATGAATTCATGTCGACAACTCATCAAGGGGCCAAATTGCGGGCATTGTTTTGTTTCCTGGCAGTCATTGTCGGAGGGCTGTTGCTGCCCTCCCAGGCTGTTGCCCAGAGCGAACGAGCAAGAGGAGAGCGGGAAGGGCGTGGCGAAAATCGGATTGAAGAGTTGATTGAACGCCTTGAGATCGGCATGTCTGCCCTGGAAGAATTAAATCGGCATGATGCGTTGGAAATAGTGCAGCGCATCGCCAATGAACTGCGCCAGGAACATGCGCGCGGTGGTCACCGTGCCCGCCAGGAAGAAAACGATGAAGTCAGAACGGTTCGGCGTCGCCTGAGAGTGATGCGTACCGCCGTCGACGCCTTCCTCGAGGCCGACCGACACGATGCGGCGGACCTGGTCGAGCGCGCCATGCACGCACGCGAGTTGAGTCTTGAGGGCCGCCGGGATTCCGAGGCCAACGAAATTCGTCAGGCGGCGCCCAACCGTGGGCAGCTCGCCGAAACCCTCGGTGCCGCAGCGCAACTCTACAAGAAGTGGAACAAACCCGAACGCGCCGCGGCTCTTGCCGAATTGGCCGAGACCTATGCGAAGCAATGGCGGCGTCAGCAGCAAGGGGCAGGCCAAAACCGTGAAGAGGAGAGGGAGAACGAATCCGGATCCGGCCAAGGGCTCGACTCGCTCGCCACTCGGATCGAGATCATCCGCTACGCCCGCGCCGCTTTCGCCGAGGTCGGAAACGAGAGAAACGCCAAGGCGTTAGAGGGTGCCATCCTCTACGGCGAGCTTGCGCTCGAAGGAGTGACTGGCGAGCGACTGACCGAGGCCGCCGGGGCAGTACCCAGTAGGGGCAACCTGATCGAACAACTGAACTGGGCTTCCCGCCAGTATCGCGAATGGAATCGCGGCGAGCGTGCTGCGGCATGCCGAAATCTGGCCGAGTACTACGCTCGCCAGTTGGACCCTGCCAGTAGCATCGAGGATCTGAATCGTCGGATCGAGATTCTCGGCCTTGCCCATAACGCCCTGCGAGAGGCCGGACACGAGGATTGGGCCCACACGATGAAGCGTTTCCTCCAGGTGGCCGAACTACAACGCGATGGAGCCGAGGGTGAAACCATAGGCCAGGCCCTCGAGGGCCTGTCGAAAGGCATGGTCATCGAATTCCTGCAGAAAGCCTCGGGGCTCTACGCCGAATGGGGCGTGGAAGGGCGCGCGGCGGCCTGCAACCAGCTTGCGGAGTACTACGCCAGGCAGGTTCGCGGCGAGCCCCGTGAAAGCGAAGAGAAACGCAAATCGGAGGCGCGAAACCTGGAAGATCTTGCCCAGCGCATGGACGTCCTGCGTTTCGCTCGTGCTGCGCACGCCGAGGCCAATCATCCCGATGCACGCGACATTCTTGAGCGTACCATCCACGTCGGCGAACTACAGTTGACGGATGCCAGCCCTCAGCAGATCGCCCAGGCATCTGCAGGTCTGTCGATGGAGCAGATCGTGAAATTGACCCTGACGGCAGCGGATCTCTATCGCGAATGGGGCAACGAAGATCGCGCCGCGGCGTGTTCCTCGCTTGCCGAGTTCTACATCCGGCGCACTCGGGACCAGGAGCAGGAAGACCGCAAATAGAGTCGGCAAGGGTTCGGAATGGACCAGGCATTCTGTCGGAACGTAAAGGTTTCAGGCTTGTGCACTGCGCAACTTTGGGGATTGAAGGAGGCTTCCGCGACTCCCGCCAGGGGCATTGGGGCTTGCGACTCGTATTGGAAGTGGTACAAAGATAGGAGGTTGGACCCCACCACCTTCCCCAATAAAGGTAACAACCGTCACAAGTCTCTGGCCCCTCGCTGTCTACACCGGTCTCGTCCTGATCCTGGTCGGAACCGTCATAGCACTATCGCATTTCCTCGGCGAACGGCACTCGGAAGCGGCTACCAATGAGCCCTATGAATCGGGCATCCTCCCGACTGGCAGCGCGCGTATGCGCTTGTCGAACAAGTTTTATCTCGTCGCTCTGCTGTTCGTTCTTTTCGACCTTGAAGCGGTTTTCATTTTTGCCTGGGCGGTCGCTGTGCCCGAACTCGGCTGGAGCGGTTACTTCGGCTTGCTTTTCTTCGTCGGCCTGCTCGTGGTCGGCCTCATCTACGAATGGCGCCAAGGCGCGCTGGACTGGGGGCGCACGCGCCGCGCGAAGGAGCGCGCAAAGGCGGCACGCCTGTCTTCCGAACAGTAGCCCATGAATCCGGATTCATTGCCGAACGCGCTCGATCCTGCCCTCACCGCCGCAAGCGCGGAGCAAGGACTGGATCGCTGTGTACGCGAGGTCCTGGTTCTTTCCAAGCTCGACAAACTGATTGCCTGGGGCCGCAAGAACTCCATGTGGCCGTTCCATTTTGGTCTCTCATGCTGCTTCGTGGAAATGGCGACCAGCATTACCAGCCGCTACGACATCGCGCGATTCGGCGCCGAAGTCGTCCGCGGAACGCCGCGTGAAGCCGACGTGATGGTCATTGCCGGCACGCCCTTCATCAAGATGGCGCCGGTCATCCGCCGCCTTTATGAACAGATGATGGCACCACGCTGGGTCATCGCGATGGGAGCCTGCGCCAATTCCGGCGGCATGTACGACATTTACAGCGTGGTCCAGGGGGTCGACAAGATCTTACCGGTCGACGTCTATGTTCCAGGCTGTCCGCCGCGCCCTGAAGCCTTTATGGAAGGGTTGCTCCTCTTGCGGGAAGCGGTGGGCAGCGAGAAGCGCCCGTTGAGCTGGATGGTCGGCGAGCAGGGAATTGAGCGCACCCTTATGCCGTCGAATCGAGATCTCAAGCGGGCCGGACGCTCGCGTACCACCGAGTTGCGCCCTCCCGACGAGATCTGATGCCCCTGCACACGGACTCGACCCCGGACATCGGGCGCCGCTTGAGCGCTAGGTTCGGCAAAGAGTCCATCACCCTGCAGACTACTTGCGACGGGTTGCCGACCATCTGGGTGCCCAAGGAGCGGGTCATCGAGGTGCTGCGCCACCTCAAGACCGAGGTCAATGCACCGTTTCGGATGCTCTACGACCTCACCGCCGTCGACGAGCGCCTGCGCAAATCCCGCGACCAGCTGCCGGCGGCCGATTTCACCGTCGTCTATCACCTGATGTCGCTGGAGCGCAACGAGGACGTGCGCATCAAGGTCGCGCTCACCGGTGAGTATCCGTCGCTGCCCACCGCGACCGGGATCTGGCCGAACGCCGACTGGTATGAGCGTGAGGTCTGGGACATGTTCGGAATCCGCTTCGACGGCCATCCGAATCTGCGCCGCATACTCCTGCCCAGCACCTGGGAGGGCCATCCGCTGCGCAAGGAACATCCCTCTCGCGCCACCGAAATGGGCCCCTTCACCCTGTCGGACGAAAAGCAGGACGCCGAGCAAGAGGCTCTGCAGTTCAAGCCGGAGGAATTCGGCATGAAGCGCAAGTCGGCCAATAGCGACTTCATGTTCCTCAACCTCGGACCGAACCACCCGGGCACCCACGGAGTTCTTCGAATTGCTCTGCAACTCGACGGTGAAGAGATCGTCGACGCCGTTCCCGAGATTGGCTTTCACCACCGCGGCGCCGAAAAGATGGCCGAGCGGCAGACCTGGCACAGCTATATCCCCTACACCGACCGCATCGACTACCTCGGTGGGGTCATGAACAACCTTCCTTATCTATTGGCGGTCGAGAAGCTGGCCGGCATCGAGGTGCCAGCGCGGGCGCAGATGATCCGCGTGATGATGTGCGAGTTGTTCCGCCTGTCGAGCCACCTGGTCTGGTACGGGACCTTCGCCCAGGACATTGGTTCGATGTCGCCGGTGTTCTACATGTTCAATGACCGCGAGCGCATCTTCGGCATCGTCGAGGCCGTGTGCGGCGCGCGCATGCATCCGAATTGGTTCCGCATCGGCGGAGTCGCAGAGGACCTGCCGAGGGGTTGGGAAAAGATGATCAGCGACTTCGTTGCCTATCTGCCCAAGCGCCTCGACGACTACTCCAAGATCCTCATGAAGAACCGTATCTTCAAGGCGCGCACCGTTGGCGTGGGTGCCTATACCCGCGAAGAGGCAATCGATTGGGGCGTGACCGGCCCTGGTCTGCGTGCTTGCGGACTGGACTGGGATCTGCGCAAGAAGAGACCCTACTGCGGCTACGAGCAGTTCGAATTCGAGGTGCCGATCGCCTACGGCGGCGACTGCTATGCGCGTGCTGAGGTGCGCGTCGCCGAGATGCGCCAGAGCCTGCGTATCGTTGAGCAATGCCTGAAGAACATGCCGGCGGGCCCGTACAAGGCGGATCACCCGCTGACCACGCCGCCCGACAAGGAGCGAACCATGCAGGACATCGAGACCCTGATCACGCACTTCCTGAGCGTGAGCTGGGGACCGGTCCTGCCCGCGGGCGAGGTCTTCGCCGGGGTCGAGACCACCAAGGGCATCACCGGCTATTACCTGACCAGCGACCACGGGAATCACGCCTACCGCGCGCGCATCCGCACGCCCTCCTTTGCCCACATGCAGATGGTACCCCTGATCAGCCGTGGCCTGATGGTGGGGGACCTTCTTGCCATCCTTGGAAGCATAGACTTCGTTCTGGCAGACATTGATCGTTAAACATAGGAGAGACCAAACATGCTCAGCGACCAGGTGCAAAAAGAAATTCGAGGCGAACTCGAGCACTACCCCACGCCGCGGGCCGCATGCATCGAAGCGTTGAAGATCGTGCAGAAGCACGAGCGCTGGGTCTCTGATGAAGCGCTGCAAGAGGTCGCTGCGCTGATCGGCATTGCGGCCGCCGAACTGGAAGGAGTCGCCACCTTCTACAACCTCATCTACCGACAGCCGGTCGGCGAGCACGTCATTCTTCTTTGTGACAGCGTGAGCTGCTGGCTGACCGGCTGCGAAAAGATCCGCTCCGGCCTCAGGGAGCGCCTCGGGGTTGATTATGGACAGACCACCGCAGACGGCCGCTACACCTTGCTGCCGATGGCGTGCCTAGGCAACTGCGACCACGCGCCGTCGCTGATGATCGACGAAGACCTGCACCAGGACCTCACTCCCGAGGCACTGGACGGAATTCTAGAGGAGGTGGAATAGCGATGGAACGCCCGCTGACCCAGAACATCGACCGCGGCCGCGAACCGCTGGGTCTGAAAGCCTACGAGGCGGCGGGAGGGTATCAGGCGGTGCGCAAGGTGCTGACCGAGATGACGCCCGAGCAGGTCACCAAAGCGGTCAAAGACTCAGGCCTGCGCGGACGCGGCGGCGCCGGCTTCCCCACCGGGCTCAAGTGGAGTTTCGTACCGATGGGCGACGACGCGCCACACCCCAAGTACCTGGTCTGCAACGCCGACGAAATGGAGCCCGGCACCTTCAAGGACCGCGTGCTTCTCGAAGGAGATCCGCACCTCATGGTCGAGTCGATGATCGTCGCTGGCTACGCGATGGGCGCCGATGTCGGCTACATCTTCTTGCGCTGGGCTTATCGGCTCGCCGACCGCCGGCTGCGCGCCGCCATCGCCGAGGCCACCGCCGCCGGCTACCTGGGCGACAACATCCTCGGCAGCGGTTACTCGTTGACGCTGCACGTGCACGTCAGCGCTGGGCGCTACATCTGCGGCGAAGAGACCGCGCTGTTGAACTCCCTCGAAGGGCGGCGCGCCACCCCACGCGCCAAGCCGCCGTTCCCGCAGGTCTCGGGTCTGTGGGGCAAGCCGACCATCGTGCAGAACGTCGAGACCTTGTGCAACGTGCCTCATGTGATCAATCGCGGAGCGGACTGGTTCCGCGGGCTCAGCCGCACCGAAGAGGGGGGCACCAAGCTCTACGGTGTCAGCGGCCGGGTGAAGAATCCAGGCTGTTGGGAACTGCCGATGGGCACCCCGATCCGCGAGATCGTCGAGGAACACGCCGGCGGCATGCAGGACGGGCTGAAATTGCGCGGCCTGTTACCTGGCGGAGCTTCGACCGACTTCCTGGTCGAGGAGCATTTCGATACGCCGATGGACTACACCTCGATCCAGGCCGCCGGCAGCCGCATGGGCACCGGCACCATGATCCTGCTCGACGACGGCAACTGCCCGGTGGGCATGGCTCTGAACATGCAGAATTTCTTCGCCCGGGAATCTTGCGGCTGGTGCACCCCGTGTCGCGACGGCCTGCCCTGGATCGAAAAGCTGCTGCAGGCCATCGAGAACGGTGACGGCCACGCCGATGACCTCGACCTGCTCGACGCGCACGCTCGCGATCTCGGGCCGGGCAACACCTTCTGCGCGCTGGCGCCCGGAGCGATGGAGCCGCTGCACAGCGGCCTCAAGTTCTTTCGCCAGGATTTTGAGCGTCACATCGCGGGTAAGGGGTGTCCCTGGAGTTAAGCCCATGCGCATCAGGATCCTCGTAGATGGCAAGAGTTTTGGAGTCAAGCAGGGCGACAACCTGCTGCACGCCTGCCTGTCGAACGGCCTCGACCTGCCCTATTTCTGCTGGCATCCGCTCCTCGGCTCGGTCGGCTCGTGCCGGCAGTGCGCGGTGAAGTCCTACGACTCCGAAGATGACCAGGAAGGCCGGATGGTGATGGCGTGCATGGAATCGGCGACCCAGGGTTGCCGCATCTCCATTGATGATCCCGAGGCAGTGCGCTTCCGCGCGCAGGTCATCGAGTGGCTGATGGTCAACCATCCGCACGACTGTGCGGTCTGCGACGAGGGCGGGGAGTGCCACCTGCAGGACATGACGGTCATGACCGGCCACGATCACCGGCGTTACCGCTTCACCAAGAGCACGCACCGCAACCAGGATCTCGGTCCGTTCATCAATCACGAAATGAACCGCTGCATCACCTGCTACCGGTGTGTGCGCTTTTATCGTGACTACGCTGGCGGCGAAGACCTGAATGCTTTCGGCGCGCACGACCGCATGTATTTCGGCCGTCAAAGCGACGGCACTCTTGAAAGCCCATTCAGCGGCAATCTGGTCGAGGTGTGCCCGACCGGCGTGTTCACCGACAAGACCTTCAAGGCGCACTACACGCGCAAATGGGATCTGCAGACCTCGCCCTCGGTGTGCGTCCACTGCAGTCTGGGCTGCAATACGCTCCTCGGCGAGCGCTACGGCGAGGTGCGCCGTGTTTTGAACCGCTACAACGCCGACGTCAACGGTTACCTGCTGTGCGACCGCGGCCGCTTCGGCTACGACTTCGTCAACAGCGAACAGCGCATCCGCGAACCCCACGGGCGCCAGGCAGGCGCTGCTGCCGGCGAAGATCTCGACCAGGAAGCGGTGCTCGAACGCTGCGCCTCGTTGCTAAAAACCGACAATAGCTTGGTCGGCATCGGCTCGCCGCGTGCCTCGCTCGAGGCGAACTTCGCTCTGCGCGAGTTGGTTGGCGCCGACCACTTCTACTCCGGCATCTCAGCGCAGGAATACGAGTTGGAGGGAGCGGTACTCAAAGCCCTGCGCGAGGGCCCGGTGCGCACGCCCTCTCTACGCGAAGTGGAGAGCGCGGACGCCGTGCTGCTGCTGGGTGAGGACCCGACCGACAGCGCGCCGATGCTGGCGTTGGCGTTGCGCCAATCGGTGCGCCAGCAACCGCTGCGCGAGGCTATGAAGGCCGGGATCCCGCAATGGCATGACTCTGCAGTGCGTGGCATGATCCAGGACCGCAAGGGTCCTCTGTTCGTGGCCACGCCGGTGGCCACCGCCCTCGATGACATCGCCACCGAGGCGTTGCGTGCGGCCCCCGACGACGTCGCGCGGTTGGGCCTGGCGGTGGCTCATGTAATCGACCCGCAGGCGCCTGCGGTCGGCGGCCTGGCAGCAGCAGCGCAGGCGTTGGCGAAGCGCATCGCCGCTGCTTTGCTCAGCGCCGAACGTCCGCTGGTGGTCTCCGGAACCGCTTGCGGCAGCACGGTTGTCATCCAAGCGGCGGCAGCCGTTGCCACTGCACTTAGCGTCGCCCGTGCGCAGACCGAAGTCGATCCTCCGCTGCTGTTCCTGACGCTTTCGGAGTGCAACAGCCTGGGCCTGGCACTCCTGAACCCCAAGCCACTCGCGCAGCTGTTGAAGAGTGGGGGCAAAGGAGTAGGCGGCACCGCGGTCGTGCTGGAGAACGACCTTTTCCGGCGAGCACCAGCCGAGCAGGTGGATGCCCTGCTTGAGGGCCGCAGCCTGGTGGTTCTTGACCACGTTCCTCATGCGACTACCGAACGCGCGCATCTGGTGCTGCCGGCAGCCACTTTCGCCGAGTCCAGCGGCACGTTGGTCAACAACGAAGGGCGCGCACAACAATTCCACGCGGCTTTGGCACCCGCCGCCGCTATCCGCCCGAGCTGGAGCTGGCTGCGCGGTGCGCACGCTGCGGCGCGGCCCCTAGAAGCGCCCCCCGTCAGTCTCGAGGACTTGCGCAATGCCTGTGCTGCTGCCACGCCGGAGCTGGCCGAGGTCTGGACTCCCGCGGCCACCGCCGAGCAAACGCAAACGCTGCGCTACGCCGAGGAAAAAGTTCCGCGTGCCTCTTTCCGTGCCAGCGGACGCACCGCCATGCACGCCCACCTCAACGTGCACGAGCCAAGCCCGCCCGCCGATGCGGACTCGGCCTTGGCGTTCACGATGGAAGGCTTCTCCTCGCCCGATGGGCAACTGATTCCTTCCTACTGGGCTCCGGGCTGGAATTCGGTTCAGGCCCTCAACAAGTTCCAGTCCGAGATCGGTGGCGAGCAGCGCGGTGGCGATCCCGGAGTGCGTTTGATCGAGCCGCGCGCCGCTGGGCCAAGCTGCTATCCAGACGCGGCTCCAGCGGCCTACGCCGCGCGCGACGGAGAGTGGCTGGTTCTCGCGCTGCCACGCATCTTCGGCGGCGAAGAGCTGAGCAATGGGTCTCCTGCCCTACAGGAACGCACACCCGAGGCGCGGCTCGTGTTGCACGCCGAGGACGGGCGCGCCCTCGGCCTCGAGGATGGCGACGAGGTCGAAGTGTCTGCGCCTGGATGTTCGCTGCGCCTGCCGGTCACGCTGCTGGACGACGCCGTGCCGGGAGTCGCCATGCTCCCGCTCGGCATCCCTGGAAAGGGCTATCTGGCGCTGCCCCTGCGCGCCTCGATCCGGAGGGCGCCGGCATGAGCGAGACCGTGCGTCTGGTGCTTTGCATCATCATCATTCCAAACGTCGTTCTGACGATGGCCGCTGGCCTGATCTGGCTCGAACGGCGCCTGCTCGCGGTGTGGCAGGAACGTTATGGGCCCAACCGGGTCGGTCCCTTTGGATTGCTGCAGCCCGCCGCCGACGCGATCAAGTTGCTGTTCAAAGAGGACTGGATCCCGCCCTTCGCCGACCGGCCGGTTTTCGTCCTTGCTCCGGCCATCGTCATGGCAACGGGAATCCTGACCTGTGCCATCCTGCCCATCGCGCCGGGGATTGGAATCGTCGACGACCTCAACATCGGTCTGTTGTTTTTCCTGGCGATGTCGACGATGGGTGCCTACAGCGTGGTTCTGGCCGGCTGGGCGTCGAACAACAAATACTCGCTGCTCGGCGGCCTGCGCTCGGCAGCGCAGATGCTCAGCTACGAAGTTTTCATGGGCCTGTCCCTGATGGGAGTGGTCATCATGACCGGCACCTTCAGCCTGCGCGAGATCGTCGAGGCGCAGCGCGACGGGTGGTTCTTCGTGCCGCAGTTCCTTGGCATGATGATCTTCCTGATGGCGGGTCTCGCCGAGACCCACCGCATGCCCTTCGACCTTCCCGAGGCCGAAGCCGAACTCGTCGCCGGCTTCCACACGGAGTACTCGAGCATGAAGTTCGGGGTGTTCTTCATCGGCGAGTACGCGGGGGTCGTCGTCGTTTCTTCTCTCATGACGACCCTGTTCTTCGGCGGTTGGCTGGGACCGTGGCTGCCGCCGCTGGTCTGGTTCCTGTTGAAGACGATGTTCTTCATCTGTCTGTTCATCCTGCTGCGCGCCACTTTGGCGCGACCACGCTACGACCAGCTGATGGCCCTGGGCTGGAAGGTCCTGCTGCCGCTGGCCTTGCTCAACGTCGTCGTTACCGGCGCCATCAAACTTGCCACCACCGGAGGAGGGGTTTGAGCGCTCCCGCAAATCCTCGATGATCAGCATCCTGCACAGCCTGTGGCGGGTTCTGCGCCACACCTTCGACCGTCGCGTGACGGTGCAGTACCCGGAGGAGCGGCGTGTAATGGCGCCGCGAACGCGCGGTCGCATCGTTCTGACCCGTGACCCTGACGGTGGCGAACGCTGCGTCGGCTGCTACCTGTGCGCGGTCGCCTGTCCGGTGGACTGCATCGCCCTGCAGGCCACCGAAGACGAAACTGGGCGGCGCTCTGCCGAGTGGTTTCGGATCAACTTCTCGCGCTGCATCTTCTGCGGCTACTGCGAAGAGGCCTGCCCAACCTACGCCATCCAACTCACCCCCGACATCGAGATCGGCGAGTACTACCGCCACAACCTCATCTACGAGAAGGAACATTTGATGATTGACGGCCCGGGCAAGCGCCCCGGGTACAACTACTACCGAGTCGCCGGCCTGAAGATCGGCGGCAAGGACAAGGGCGAAGCCGCGGGCGAGGTGCCGCCCGTAGACGTCAGGACCCTGCTCCCATAAGGGCGTACTAGCATGTTCTGGATAACTTCTCTGGTCGCCATCGTCGCCACCCTCCTGGCGATCACGCGGCTCAACGCGATCCACGCACTGCTGTACCTGATTGTGTCGCTGTTGTCCGTGGCGGTGATCTTTCTTCAACTGGGCGCGCCCTTCGTCGCTGCAATCGAGGTAATCGTCTACGCCGGCGCGATCATGGTGTTGTTCGTGTTCGTCATGATGGTGCTCGACCTGGGTCCACATGCGGTGCAAGCCGAAGGCAAGCTCTTGCCGCGCCGGGTCTGGATCGGCCCCGGATTGCTGGCGGCGGTTCTGCTGGTTGAGCTGCTGGTGCCGCTGGCGATGGGCAGCGCGGGCCCGGCGCAAGGCGAGATCCAGACTGTGGGTCCGAAGGAAGTCGGCATGGAATTGTTCGGCCCCTACCTGATCGGAGTCGAACTGGCCGGCTTCCTGCTGCTTGCCGGCCTCGTTGGCGCCTTCCATCTCGGTCGCGAGGAAGGAGCATGAGCACGATTCCGATGGAGCAGGGTCTGATCGTTGCTGCGATTCTCTTCGTGCTCGGCCTGGCCGGTTTGTTGGTGCGGCGCAACGTGGTTTTTATGCTGCTGTCGATCGAGATCATGCTCAACGCCGCTGGTCTTGCCTTCGTCGTCGCCGGCGCTCACTGGCAGGCCGCCGACGGGCAGGTCATGTTCCTGTTCATCATCACCATGGCTGCAGCCGAGGTCGCGGTCGGGCTGGCGCTGGTGTTACGCCTCCAAGCGGCCATGCAGACCCTCGACGCCGACGCCGCCAACCGGCTGAGCGGAGATCACGATGTTTGATCTTCTGGCCCTCCTGCCGACCTTCCCGCTGGTCGGATTCCTGATCCTGATGGCCGGTAGCAATTCGCTGCCGCGCCGCGGGGTGGTGGCCGTCGGGGTAGGCTCGATGGGACTGTCGGCGCTGCTGGCGATCGCCATCACGGTTAACTTTCTTTCCGCGCCGCCGCCTGGGCAGGTGTTCGAGCAGCACTTATGGACGTGGTTCGAGATCGGAGGTCTGGCGCCCGGCTTCTCCCTATACCTAGATCCGCTGTCCCTGGCGATGACTCTGGTCATCACCATCGTCGGCTTCCTGATCCACGTGTATTCAGCCGAGTTCATGCGCGACGACGAAGCCTTCGCGCGCTTCTTCGCCTACATGAACTTGTTCGTCAGTTTGATGCTGATGCTGGTGCTGGCGGACAACCTGCTGCTGCTGTATCTCGGCTGGGAGGGCGTCGGCATGTGCAGCTTCCTGCTGATCGGCTTCTGGTACAAGAAGCCCGCCAACGGCAAGGCGGCGCAAAAGGCGTTTATCGTTACCCGGGTAGGCGACACGGCGATGGCGGTGGGGCTGTTCCTCCTGGTCACCCAGCTCGGCACCTTCGACATCCAGGAACTCGGCGTGCGCGCCACCGAGCAGTGGCCGGTGGGCTCGACCATGGCGGTCGTCGCCGCCGCCCTGCTGCTCGGCGGCGCCATCGGCAAGTCCGCCCAGTTGCCGTTGCACACCTGGCTGCCCGACGCGATGGCCGGTCCGTCGCCGGTCTCAGCCTTGATCCACGCCGCGACCATGGTCACCGCAGGGGTTTACCTGATCGCGCGCACCCACGCACTCTTCGCCCTGGCACCGGTGGTGCTGACCGCGGTCATGCTCGTCGGCCTGCTGACCCAGCTGACCGCCGGGATCAGCGCGGTGCACCAGCGCGATATCAAGCGCATCCTCGCCTACTCGACGATCAGCCAGCTCGGCTACATGTTCTTCGCGCTGGGGGTGTCCTCGAATGGAGCCGCCATCAATCACCTGATGACCCACGCGTGCTTCAAGGCGACCTGGTTCCTCGCCGCCGGGGCGGTGATCGTCGCCGTGAACCACGAGCACGACATCTTCAAGATGGGCGGGCTCGGCAAGAAGCTCCCGGCGCTGTTCTGGGCGATGTTCTTCGCCGGCTGCGGGCCCTTCTTCAGCAAGGACGGAATCCTTGCCGAGGTCTGGTTCTCGGATACCGGAGGTCCACTGCTGTGGCTGCTCGGCCTGTTCGGGGTCTTCGTTACTTCGATCTACCTATTCCGCCTGCTGTTCACAGTCTTCCTCGGTCCGCTGAAAAACGAGGTCCACTGGAAGCCAGGGCGCGCGATCACGATTCCGCTGTTCATCCTGGCGGTGGGTTCGGTGATCGGCGCGCTGGTCGAGTACCCGCGGCTACTGGGTTATCACCCGCATTCGTCCGGCATCGAGGCGGCGCACGCCTCGCCCTATCTCCACGCCACCCTCGGCAAGATCGCCGTCGGAGTTGCGCTGACCGGGATCTACGTCGCCTATCGGCTGTTCGTAAGGCACCGCCACTACGACGGCGACGAAGTCATCGTTCCGCATATCCGCGTGCCCTTGCGCAACCTGTTCGCCGATGGCTGGGGTTTTGACCGCGCCTATCGGGTCGCCTTTGTGGCACCTTTTAGGAGCGCCGCCCACTTCCTGCGCAACGAACTCATCGACCGCGGATGTGACGCTGTGGTGGCGGTGGTGCAGAGCGGGCACCGTCTGATTCGGCGCACCCAGACCGGGCGGCTGCGCTGGTACACCGCCGGCATCGCCGCCGGCGCCGTGCTGTCCCTGGGGATGGTGCTGTTCTCATGACCTTGATCCTCCTCATCGCGCTGCCGCTCGGCGGCGGCTTTCTGGCCTGGATGCTGGGGCGCTTTCACGCTCAGGCCGCGCGCTGGGTATCGCTGGCAGCACTCGGCGCTGGCCTGGTGTTGGCGCTCAACTTGTGGGCCGAGCAGGTGGGCGGCGAGGTGCTGCCGAACGATGGCTCGTGGCTGGTCGAATTCTCGCGCGCCTGGATTCCTCAACTCGGCATCAGCTTTCATCTCGCACTTGACGGGCTGAGTCTGCTGATGATCGCCCTGACCTTCCTGGTCGGGATCCTGGCTGTAGGTTGCTCCTGGCACGAGATCACCACGCGTGTCGGCTTCTTCCACTTCAACCTGATGTGGGTCCTGGCCGGCGTGGTCGGCGTATTCCTGTCGATGGACCTGTTCCTGTTCTACTTTTTCTGGGAACTGATGCTGGTGCCGATGTACTTCCTGATCGCCATCTGGGGACACGAGCGGCGCATCCCCGCGGCGGTGAAGTTCTTCATCTTCACCCAGGCGAGCGGCCTATTGATGCTGCTCGCGATCGTCGGACTCGCTTTCGTGCACCAGCGCCATAGCGGAGAACTGAGTTTCGATTATTTCGACCTTCTTGGCACGCCGCTAGGTGGGGTCACCGGCATGTTGTTGATGCTGGGCTTCTTTTTCGCCTTCGCAGTGAAGTTGCCGGTTGTGCCTCTGCACACCTGGCTGCCCGACGCCCACACCGAGGCACCCACTGCGGGCAGCCTGGTCCTCGCGGCACTGCTCCTGAAGACCGGAGCCTACGGGCTGATCCGCTTTGTTGTGCCGCTGTTCCCCGATGCGGCGCTGGCTTTCACCCCGGTGGCGATGACCCTCGGGGTGGTCGGCATCCTTTACGGTGCCGTGCTTGCCTTCGCGCAGACCGACCTCAAGCGTTTGGTGGCGTACACCAGTGTCAGCCACCTCGGTTTCGTGCTGCTCGGCGTGTTCGCGTGGAACGAGCTGGCGCTGCAGGGGGTGGTCATGCAGATGATCTGTCACGGGCTGTCGACCGGCGCGCTATTCGTCCTGGTCGGAGCGCTTTACGAGCGCACTCACACCCGCGACCTTACGCGCCTCAGCGGGCTGTGGGCGGTGGCGCCCAAGATGGGGGCGATGGGAGTTTTCTTCGCCATGGCCTCGCTCGGTCTGCCAGGCCTCGGCAACTTTATCGCCGAGATCCTGGTGCTGGTCGGCGCGTACTCTGTAAACGTGGCGCTGACGGTGCTGGCCACCTTCGGCCTGGTCGCGGCGACGATTTATTCCGTGCGCCTGGTCTCACGCGCCTTCCACGGCGCCAATGACGGTGCCTGGAAATTCCCTGATCTCTCTGCGCGTGAGATGGTGGTGCTCGGCGTCATGGTCGCCGGGCTGGTCTGGCTCGGTCTCTATCCGCAGCCGGTGCTCGACGCCGCCGCACCCGCGCTCTCCCAACTCCTTCCGGTCATGCCACGATGAGCCGCACGGATCTGACCGCCTTGTCGCCCCTGTTGGTTGTCGCGCTCGCCGCAGTTGCGGTCCTGCTGCTGATCTCGGTGCGCCGCAATCATCGCGCCACCGCCACTTTGACCCTCGCCGGTCTGGTGCTGGGGCTGGTCTCGATTTCGTGGGCGGCCACCGTCACCCCGCATCAAGTCGCGCCACTGCTCATAGCCGACGGCTACGCGCTGTTCTACTCGGCGTTGGTGCTGGCGGCCGCGGTGGTCGTCTGTCTGCTCTCGTTTGACTATCTTGAACAGCGCGGCGAGCAGCGCGAGGAATTCTACGTGCTGTTGTTGCTGGCGACCCTGGGCGGTCTGGTGCTCGTCGGTGCCAGTCATTTCGTGACGCTGTTCCTCGGACTTGAGATCCTGAGCGTGGCGATCTACGTGATGGTCGCCTACGCGCGCAGCAGCCCGCTTGCGGCCGAAACCGGGATCAAGTACCTGGTCCTTGCTGGCGCGTCCTCGGCCTTCCTGGTCTTCGGCATGGCGTTGGTTTACGCGCAGACCGGAACCCTGGAGTTCCGGCCGCTGGTGGCCCAGCTGTCAGCCATAGAAGGGTCCGGCCTCGCGCTCCCGGGAATGGCGTTGATGCTGGTGGGCGTTGGCTTCAAACTCGCGGTGGTGCCCTTCCATATGTGGACCCCCGAGGTCTACCAGGGCGCGCCCGCGCCGGTGACCGCCTTCGTCGCCACCGTCTCCAAGGGGGCGATGTTCGCGTTGTTGCTGCGCTTCTTCGCCGCGCTCGGCCCCGGTGAGGCCCGGCCGCTGCTGGTGGTCCTCGGCTTGGTTGCGATGGCTTCGATTCTGGCTGGCAACCTGCTCGCCCTCCTGGAGCAGAACATCAAGCGGCTGCTCGCTTTCTCCTCCATCGCTCACCTCGGCTATGTCCTGGTTGCCTTCCTGGCCAGTTCGGCCTTCGGCGACGAGGCGGTGACTTTCTACCTGGTGGCCTATTTCGTTTCCACGCTGGCGGCCTTTGGCGTGGTCACAGTGCTCTCCGACAACGAGCGCGAGGCCGAGCGCATCGAGGACTATCGCGGCCTGTTCTGGCGTCGCCCGCTGCTCGCCACCCTGATGACCGGGGCACTGCTCTCCCTCGCCGGCATCCCGCTGACCACCGGCTTCGTCGGCAAGTTTGCGGTGGTTGCTGCCGGCGTCGAGGCCTCGCTGTGGCTTCCGGTCAGCGTCCTTGCGTTGGGCAGCGCGATCGGGCTCTATTACTACTTGCGCCTGGTGGTCGTCATGTTGTCATCCCTCGATGCCGGAGCCGCCACTGAATCTGCTGCCGATTCCGGGCGCACTCCCGCCGATCCCGGGCAAACCCCTGCGTGGCCGCGCGCGGCCCGGGTTGGCGGCGGCGCTGCATTGGCTCTTGGCTTGCTCGCCCTGCTGCTGCTCGGCCTTGGCCTGTATCCGGGGCCGCTCATGGACGTCATCGAATCCAGCGTTTCGCCCTTGCGCTGAGCCGCGCCGTGCCGGACTGCGTCGGACTGCGTCGGACTGCACTGCCGCGCCCTACGCGGTGTGCATGCCAAACGGCTGGAGGGGGGTCAGACCCAGTAGTCCTGAATGGCTCGCAACAAGTCCCTGCGCGTGATCTGACCGATGAGCTGGCCGTCTTCGACCACCGGGAAGCGTCGGTACACGCGCGCGAGGAACAGATCAGCGAGCTGGAAAATCTCGATGTCGGGATGCACCGAGAACAACTCGGTACTCATGTACTCGGAAACCAGGCCCGCAGGCATCTGGTCATAGGCGTCCATGATCAACGTCCGCAGACAATCCTTTTCAGACAGTAGGCCGACAAGGCGGCCTTCATCATTCACGACCGGCGCTCCCGTGATCTTTTTCTTCAGCAGAATGCAGATCGCCCTGGCGACGGGCATATCTGGCTTCAGCTTGACGAAGGTCGTGTCCATCATCTCGCGGACAGTGGTGGAAGCGGTAAACGTCATGGACAATCCTGGGTTCTAGAACAATGGGAACTGACTCATACCATACTAACCAATATCTGAAAAGCCAAAATTCGGGCGCTCAAACTCCATGAGCCGAATCGCCGTCGTAGCGAACTATTGCGAATGCATATCAATTCATGAAATCCACGTACTCATCACAGGGTGAAGCCCTAAGTAATTGTGTGGCAATAGGATGAGACTGCTGGGAAACAGTTTCCGAGAACCGTGTCCTATCTCCGGCCCGCTTGCATGCCGCGTCAGCGCAGGTAGAGCTTTAGGTCGAAAGGCGTGAATGCGGTGATGAAAACGCTGTCCCCCTGTAGTTTCGGCAGTGCGCCACGCAGGTCGGTCCAACTGTGTTCGTTGCGCCCCGGGCTAAAATCAATCCGGTCATTGCCGTACTCGAAATAACCGACCCTTTCGGTGAACAACCAGGCATCGGCCAGGTCTTCGATCGCGGTGACGCCGTGCAAGGTCCCGCCGCTGCGGAAGCCGAGTTCGAGGGCCACCGGCACGCGGTCGGTCCCTGATATTTGAATGTGGAGTTCGAAGACTCCGCCTTTTTCGGTGATGCGCACGGTAGTGCGCTGCTGCTGCACTTCGCTTTGCGGCCGTTGCTCCCGATCCATCTTGTGCCAGTCGCCGTCGTCGGGCAGGAGCTCGGCGGGCAGCGGCTGGTAGTAAGGGCCCTGCTGATCTTGTTGGAGCAACCAGGCTTCGCCGTCCTTGGTCAAGCGATCGCTGGTGAACTGCCCTTTGCCGAAAAAGGCCTGCGCCAGTCGGACGACGACGGCGGCGCTGCCCTTGTGCATCGAGAACAAGGTCGGGTTGCCGCCCAGGATGGTGGCACTGGCGGCGCCGCGTCGAATGCGCACCAGGTCAGAGTGCTGGAAGTGCCTGGAGTAACTCGTGGGCAGCGCCGCGTCAGCGGGCAAGGCGCCACGCAGCGACGGGTCCTCGAGCATCAGGCCGAGGTCGGCGGTCAGTCGCTGTGGAGCGATGGTGGCGATCCTGCGCGAGATCGCCGCGAAGCGGCCGTTGTGGTCGTGCAAGGCCATGAAGCGATAGGGATAGTGATAGGCCGACATCGACCCGCGCGTGTACTGGTCCTGCCGGCGAGAACCTTCGGTTGCGATCTCGCCGTCGGCGTGCATGTAATAGGTGGTCATTTCCAGATTCCGGCGGACCGGGTCCAGAAGCTCGGGCCGCTGCAAAAGGCGCGCGATGGTGATCAGGCAGCGGTCGGTCAGCGGCGAGTAGATCGCCGTGCTGCGTTCGGTGAACTGACCGTCCGCATCGATGTCGATCTTTTCGCCGAGCCATTGATCGATACGTGTGAGGTAGCGTGAGTCCGGGTTCAAGGTGTGAGCACGTGCCAAGGCCATGCACACCACCCAGCGATGGTTCGGAGTGTGGATGCCACCGACGGCGAGGGCTGCGGCAGCGCCATCGAGAAATTGCAAGATGGCGGCGTCGAGTTTGCCGACGGATGGGTCGCCGTCCGCGCGCAGCAGACCGAGTGCGATGCAGATGTTCTCCAGCGCGAAACCGGTGTCGGGAGGGGAATGGAAATTGGTGGTGTATAGATCGATGGTGCCGTCCGTGTGCTGAACCGTCCGCAGGTGCTGAGTGGCCGCGGCCATGCGCTCGATCAGGAGCGGGTCATGGTGGTAGCGGCTGTCCGTGCAGGTCCATGCGGTGCTCATATGGCGCAGGAGTCCGGCGGCGCCGTGGGGTGAATAGATGCCATGCCTTGCAGGGACTCCGCCGAACCAACGATGGTCGGGCGACATTTGCTGGCCGGTCAGCAGGTTGGCCACTGCTTGATCGGTCTGGGCAACCAGTTGCTGATAGAGGTCGAGCGGCACAGGTCCAGTAACGGGCCCTGTGCCTGCTGGAGAGCGAATCAACTCGGCTGGGGTGGCTCCATGAAGGTGCGAAGAAACCAGGCCGAAGCCGGAGAGAGCGAGGAAGTCACGGCGATTCATGGGAGTAGATTGGGAACGGCGTCGGCGAATTCCTGCCACAACTCATTGAGCCGGGCGATGTCAGGCGGACCGTCCATGGCAACGACACGGTAGCGCGTGAGTCGAGGTGCGCCGGCTTCGATCATGAATGTACCTTGCTGGCAGGCAGCGAAACAGAAGTAGGGATTCGTTGGGTGGATGCGCACCGGTTCCGGGGCACGTGGATTGTGGGGAGAGGCGAGGACCGCGATCGTTGCTATTCCAGCGCCACTACCGCCGCCAGCGCCAGCGCCCGCGGCGTCCGCCACAGCTCCGCTCAGGGCAACCCAGCGCGCGGTGGTCTGATTGCCGTCGGCGCGGCCGAAGCCCTCGCTGGTGATCGCCTGCGCACCGCCCGCGCCTTCCCAGGCCTCGGGCCCGCGCACGCCGAATCCTCCATAGTGATATTCGAGCACCATGAGCGGCGAGGTCAACGCCGACTGCTGCGATTCGAGATCGATCACGGTCGCGTCAGCGAGCGCATAGGCGCGCACCTGCCAGGTCTCTTCCAGCGCAGTGCGAGGTCCTCCCGGTGCGGTGAGGTCGACGTGGGCGAGTGCGGCTACAAAGCTGGCCTCGTCTGTCTCCGCGACAAAGCCGGTCAACTCAACCATGCCCTGCTGATCGGCGGCGTTCCAAAAGTCCACTTCGCGGCCTTCGAAGCGCGTGCGCGTCCAGGCGGTGAACACGCCGTGCTGATGACGGTGCGAGGTGCAGTAGTCACCGGTGACCATGGCTCCCGATGGAGTGAAGACCGGATGCAGATACCCCGCCCGGGCGTACACTTCGTCCACGCCCTCAGGAACTTGCGCAAGGTGCTGGAACTCCGCCAACGCACGGCCACCCGAGCTCAGAATGACGGCGTGTTCGCCGACTACGGACAACGAGTGGGGCGGTTGTGCACAGCCACCCAATGCCAGGGCCAGCACCAGGACGAGGGAAGGTATGCGCATCTGCTTGGTGTTCAACGGGTCTGGCCACTATCTGACCGTGGACAAAGTCATTCCGCCCCACGGCAGCGTCTTTTTCCCCTGGACGGCGTCAGCAGAACCCGCCCCTATCTAAAGATAGGGGCGGAACCAGCTTCCTTGCCAGGGAACAAAGCCACTTGCCATGGAACGAAAGCACTTTATCCACGGCCAGCTATGCCTGCTTCCAATGCT
>JAJFFB010000137.1 GCA_021776925.1 Planctomycetota bacterium | reverse complement strand
AAGCCCCGGCATCTCCGCTACCCTGGACGGCGATCCCATGCGCACGCTCCTCGCCCTGCTCCTGATCCTGCTGCCCGCGTGTTATCGCGTGGACCACGTCTACCATCTGCGCGCCGACGGCTCGGGCCGGGTCGACGTCAGCATCGCCTGGAACGGAGCCTTGTTGCTCGAAAGCGGAGGCCTCCTCGGTTCCGATCAAACCTCCGAATCCGATTTGGGGCCGGCCTTGCAGCGGGCGCTTCTGGGGGTGGAACGCCATCCGCTGCTGCCCTTTTCGCTGGATGCCTTCCTCGCCGCCTGCGAAGGAGTCACCGGTTTGAGCGAGGCGCGCCTAACGGTGGAAGACAAATGGGTACGTCAGGAATTTTCCCTGTGGTTCGATGATGTGGAAAAATTCCGGATGCCTCCCTTTCCGTCAGGCGACTCGGGCGAAGCCAGGGGGTCCATCTCCATGTCTCTCGATGGAGACGAGTCCAAACGCATCCTGACCCTGCACGCACCCTTGACGTCTTTTGTTTCCAATGACGCCGAGTTGGAGCAGATGCGTTCGCAGAAAAACACCCCTATCTTGAAGAACGGAGAGCTTGAAGGCTGGAAGGGTTTCCGGCTCAGTGAGCGCTATCTGTTCGAGGGCTTCCGCCCCTTGGTGGGGAAAGAGGCAGACATCCGCGTGTCCAGTGACAATCTGTTCGGTACCGATCCCGCACCCGCAGACCCGGCCGGGCACCTCTCCAAGGTGTTGGATCGGATCCAGAAACTTCTCGATCGACGCGGCAGCAAGATCGATTTCGTCGCGGAGATCGATTTCCCGTTTTCGATGGAATGGGAGCGTGAATTCGAACAGGCGCGCGAAACCCTGGCGCGCAGGCAGGGGCCATGGCTGCGCTTCGTCGGCCACCAGGGCCCCGGAGTGGGCAAGGAAATCGTGCTGGTTTCCGGCGACGAGGAGTACCGCTCCGAAGAAGCCTTGCCGATGCTGGCGCGGATCCTCGCGGTGCGCCACGGCTTTTCCTGCACCGTCTTGTTCAGCCAGGATCCGCAATCGGGGCTGGTCGATCCCGAGAACCGCACTTTCATTCCCGGCCTTGACCAGCTCGATCACGCCGACCTGCTGGTGCTGTTCACGCGTTTCCGCACCCCCGACGACGCCGCCATGGAAGCCTTGAAAAAGTACGTGGACAGCGGGCGTCCGGTCATCGGTCTGCGTACCGCCACCCACGCCTTCCTCTTTCCCAAGGAATCCAAATGGCACGGATGGTCGTGGAACGCCGCGGACCCGCCTGGCGGTTTCGGCCGCGCGGTCCTCGGCGAGACCTGGGTCGCCCACCACGGCGGACACGGACGCGAATCCACCCTGGGACTGCCCGATCCCGCCGCCAAGGACCACCCGGTCCTGCGCGGCGTCGAATCCGCCTGGGGCCCGACCGACGTCTACCGCGTGCGCGAACTGCCCGCCGACAGCACCGTCCTGCTGCGCGGGCACATCCTCACCGGCATGTCGCCGCAGGACCCGCCGGTCGACGACGACCGCAACCGGCCGACGATGCCGGTGAGCTGGTTGCGCGAGATCGCACTGCCTGGGGGGGGGGTGCGACGGGTCTACAGCTCGACCTTCGCCTCCTCGCAGGATTTCGAGAGCGAAGGATTGCGGCGCGCCTTCCTGCAGGCGTGCATGTGGTGCCTGGGAATGGAAGCGCAGATCCCCGACCAGGGAATGGAGGCCGGAATCCTCGGTACCTACCTACCAACGCGCTTCGGCTTCGGCGCCCAGCAGACCCATCTCAAACCCAAGAGCCTGGGTCTGGCAGTTCCGCACGCCAAATAAGCTGCGCCTGCTGCCCTGACGACAAGCACAAAGGGGGTCATGAGGCCGCCTTCGTGAAGAAGGGAGGGACAGCCCCATGGGAGAAAGGGGCAGATTGGAAAATTTTCGATCCAGGAGAATCCAAGGGTGCGGGCGGAATAATCCGCACCCCTGGTGTTTGCATCACGGACGACTGAGGATGCCGGCGTCTTCGGAGTTCAGCGTTTCGACGGCGGCGAAGTAGTTCAGATCGGTGGCGATGGGATCTGCCCACGGCTTCGCGCCCTGCTCAAGAATGCAGCTCAAGGTTTGGAAGGCGGCCGCGCGCACCGACTGCTGTGCTTTGGAATCCTGCGCCAGCGCGAAAACTTCGGCGATCGCGTGCTGGTCGCCGACCTGGTCAAGGGCGGCAAGAATGGCGGCCTGCTCGGCTACCCGAGGCTTGGATCCATCCGCCGGGGCCAGCATCGTGACCAGGGCCGGTACCACCTGGGTGGACTGGCTGGCGGCGAGGGCCAGGGCGGTGCGGCTGAGCAGCTGCGGCTGCCGCGCGCTGTCCATCATCAGGATCTGAATCTGCACCGCATCGGCGTGGTTGCCGAGCATGCCCAGGGAGAGCGCGAGGAATCCCTGGAACTCGGGGTCTTTGGCGCGCTGCAACTCCTTAGCCAAATCCTCGCGTGCCGATTGGAAGGAGGCGAGGCCGAGGGCCAGCGCCAGGCTGCTGCGCAGCGGCAAGCTCTTTTCCTTGCCGAAGGATTTCTGCAGTTCTTCCATGGCGAGCGCGTCGATGCTTTCGCCGCCTTGCTTCATCTGCCACGCCATCACTCCCAGGCCCAGTGCGGCCCACGGCTGGGTCGCCTTGGTGTCCTTGCGCAGACGCTCGGTGAGGAAATCGGTGATCTCTTCGCGCCGTTCGCTGTTGGCCACCGCACCCAATTCGCCGAGTGCGATCATCGCCAGGTTTTTCTCGTCTCGTTGGCGCGAACGCTTGCCGAGGAAGAGCATGGTCTCGCTGACCTCGGCAACGGTGCCGGGCGCCTGGCTGGCAAGGTCGCTCAGGCCCAGGATCACTCCCAGGCGCATGCTTTGATCGACGCGTTTCTGGTTGAGCAGTTCGAGCAGCGTGGCTGAAGCTTTTTCGGCGGCGCCGGCGCCGGAGTGGCTCAACGCATCGGCGATCGCCACCGGGCAGTGCGCGCGCACCTGCTCGTCCATGTCTTCGTTGGCCAGGTATTCCTGCAGCCACGACACGGTCATGCCTGGGTCCGCTTGATCGAGCAGCCCGAGGCCGAGCACGCAGGCGACGCGCAGGTCGGCGGCCGAGGACTCATCGGCCCGCAGTTGGTCCCACAGCAGCGTCGCCGCGGCTTGCTTGTGCCCCGCATCCGCTTGATAGCGAGCCTGCAGTGCGATGCCGTAGGCGGCGAAGGCACGGTTGTTGAGCGGGATCTCTTTCTTGCGCCCGAAATATTGCAGCGCGCTGTCCTGCGCGGTCAGGATGCCCTGGAGCAGCTGCCGGCTGTCGGCGGTGCGCAATTGGGAAAGCGCAGAAGTGGCGGCGAGGGATTCGGCGCGCGTCGAGGAAGCCAGCCGTGCGCTCAGTGCGGTCATGGATTCGCTGGGATCGCCGCCGCCGCGCGCCAGGGCGATCATCGCGGCGGCGGCGATTTCGGCGTCGTTCGAGTCGTTCACCGCCTCGAGGAAGGCGGCGTTCATCTGGCCGAGCACTCCGGCGTCGACGGTGGCGCTGGCGTTGGTGGCGTTGACTGCGGTCGACGGCGATTCCCGCTCCTGATGGACGGCCAGATAATCCTCGCGGTTGAGTGCCCACCAGTCCTGCCAACCGCCGAAGCCGGAGCCGCCCATGCCGCGGCTGGATTCCACGTCCTCGATCTCGTAGCCAGTTTCTTCGGGCTCCTCCGCGTCGGAACAGGCCGGAAGGAAGAGGGCAAGCAGGGGCAGAAGGGTGGTGGGCTTCATGGTTTTCGGCAACGGGGTCGCTCGGATTCTAACGGGCCAAGGCCGCGGCGGTTCGATCGTCGCTGCCGAGCGCCCTCATTCGACCGTCTGCCGCGCTTCGATGGTCGCCGCCGGATCCCCTTATTCGACCGTCTGCGCCAGGAAATTGCTCAGCGTGCCAGCGCCGCTGTCCAAGGCCTGCAGCCACAGGCCCCGGCCCTGCAACGCGGCCGGCAGATCGACCCTCAGCAGCGCGCGGCCATCGGCGTCGGGCCAAACCTTGTGCACTTCGGTGAAACCGCGGGTCAGGTAGGCGGTGCCGAAAGAAGTCACCCTCGGGCGGTCGCTTTCCAGCGCGGCGGCGACCAGGACCGGGCCTCCGGGCGTGGCAAAGTGGAGTTGGATCTCCAGAGGCTGGCCGGCGACCGCGTTGCGGGTGATGAGAACTGGGTGCAGCGCCAGGCCTCGTTCGTAGGACACGAAGGCGAAGTGGAAGCCGGTGTCTTCCAGCTGTAGATCCGGCAGGTCGCGCGACTCGATCATGAAGCCGGTGGACGTGGCTTCATAGGAAAGGAGCTTGTCGTCCGGGTAGCCAGCGCGGTCGTGGCAGACGGTCAGCAAGAGGACCCCGCTGCTCGCATCTTCGCCCGGGATGGTGACCTGGTAACGCCCCGTGCTGGTTCTTTGCAGCGCGAAGTTGCCGGCGGAGCGCAGCACCGAACCATCTTCGTCAATGAGTCCGCCGACCAGACCGTGTGCGTGGAAGGGCAGGTAGACAAAGCTGAAGCTGTCGCGTTCGAATTGAGTCAGATCGCCGCCATTGTCGCGTACTGCGACCTCCCAGCCACCGCCGCCTGGCAGCGGCGAGGTGCTGGTGGTGTTGTCGCCATTGCCGGCGCTGAGGGTGAACAACATGCCCTCGCTGGTGGCCGTCGTCCCAGGCACTTCGATGCGCACACGGCCATCCGCGAATTCGTCGAAATGCCCGATGTCCAGCCCTGAGCTGGCTGCCAGGGTGCGGCCCTTGGCGGTGGTTCCCGTCGCACGAAAATGCCCTCCGCTCCAGCCGCCTGCATAGGGAAAGAAAACGCTGGCAACGTCAACGTTGAGCGGCACCGTTCCGGTGGCGCTGATCGGTCCGGCGGCGCGCGTGGCCACGCTGATGAAATTGGAACTGAACCAATTGCCCCTGAGTACCGCGCTGGCGCTTGCGTATTCCGCACCGAAACCGTGGTCGCGCCCATTTTCGGCGACGCTGGCCATCAGCACGCCCTGAGCGAAAGTAAAGCCACGCGCCCACTGGCGCGGTTCCAGGTCGCCTTCGTCGTGGCGCCCCAAGCCCCAGCCACCCGACTCTGCGTCGATGGTCAGGTTGGCGCCGCTGCCGGGGCCGTCCCAGTGGTAGCGGGCGGCAGGAGTGTAGGCGCGACCGTCGCCGTCGGTCGGTTCGAGGTCGAAGCGGTCGTTGCCTTCCAGGTAAAGGTCGAGCCACGGGCTATAAGAAGAGACTTCTACCGTGCGCCCATCTTTGAGAAAGCGCAGGATGCGCAGATAACCACTGCCGCCGAAATCCATTCCCTGGTAATCGGCGAGCATCTCGTAGACCGGGTTTCCGTGATCCCCGTAGGCGATCTGCCGGCCCGAAAACCCCCCTAGGTGGCCGCTGAACACCATCAGCATGTTGGGATGCTTGGACACAAACTTCTGCCACATCTCCTCGCCGTCGTTGACCGCGCCGGGCTGGTTGTCGACGCCGTAGTGATGGGGCGTGCCGCCCTGGTTGGGCCGGTTGGCGTAGTCCTGCCGGGTGCCGTCGATGTGGGTGTAGGCATGCGTGGACATCAGCACCGTATGCCCCGGATGATCGGCGACCACCTGGTTGGCCCACGCCAGCACCGCGTCGCGCGGTCCGAACTCGAGCGACAACGCCAGCCACTTGCGCCCGCCGGCGCTGAAGGTGTGGTAGTTGTTCTCGCTGTGCCCGACCAGCCACTGCCCGCCGTAGGTCGGCATCGAGCGGAATCGGTCCGGATGGAAGTAGGCGCGCTCGTTCATCAGCGTCGACCGATTGCTGCCGTTGCCACTGGGCCCCAGATCGTGGTTGCCGGTCAGCAGGGAATAAGGAACCCCGGCGGCATCGAGGATGGCGTGGGCGTCGCTGGCCGCGCGCCACTGCGCGTGGGTGTTGTCGTTGGTGACGTCGCCTTCGTGAATAACGAACTTGATGTTCAACTCGTCCTTGTGGTCGGCAATCCACTGCGTCTGGCGCTCATAGAGCCACGGATGGCTACGGCTGTAGTACTGAGTATCGGGTAGGACCACCAAGGTCCATTCCGCGTCATCCTGGGCTGGGGGTGCGGTCAGGAAGCCGAGCGCGAAGGTGGCCAACAGCAGGGTGAGTGTGCGCAGCATCACGTCTTCCAGTATGACTTATTGCCGTTATTCTGGGGCCATGAATGGAACCGCCTTCACTTGCTGTCTCGCTCTTGGTCTTGGCCTGACTCTGGCTGATACCCAGGAACCCACCATTGAAGACACTCTGGTGGCAGGCAACATCCACATGCTCACCGGCCAGGGCGGCAACATTGGCCTTTCGATCGGTCCGGATGGCGTGCTGATGATCGATGACCAGTACCAGCACATGGCACCGGCAATTCAGAAAGCGATCGAAAAAGCCGGTGGCAGCGCCCCGCGCTTCCTGATCAACACCCACTGGCACCTTGACCACACCGGTGGCAACGCGGTCTTCGGCAAGAACGCGGTGATCGTCGCTCATGAAAACGTGCGCGCGCGCATGCAGAAAGGGCGCCAGGGCCAACCGCCCGCACCCAAGCACGCGCTGCCGATCGTCACCTACGACGACGGGGTGAAGCTGCACTTCAACGGCGAAGACGCGCGCCTCATCGCATTCCCGGCCGGACACACCGACGGCGACACGATGGTCTGGTTCCCGCAGGCCAGGGTCTTGCACATGGGCGACCACTTCTTTTCCGGGATGTTCCCCTTCATCGACCTCGACTCCGGCGGTGACGTGGCGGGCTACATCAAGAACGTCAAATCGGTGCTCGAGTGGGTGCCTTCCGACGCCAAGATCATTCCCGGCCACGGTCCCTTGTCGACGCTCAAAGACCTGCGCACCGCGCTCGCCATGTTGGAAAAAACCAGCGCGATCGTGCGCGAGCGCATCGCCGACGGCATGGACGAAGCCGCTTGTGTGGCCGCCGGACTGCCGGCCGAATTCGCCGACTGGGAATGGAACTTCATCGGTACCGACAAGTGGCTGACGATCTGCTACCGGAGTTATTCGCGATAGGGGTCGGCGGCCTGCAGTTGCTTCTCGTCGGCCTCGGGCAGCAGCGTCTGCTCGAGCAGAGCGCGCAGGACCGCGGCCTGCGGCGCCGCCCACTTGCGGCCTTGCAGCGAGAACCACCACACCACGCCGAGCAGTGCGAGTAGGACCGCCGCCAGTGGCAGACCCCACGCGGTGTTGCCGAGGCCGAGCTGTACCGCCCCTAGGGTGAGCAGAAAGAGCGCGCCGCAGCCCAGGCCCAGATAACAGAAGGCCACCCCGGTCCACACCGCCGGGTTGGGTCCGATCATGGCGCGGACCTCGCTGCTCTGCGGTCCGGTGCCCACCACCTCGACACTCAAGGCGGGGGACCAGAGGTGGCGGTCGGCCTCGGGCACGCGCAGGTCGACGTGGCCCTGCTGCGCGGCCACCAGGCCCTGGCACGGGATCGACGGATCGTGCACCAGGCTCTGCAGGCGTTGCATGACCTCGCCCGAGTCAAGATCGAGTTGCAGACGGAAGCGCGGCCGGATGGCGGGAATCGGCATGCTCAAGGGTAGCGGAGGGCGGCTCTCCTCACGCTAGCCTGGAGCGGCGCGGTCTGCATAATCAATGCGTGCTGACTCGCCGCCGTCTCCTGCTTGTGATCCTGCTTGTGGCCGGCGCGGTCATCGCCTGGAAGGGCTGGTCCTTCCTCAATGGGCTCGAAAACAGCGGCCTGCCGCAGCGCGAGGGCGAAGCCACCCTGCCGGCGCTGGATGCCGCCGTGACGATTCGTTTCGACGCATTTGGGGTGCCCTACCTGCGCGCAGACTCGGTCGACGACGTGGCGCGCGCGCTCGGCTGGGTGCACGCCAACGACCGCTTCGCGCAGATGGAACTGAACCGGCGTATCGCCACCGGGCGCCTGTCCGAGGTGGTCGGCCGCGCCGGCTTGGAAATGGACCGCCGCATGCTCACTCTGCAGGTGAGTGCCATCGCCGAAAAAGCCCTGGCTGCGGCAAGCGCCGAAACGTTGCGCTTGCTCGAAGCTTACAGCGCCGGCGTCAACGCCTGGCTGCAACAGCGTGGCGACGACCTCCAGCCCCTGTTCTATCTCACCGGCCTCGAGCCCGAGCCGTGGACACCGCTGGATTCGATGTGTGTGCCGTCCCTGCTCGCGGTCAGCCTTTCCTTCGTCGAAAAGCGCGCCGAGGAAGAGCGCTACCAGATCCTGCGCGAACTCGGCGGCGACGCGCTGGTGGATTGGGTGGGTGAAGAAGTCGAGGTTCCTGCCGGTTTGATGGAGGTGCCCTACGTCCGCGAAGCGGTTGCCGCCTCAGCGGCCGGGCGTGCCCGCGCCGACGACGGTGGCGCTCGCGAGGGGGGTGGTTTCACAGCAGGCGACGGTGGCTTGCGCGGCAGCAACAACTGGGTGGTCGGGTCCAATCACAGCGCCAATGGTGCGCCATTGATCGCCAACGACCCGCACCTGCAGTTGCGCCTGCCGGCGATCTGGTACCAGGTCCATCTCGACGCCCCGGGTCTGCGCGTTGCCGGTATGTCGGTGCCGGGGACCCCCGGCGTGCTGCTCGGCCATAACGATCACCTGGCGTGGGCCTTCACCAACGTCATGCTCGATGACAACGATCTGTTCTTCGAACAGCTCGACGAGAAAGGCACCCAGGTACGACGCGGCGACGCCTGGCTGCCGTTGCGCGTGCAGGAAGTCGAGATCGCGGTGAAGGACGCCGCGCCGCAACAACTGACGCTGCACACCAGCGATCTCGGTCCGCTGCTGCCCGCGGATCCGGCCCGCGGACTGCCGGCGCGCAGCCTGGCGTGGGCGGCGCATCACATCGGCGATCCGCTGGCTCCCTTCCTCGACCTGGCGCGAGCCACCACCCTGGAAGAAGCGGTCGCCGCCGCCGGACGTTTCCACTCCCCGGCGCAGAACATCCTCATCGGGCACGCCGATGGCAGCATCGGCTGGACGCTGTTCGGGCGCCAACCACAGCGCAAGCGCGGACGCGGCCGCATCCCGGTGCCGGGGTGGGATCTGGAATACGGCTGGAACGGCCTGCTCGGCGCGGAACACAATCCGCGCATCCTGCGCCCGGCGCAGGATTATCTGGTCAGCGCCAACGCCAAGGTGCGCGGCCACGACGCCGATCTGGTGTGTGACTACGACACATCTTTCCGCGACGACCGCCTCCATCAACTGCTTCATCACACGCCCTTGACCGACGGCGTGCCGCCGTGGACACCAGAGTCCTTGGCCGCGCTGCAGACCGACGACCTGGACCTCTACGCCGACGTGCTCCTGCGCACCCTGCCGGCCAGCGCCGAGGGCGTGGCAGGGGAAGCTCTGGCCGCGCTGCACGCGTGGGACCGTCGTGACCGCCTCAGCGGGATGCCCGCTCTATTCTGGTCCTTCGAACGTGCGTTGTGGCAGGCATGTTTCGCCGATGAACTGGAGCATCATCGGCTGGAGACGCCAAGCACCTTCCTGCAACGCCCCAAGCTGCTGCGGCTGTTGCGTGGCGAAATGCGTCACGACTGGTTCGATGACGTGCGCACCGCCGAACACGAAGACCGCGAGCAGATCCTGCACACCGCGCTGACCCGCGCCTGGCAGCAGGTGCAGGACTCCTACGGCTCTGATCCCCAGGACTGGCGCTACGGCGAAGACCTGCACCACCTCACCCTGCCGCACCACCTCGACGCGGTGCCCCTGCTCGGCAGCCGCTTCACCCGGGGCCCTTTTCCCATGCCCGGCTCGCCCACCACGGTCAACGGTCTCGGCGGCGTGGCCAAGGACTGGCGCCAGATCGTCTGGGGCCCGTCGATGCGCGCGGTGTGGGTCAGCGGCGACTGGGACCATTCGCGCGCGGTGCTGCCCGGTGGCCAGTCCGGCCACTTCCAGGATCCCCACTACGACGACCAGATCCCGCTCTATCTGGATGGCGCCACCCGCCAGGTTCCCTGGAGCGACACCGCCATCGAGGAGGCCACGCGCTCAGTATTGCGTCTCAATTCTGATAGCCCTTAGCAAGTTCTGGCACTGCCTGAGGATAATTTGTTGGCATCCAGGCCATATACTGATCAGAGTGAATTCCATCGCAGTTCTTGTATTGGCCCTGTTTGCTCAGGATCCCGTCCGACTTGAGGTCGGCAAGGCTGTGGGGGGAAGTCTCGGCGACAGCGCGGAGGTGGTGCATACACCCACCCTGGATGCGAAATACACATCCGCCCCGACGGTGGGCTCTGCATTTCAAGTGAGGGTGTCTGAATCCGGCCCCTACTCCATCGAACTCCGCTCCTATGACTTCGATGCCTATTTAGTCCTTCTTGACTCGAGTGAAAATGCCCTGGCCGAAGACGATGACGGTTTGATCGGAACCCATGCACTCCTGGCCCAAAACCTGGAGGCGAATCATGATTACCGAGTCATCGTCTGCGCTCTTCATGGCGCTCGCGGCAAGTTCCAGATGGAAATGCGTCAAGGCCTTCCCCCTGAACTGTCTAGAGAGGAAAAGGGAATTGCCGAGGAAGCTGATTGGAGGGCACGCATTGCTCACATCGAGGTAAGCCTTGACACCGATACAGCAGAATATTCCACGGCACTTCGAGGGCTTGGTCAGTTTTTTTTTCGCCGTGGAGAATATTCGAATGCCAGGCATCAATTCGAGCGCGCCCTTGCCATTAATGAGAAGGTCTTAGGTCCCAAGCACCCGGACACGGCAGCGGGATTGAACTTTCTTGCTTCGACCCTCAGAGTCCAAGGCTCCTACGAGGAAGCCCGTGTTCTCTACGAGCGCGCCCTTGCGGTTTTTGAGGAAACCCTTGGGCCTACGCACCCCGGCCCGGCGACAATCCTAAACAACCTCGCTTATCTCATTATCGAGCAAGGTAACTTCGAGGAAGCCCTTCCGTTATACGAGCGCGCTCATGCGATCTGGATGGAGGTCCTAGGACCCAAGCATCCGTACACGGCCACGAGTTTGAACAACATCGCTCTGCTCCTCAAAGCCCAAGGCAACTACGAGGAGGCCCGGCCGTTGTATGAGCGTGCCCTTGCGATCCGGGAGGAGGTCCTTGGATCCAAGCATCGGGACACAGCGGCGAGCCTGAACAACCTCGCCCTGCTCTTGAGAGAACAAGGCAACTATGAGGAAGCTCGTCCATTGTATGAGCGGGCCCTTGCTCTGCTCTTCAAAGCCCAAGGTAACTACGATGAAGCCCGGCCGTTGTATGAGCGCGCTCAAACCATTTATGAGGAGGTCCTAGGGCCCAAGCATCGGGACACGGCCAATAGCCTGCACAACCTCGCCTTGCTTTTGTCCGCCCAAGGCAACTACGAGGAAGCGCGCCCGTTGAACGAGCGCGCCCTTGCGGTTTTTGAGGAGGTCCTAGGACCCAAGCATCCGGACACGGCCATCAGCCTGAACAGCCTCGCCTCGCTCCTCAAAACCCAAGGAAACTACGAGGAAGCCCGGCCGTTGTTCGAGCGCGCTCTTTCAAGTTCTTTGGATTACCTTGGCCGAGAGCTCCCCACCCTGAGTGAGGCGGGGCGTCATCAGCTGCTTCAGGTTACGGTCACCCCGGCGAGACTTCTTTCTTGCCTAAGTTATTCGCCTCCTGCGGCTTTCGGCCGGACCTATTCCCTTTTCCAACGTTGGAAAGGCAAAGCGACGCGCTTGCAGGTCTCCAGCCTTCGACTGGGTCTGGCCACTGAATCAGCCGACATTCGTCGCCGAAAAGGACGGATCCAGGTGACCGCCAAGCAGCTCTCCAACTTGGTCATGCTACCGCTGGCGGATCAGGAGGAAGACCATGCGGATCGCATCTCCAAGCTGCGCACCGAGAGGATTCGACTGGAAAGGGAACTCAATCGTGATCTGGGACTGGACCTGGTGATGGGCACGCCCGCGTTGGCAGAGGTGCAAGCCGGGATGGCTGAGGGGACAACGCTTGTGGACTTCTTTGTGGGCGAGGAAGTCTACGCCTGGGTACTTGCTCCTCAAGGTGAGCCGCAGTTGTTCTCGCTGGGATCCGCGGATTCCATGCGGTCAGCCCAAGAGGGAATTCTGCGCAACACGGCCATACGTGGTGGCCGCACCCTGTCGGAGAATGGCAACGACTCAATGTTCGAGCTGCTTGAAAAGCTCTGGGCCCCCTTGCGCGAGGCAGTGGGAGATGCCAGCACGGTATTCGTGAGTCCGGATGGATTCCTATGCGAACTTCCCTTTGGGATTTTGCAGGAAGAAGATGGCAGCTACTTGCTGGAGAAGCACCGTTTTGTCTACTTGTCGGATCCAACGCGTCTGGCGCAAGCAAGCGAGGGTGGCGCCGATGTGGAAGGATCGCTGCTGGCCATCGGTGGCATCGACTACTTCCTCCGCGATGATCCGCCGGAAATCCGCGCCACCGCGGCTTCCACGCGCTCCAGGGTGCGCGACTCCTGGGACTCACTGCCGGCCACCAAGTTGGAGCTGCAGTCCCTGCGCGATCTGCACGACTCCGCGCTGGAGTGGGAGAGCCCGATGACTGTGATCGAGGGCAAGGCCGCCACCGAGGAGCGGATCCGCGCCGAGCTTCCCGGCCACCGCTACGTGCACATTGCCACCCATGGCTACTTCGAGCCCGACCATCTGCCTTCACTGCTGGTCGACGCCGAAGAGAAACTGGCCAAGGCGCAGCTCGGCGAACAGATCAAAGCGGTCGGCCTGCTTCCCGGTCTTCTTTCCGGCCTGGTCTTTGCCGGCGTCAACGGGGAGGCCGATCCCGCGCGCGATGACGGCTATCTTTCCGCCGAAGAGATCCAGCATCTAGATCTCTCGGCTTGCGACCTGGTGGTGCTTTCCGCGTGCGAGACCGCGCTGGGCAGCGCCCGCGCCGGCGAAGGATTGATGAGCATGCGCCGCGCTTTTTCGGTGGCCGGAGTCGACACCGTGATCAGCTCTCTATGGAAGGTCGAAGACGAAGCCACGGCAACTCTGATCAAGGACTTCTATACCAATCTCTGGATGAAGGGCCTGTCACGCAGCGAAGCGTTGCACCAGGCCAGGCTGCGCATGCTGCGTCTCAACCGCCTGGAACGGGATGGCAACGCCAAACCGAGTACCTGGGGCGCCTTCGTGCTCAGCGGTGAGTGGAATTGAGCTGACTGGTCTCCGACCGGCATAGTGCCGTTGCAGAGTCTCAGCAGCCGTTGGCGGAGCTGGCGTCGCGGGCGGCGGGCTTGAGGATGGCGCCGCGCGCGGCTTTGCCGTCGAGGAGCACGCGCAGCGGTTGGTCCAGGCGCAGGTGCAGCACGCCGTTGCCGGCGTCTTCGAGCGGCGGGATGGCGCGCAGCCAGTCGAGGTCGAGCACGCCTTCGTCTTCTTGCGGATTGATGGTGAAGTAACCCACCCGGAAGGAGGTCATGTTATGAAAGAAGTGCGACCCCTCGGAGGGCTTGACGCGGAAGTTCTCGAAACCGGTCTCGACCAGGACGCGCGCGCCGCTGACCCCCGACCAGTCCACCGGGATGCCGAGCCACGGGTCTTGCGAGCCCCAGCGACCGGGGCCGATCAGCAGATAAGGGCGTTGTTCGCGTTGCAGAACCGCGTTGATCTTGGCGATCACCGCGGCGGCCTCGCGGCTGAGGCTGCGGTCGAACACTGCCGGATCGACCAGCACCACGTCGCGGATGCTATCGATGCGGCCGTTGCCGGACGCGCGTTCGCTGGAACACAAGACCTCGCCGCCAGCGAGGTCGTTGAGGTCGAAATCAACGTCGGCCTCGGACACCACCATCGGCCGGATCTGCAGCAGAGCGAGTTCCGGTTGCACCCGTTGCGGGTCGAGGTCGACGGCGAACTCCAGTTCCACCGGGCAGCCCATCGCCAGCTGGCCGATCTTCAGCAGCTGTCGTGCCAACGGCGCCAGCGGGAAGGACTCGTTCTTGAGGACGTTGGCAAAGGTGACCAGGCGGGTGCCCTGCCGCGAAACGCCGTCAGTGATACGGCCGTCGTCGGGGGAGAAGGTCGAGGCCAGAGGTTCCAGGGTGCCGTCGAGGTCGGCGTCGCGGATGGTGAAGCGGTAACCGTGATAGTTTTCGAGCGAGCCGCTGTTCTCCAGTGCATCGCCCGACATCGGCAGCGCGTAGAAATGCCGCTGCGCGTTCTGCAGGCTGTCGTCGACCGAGGAGAAATCGGGCAGGCTCTGTGGGAAGCGCGGGCAGAAGCGCAGGCCGCCTTCGCCGCCAACCACCAGACGGCCGAGACCGAGGCCGACCGCGACGACCCCGTCCTCGGGCCCGCACTGTCCGTGCGGGTAATAGTTGTGGGAGCGCGCCACTCCGGAAAAGGACGGATAGTAACGCCCGTTGCGCTCGCTGCCGTAGACCGGCTGGATCACCACCGCCATCTTCTCTTCTTCATGGTGATAGGGAGTGGCGTGCAGATAGGCGCGCGCGCGGTCGGAATAGGTCGACGCATAGACCGCCTTGATCGCGCGGCACAATTCGGTCAGCCGTCGGTCGGGCGGGCCGACGTTGCGGATCATCACCGTTTCATAGATGCCGGCAAAAGGTTGGTGGTGCGAATCTTCGAGCAGGCTCGAACTGCGCACCGCCAGCGGACCCTGGAAGAAGTTGAGCAGCGCGCGCAGGTCGGCGATCAGGCTGCTGGAGAAGCGGCCGCGCAGGAAGCGGTCGAGGCGTTCTTCTTCGTCGAGGGAATTGCCGAGCGCGATGCGGTGCAGATGGTTGCGGCGCAGGAAACGGTCGAAGACCTCGGTGGTCAGCACCACCGCCGGCGGCACCACGACCTTGACCTTTTCCAACTCAGCGGTCGGCCGGTAGTTGGGTAGCAGGCGGTTGATGAAGGCGATGCCGCGCGCTTTGCCACCCAGCGAGCCCGCACCGATGCGGGCGAAATTGATCGTCTGGTCGTAGGAGGTGCGGTGAAAATCGACGATCGCGCCGAGCTGGGAACGCTTGCGGCTTTCCGACAAGGTCTCGACCAGATAGTCGCGCAAATCCTCGTCATTCTCGAAGTCGCTCGACTCACGCGACGACAGGCGGTCGGCGAGTTCGAACTCGGTGCGCGCGCGCAGCCAGGTGGAGAAATCGTTGCGCTTGGCGTGGCGCAGCAGCGAATGCGTCGAAACCCGGCGCACCGCGGCCTCGAGTTCGCGCACGGTGCGCGCCTGGGTCTCGACGGTGCCGTCGCGCAGTCGGAAACGGAACGGGCCGAAGCCGAAGTTGGTCAGCAGGAAGCGCCGCATTTCCTGGTGCAGCTGGCTCGAGTCCTTGCGCACGAAGGAAACCTTGAGCGCGCGCGCGACCTCGGCGTTGGCGGCGTTGGACGACTGCATCAGCACCGGCAGCAGCGGGTCCTGCTGGCGCAGGTGGCGCACGAATTCTGCCCCCGAGGCCTCTTCGATCTCGCTGTCGCTGCGGCTGCGCGGCAGCCCGAAATCAGAAATGACCCCGAGCAGGTTGCCGCGGTGTTCGCCGTAGAGCTCACGCGCCGAGCGTAAATCCCTTGCCAGAAGGATCTTGGGTCGAGCCTTGAGGCGCAGGATCTTGTGCGACAGGTTGACCCCTTCAGACAGCACACTGCGCGACTGCTGCAAGATCTCGGTATAGAGCAGCGGCAGGTAGGCGGACAGGAAGTTGAGCGAATCCTCGACCAATAGGATCGACCGCACTCCGACCTTCTTGCAGTCGTGCAGACAATTGGCACGGTCCTCCATCAGGGTGACGATCGAATTGAGGATGCGGCTGTCGCCGGTCCACAGGAAGACCTCATTGAAGGCGGTGGAGCCGCGGTCCTTGAGCAGGCTGCGGATGGCGCCGGCGTCGTAGCCGAGCAGGACCACCGGCGTCGACCCGGTGTGGCGCTTGACCTCTTCGGCGAAGTCGACCGGATCAATGCCGCCCATCTGCGGGGTGACGATGACCAGCTCGTTCTGCCCGGAGTGCAGAATGCGCTCGATGGCCTCGCCGGCGTTGGACACGCGCACCATGCGCGGTGCGCCGCGCATCGCCATCTCGCCGCCACCTTCCAGCAGCAGATCAGAAAGCTGGCCGTCTTCCTGCAGGATGAAGGCGTCGTAGAGGCTCGAAACCAGGACCACTTCCTGGATGCGGTAGGGCATCAGGGTCTCGAAGCCCGACAGACCGGAGGCCGTGTCTGGCGGTACCAGCGGCACTAGATCATCTGCCAACAGGGAGAGTCTAGCAAGCCGGGATTCTGGATCAGACCAGTCCCTGGTCGATCATCGCGTCGGCGATCTTGCGGAAGCCGGCGATGTTGGCGCCGTTGACGTAATTGCCCGGGGTGCCGTAGGTGTCGGCCGCCTCGGCACACGACTGGTGGATGCTGTGCATGATGCCGCGCAGGCGCTCGTCGACTTCTTCGCGCGTCCATGCCAGACGCATGCTGTTCTGCGACATCTCCAGGCCGGAGACCGCCACGCCACCGGCGTTGGCGGCCTTGCCCGGTCCGTAGAGCACCCCGCCGGCCAGGAACACCTCGACACCCTCCCGCGTGGTCGGCATGTTGGCGCCTTCCGACACCAGGCCGACGCCGCCCTTGACCAACGCCTGCGCGTCCTGGCCGTTGATCTCGTTCTGGGTGGCCGAGGGGAAGGCGCAATCGGCGGCAACGGTCCACAGCGGGTTGTGGTCCAGCGCTGGATCGGAAGCGGTGAAGGTCGCGCCGGAGAACTCTTCGACGTATTCCTCGATGCGCCCGCGGCGGCCGTTCTTCAGGTCCATGACCCAGGCCAGCTTGTCGGCGTCGATGCCGGCAGGATCGTGGATGAATCCACCTGAATCCGACAGCGTGATCGCCTTGCCGCCGAACTGGTTGATCTTTTCGACCGTGTACTGGGCGACGTTGCCGGATCCCGACACCAGACAGGTCTGGCCCTCGAGGCTCTTGTTGTTGTGTTCGAGCATTTCGACCGCGAAGTAGACCGAGCCGTAGCCGGTCGCCTCAGGACGGATCAGGCTGCCGCCCCAGTTCAGTCCCTTGCCGGTCAGCACCCCTGCATACTCATTGCGCAGGCGCTTGTACTGGCCGAAAAGGAAACCGATTTCGCGGCCGCCTACGCCGATGTCACCCGCCGGCACGTCGGTGTCGGGGCCGATGTGGCGCTGCAGTTCGGTCATGAAGCTCTGGCAGAAGCGCATGACCTCGTTGTCGGACCTGCCCTTGGGGTCGAAGTCGCTGCCGCCCTTGCCGCCGCCCATCGGCAGCGTGGTCAGGCTGTTCTTGTACACCTGTTCGAATCCGAGGAATTTCAGGATCGACAGGTTGACGCTGGGGTGGAAGCGCAAACCACCTTTGTACGGGCCGATCGCGCTGTTGAACTCGACGCGGTAGCCGCGTTGCACCCGGACTTCTGCTTTGTCGTCCATCCACGGAACGCGGAACATGATCACGCGCTCGGGTTCGACCATGCGCTCGAGCATGCGCGCGCTGCGGTACTCGGGGTGCCGCTCCATGATCGGTGCAAGCGAGGAAACCACTTCGCGTACCGCTTGCAAGAACTCGGGCTCGTGGGAATTGCGATTTTCGACCGAGCTGAGGAAATCTTGAATGTAGTCAGACATGTCGGCTGTAGCTTTCGGTTTGACGGTCCGGAAGACCATTCGAATGGGCAGTCAGAGGGATTCTTCGCCGGGTTCGCAGCGTCCGTGGCAGTTGCCGCAATCTCCGTTGCCGGTGCAGGCGCCGGGTTTGGAATCGCCCGCCCACAGGTGCACCGCGGCGAAGATGCCGAACAGGCCTGCGAGGACGAGGATGGCGAAGAGGGGACTCATCGGAGGGATCAGGTGGCGCTGCCCAGGCCGGCGAAGCCCATGAAGGCGAGGGACAGGCTGCCTGCAATGATCATGACCAGGGCGGTGCCCCGGGCCAGGGAGGGTACCGTGGCGCGTTCGGAATCTTCGCGGATCGAAGCCATCAATACCAGCGCCAGAGTCAGGCCGAGGCCGGCGCCGACGGCGAAGGCGAGGCCCTGGAAGAGACCGTAGCCGCGGTTGGTCTGGAAGATCGCCAGACCCAGGATCGCGCAGTTGGTGGTGATCAGAGGCAGGAAAATGCCGAGCTGCTGGAACAGAACCGGGCTGAACTTCTTGATCGCCATCTCGACGATCTGCACCAGCGAGGCGATCACCACGATGAAGGAGATGATGCGCAGGAAGGGCGCGTGCTCGAGCACGAAGCTGTTCAGCAGCCACGCGCACAAGGAAGTGATCACCAACACGAAAATGTTGGCGAGCCCCATGCGCAGCGCGGTTTCGACCCGCGCCGAGACTCCCATGAAGGGGCACAGACCGAGGAACAGCGCCAGGGTGAAGTTGTTCACCACCATCGCCGAGAGCAGGATCCAGACCAGGTCGCCCATCACGCGGCCCTCCCTTCAGCATTGGAATCCTGGCTTGCGCCCTGGTCCCGGGCGGCCTTCTTGCGCCGCTCCTGGTACCAGCTCAGCCCGAGCAGCCAGAAGCCGAGGGTGAGGAAGCCACCCGGCGGCAGGATCATCACCACCCAGGGCTCGAAATTGGGGCCGAACAGCGGCATCTCGAGGAAGGTGCCGGCGCCGAGAATCTCGCGCACACCGCCCATCATCAGCAGTGCGATCTGGAAGCCGAGGCCGGTGCCCACCGCGTCGAGCAGCGCGCGCCCGACCGGGCGCTTGGAGGCGAATGCCTCTTGGCGGCCGAGGATCATGCAGTTGACCACGATCAGCGCGATGAAGGCGCCGAGCGCCTTGTGCAGCGTGGGGAATCCGGCCTCGAGCACCATGTCGGCGACGGTGACGAAGGTGGCGATGACCAGGATGTAGGTCGAGATGCGCACCTCGTGCGGAATGAACTTCTTCAGCAGCGATATGAACAGGCTGGAGCCGCACAGCACGAACATGGTCGCTCCGCCCATCGCCAGGCTGTTGGCGACCGAGTTGGTCACCGCCAGTGCCGGACACAATCCGAGCATCTGGATCAGCACCGGGTTCTCGCGCCAGATGCCGCGCACCAAGTCCTGCGTCGAGGTGGTCTCTCTCATGGCCGCGTCGCTCCTTGCATCTGTTCGACCAGCGGGTTCCAGCGCGCGTAGGCTTCGTTGATCACGTCGACCACGCAGCGCGAAGAGATCGTCGCGCCGGTAATGATGTCGACCTGGTGGGGGTCGCCGTCACCACGGCCCTTTTTGACCGCCTCCAGCGGGGCGAGGGCGCGGGTGAACTGGGCGACGAATTCCTCGTCCTTCTCGATCTTGTCGCCGAGACCCGGGGTCTCCTTGCTCTCCAGGACCTTCATGCCCATCATGCGCCCGTCGCTCGGATCGAAGCCGAAGATCACCTTGACGTGCTCCTGAAAGCCGGGCCGCGAATGCGCCGCGGCGATGCCGGTGACTTTGCCCGCGGCGTCGAGGCCCATGTAGATCTGTTCGTAGGCATCTTCCTCGCTGCCGGCGAGCAGTTCGGCGGTCAGCGCCCCGTCGACCAGGTAAAGGGTGAGGTAGCTGTCGGGACCCTGCAGCACCTCTTCGACCGCGAGCTTGAGCATCTTGGCCTTGTACGCCAGGATCGTCGGCTGGGTCGCCTGGAAGACGAAGACCAGCAGAAGGCCGGCCATGACCCCGGCCACACCCAAGGTCAGAATGATGCGCAGCGACGAAGTCTCCGGGCGGCCCGTCGCAGCGGCAGCATCGTCCGCGGGACCCCGGCTATGGGTGGTGTCGCTCATGCCTTGGCCTCGGCGCTCGGCGTCGGCGGTTTGCGCGCGCCGAACACGCGCGGACGCGTGACGCGGTTGATGAAGGGCACGAAGGCGTTCATGAACAGAATCGCGTACATGACCCCCTCAGGAAGCCCGCCCCACATGCGGATCACCACCACCAGGAATCCGATGCCGGCGCCGAAGATCCAACAGCCGGGATGGGTGGTCGGGGAGGTCACCATGTCGGTGGCCATGTAGATCGCACCCAGCATCAGGCCGCCCGAGAACAGCATGAACAGCGGACCCGGGTAACGCTCGCCGTCGACCAGGTTGAGCACGCCCGAGAACACGATCACGGTCAGGAAGATGCTCGCCGGGATGCGCCAGTTGAGATAGTTCTTCCACGCCAGGAACAGTCCGCACAGCAGGATCAGCACGCCGCAGGTCTCGCCTAGCGAACCGCTGGTGCTGCCGATCAACAGATCCCCGATCTCACTGCTGGTGTTCTCGAACTTGTGCAGCCCCAGCGGGGTCGCGCCGGTGCTGCCGTCGACGACCTGCGGGCTCATCAGCGGCAGGGCGAAGTTGTCGCCGCGCAGCGCCCACCAGTCGCCGCCGGTGGCCGGCCAGGTGGTGATCGGCACCGGGAAGGCCGCTTGCAGGAAGGCGCGGCCGAGCAGCGCCGGATTGAACACGTTCTGGCCCAGACCGCCGAAGATGATCTTGCCGAAGGCGACGCCGAAGAAGCCGCCGAGGAAAGCCATCCACAGCGGCATGCCCGGCGGCAGGGTCAGGCCGAGCAGCACGCCGGTGATCACCGCCGAACCGTCGCCGAGGGTGCCGCGCCGGCCGGCGAAGCGTTCTGGAAGCAGCGCACCGAGCACCGCCGCGCCCTGGATCAGCAGCGCGCTGGGGCCGAAAAACCACACCGAGGCGGCGACGATCGGCACCAGCGTGGCAACCACCGTCCACATGATGCGCGGGGTACTGTCGCCGCCGAGCAGATAGGGCGATGCGCTGATGCGCAGCTTCGGATCACTCATACCTTGACCCCCTGGCCGCGCAGGCTGGCCTTGGCGACGCCGAAGATGTGACTCAGCGGAATGCGCGAGGGACACACGTAGGAGCAGCAGCCGCACAGCATGCAGGTCGAAAGATGATGCTCCATCATGCTCGGGTACTCCTGGTTGAGGCCGAGGCTGCCAAGGTGCTGCGGGTCGAGGAACACCGGGCACGCGTCCAGGCAGTGGCCGCAACGAATGCACGGATAGGTCGCGCGCGGACTGGCCTGTTCCTCGTTGAGCACCACCACCCCCGAGGTCCCTTTCAGGATCGGGGTGTCGAGGCTGCTCTGCGCCAGGCCCATCATCGGCCCGCCCATGATGATCTCGGCGGCGTCGTCGCTCAGACCGCCGCACGCGGCGACGACGTCGCGCAGCATGGTGCCGACCGGCACGATCAAATTGCGCGGCTTGCGTACCCCGTGGCCGGTCACGGTGAGGATGCGTTCGACCAGCGGCAGGCCGGTTTCGAAGATCTCGGCGATGGTCGCCACCGAGGCCACGTTCTGCACCACCACGCCGATGTTCATTGGCAGCCCACCCTCGGGCACCTCGCGGTCGATCACCGCCTTGATCAGCATTTTTTCGGCGCCCTGCGGATACTTGACCGTCAGCGGCACGATGTCGATGTCGAGATCGCTCGGCGCGGTCGCGCGCATCGCCTCGATCGCATCGGGCTTGTTGCGTTCGATGCCGACCACCGCCTTGTCGACGCCGAGGCAGGTCATCATGATGCGCGTGCCCAGGTGCACCCGCTCGGGGTACTCGACCATGGTGCGGTGGTCGGTGGTCAGATAGGGCTCGCACTCACAGCCGTTGAGCACCACCATGTCGATCTTCTGATCGGGCGGCGGCGACAGCTTGACGTGGGTCGGGAAGGCGGCGCCGCCCAGGCCGACCAGGCCGCCTTCCTGGATCGCGGCGACCAGCTGCTTGGCGTCCAACCCGCGCCAATCGGGAATCATGCGTGCGCGCGGCACCTGCGCCGAGTGCGCGTCGACGTCGATGCGTACCGCCTCGGCGTAACTGCCGTCGGGGTGGGGGGCGCGGCTGATCTCGCGTACCACGCCGGTGGCCGAGGCGTGCACCGGCACCGAGACGAAACCGTTCGCGGCGGCGATCTTGTCGCCGCGCTCGACGCGGTCCCCGGGCCGCACCAGCACCTCGGCGGGGGCACCGATGTGCTGGCGCAGCGGCAGCACCACCTGCGCCGGGAATGGAATCCGGCGGATGCGCTCGGCAGCCGTCAGCTCCTTCAACTCGGGGGGATGAACCCCGTGCCGGAAGAATTCCCTGGTACTCATCGTGGCGGTCGACGGTCGCTCGGGATCAATTGAAGGGAGCCGCCCGCTTCAACCACTTTTCGAGGTCCTTTTCTTTCGGGTTGAGAGGGGTGCCCGGATGGATGATCGCCACCGGACAGACTTCCGCGGCCTTGACCAGATGCTGGAAGGGGCCTGCCGAGGCGTCCTTGATGAAGGCCTGCTTCTGGTCGTTGTAGGCGAACATCTTGCCGTTGAGGTTGGTGCACTCGTTGCACGAGGTACAGCGCGCGGTGTCGATGGAGGCTTCGACGGCGAAGTCGTCGTCGTCATCGTCGGCGGCCGCGACCGCCGATGGGGCTTCGCCAGCCCTGGGCGAGGGGGGGGCTGCACCACCGACCCCGGCTGATGTTGCGGAAGTTCCGCTTCCACCTGAAGCAGCGGGCGCATCGGCCACTGCGGTACCGCCACCGCCGAAGAGTGCACCGCCATTGACGCCTTCGGGCGACAGCGGCTCCAGCCCTTTCATGCTGACCGCCTTGCTCAGAACCTCGTCGATGGTCTGGCTGCCGTCGCCGGTGCTGAGCAGACCCTCGGCCATGCGCCGTGCGACGATCTGCGGGTAGGTGGTGCGCAGCTCCTGGAGCTTGGCTTCGTAATCGGCCTGCAGACCCTGCAGGCGCTGGTCGAAAGCGCTTTCCATTTCGGCGACGATGTCGTCGCGCGCGCCTTCGCTGACGCGCAGACCCGCCATCTCCTTGAGCTGACGCCAGAAACTCTGACGGTCTTCGGCCAGCAACACCACCTCGGCCGAAACCTCGGCGCGGCTCAGCCGGCGCTCGCGGTCGACCAGGTAGATGAAGGGAGTCAGGCCCTCGCGCTCTTCGGCACTCATCTCAACGAATTCATGGAACAGCACGACTTCGTCGTCGCCCTTGGTCAGCGGGCGGAAGTGCTTCTTGAAGCGTCCTTCGGTGGCGGCCCAGTCGGCGGTGGTCAGCGGTAGTTCCATCGACTGCTCGGCGCCTTCGTCGTCGAGGAAGCTGAGGCTGTAGCTCGGCCACGCGTCTTCCAGCGCCGGGTTGCCGTCAAGATTGAGGCAGTCGGCGAGTGAGTCGCCGGCAGCCGGGTCGAATTCGAGCGCCGGGAAGGCGCGGCTTTCCAGCGCCATGCGCGAGGCGCGCGTCGAAGCGTCGTCGGCGAGCCCGTGTTCGGGCGGGCACGGGGAGTGCAGCAGGAACACCGCCGGGTGTTTCGACTGCAGGCCGCGGAGGATGCCGCCGATCAGGTGCGAGGCGGTGGCCTGGGTCGATTGCACCACGTAGGTGTTGCGGTGCGCGATTGCGATCAGGCTCAGTTCCTTGCGCGTTTCGGTCTTGCCGTGCTGGCCCTTGCCGAACATCGCCATGTCGGAGACCTGGCCGGTGTAGCCGCTGGTGCACGCCTGGCCACCGGTGTTGGAGTAGACCTGGGTGTCGAGGACCACCACCCGCAAGGGCTTGCCCGACGCCATCAGGCGCGACAGGTTCTGGAAACCGATGTCCATCATCGCCCCATCGCCGCCGACGGCGAGAATTGGCGGGCACATCGAGAACTCTTCGTCGTTGAACTTGTGCCAGTCGAACTGCGCGAACTCGGCCTCGTGCTTCTCAGGGTCGTAGTCACCGGCGAGCTCCAGCTCGGCGCGACGACAGACAAGGAAGCTGTCGGCCATCTTGCGCATGTGGCCCTCAAAGATGCCGAGAGCAATCGAAGGTGCGTCCTGGAACAGGTGATTGACCCACGGGAAGGGATAGGGGTTGTAGGGGTAGGTGCTGGCCCAGACCGAGGAGCAGCCGGTCGAGTTGGTGAAGCCGAGCGGCGCGCGGCCGTTGCCGCTGGGGCCTTCGGTGTAGAGCCAGCGCAGGTGGCGCAGCTCCTTGATCGCCGCGGTGATGCGTTCGACTTCGCTGTGCTTGCCACGATCGAGCGGAATGCGCACCGCTTCGCTCTCATCGCTGGATTGCAGCGCATCGAAATCGACGTCGGACGCCACCAGGGTGCGCGCCTTCTGGTCGAGCGCCGAGATCAGCTCCTCGATGCGGGACACCCGCGCCGCCACTTTGGGCAGCACCAGCGAGTGGACCGCCGACACCACCAGGTGCAGCACGGTTTTCTCACCACAACCCATACAGGCGCCGTCGCCGCCGACCAGAGACAGGTAGTTGGCCTTCTTCAAAAGCAGAGAAGGCAGCACGCCGATGCCCTCTTCCAGGCTGGCGATCTTGATGTAACGGTCGTCGGTCTCGGGCAGCGTTTCCCAAAACGCCCAGTTGCGGCGCAGCTTGTCGACCTCTTCGTCGGTCTGCTTGATGGTCTTCAGCGCACCGTCGGGGCACACGTCGACGCAGATGTTGCAGCCCTTGCAGGTGGTCGGATTGATGGTGATCGACAGAAGCGCGCCGGCGCCCTTTTCCTGCGCCTCGGGGCCGTCGAAGAAGGGTCCCGTTTTGGCCAGTGGGAAATCGGCGAGCACCATCGAGACCGCGGCGAACTCGTCATCGAGCTGACGCCGGCGTTCGGGTTCGGGCGCCATCTTCTCCATCACGTTGGCGAAGGCGGTCGACAGAACCGGCGCGAAACCATGGAAAGGCGCGCCACTCATCAATTTGCTGCACGCACGCGCGAGCGGTTTGATGATCGTCGGGAAACGTTCGATGGTGTGCGCCTTGGCGGCCTGATCGGCGGCCGCTTTCAAAACTTCGTCGATCGGAGTGACCAATCCCGGGATCGCGGTGTCGGGACACTGCGTCCAGCACTGGCTGCAACCGGTGCAGTTTTCGGCCACGAACTCGGGCACCTCGAAACGCACCCCGGTCATGTCGCGCATGGTGCAGGTCGCCGCCGGAATCGTACTGGTGGCGATGAAGGGATCAGCGATGCCGTCCTGGCCGGTGGCATAGAGGTGGCCGACCTGCTCCCAGAAGCGGCCGCTGTTGGCGGGGCCCTGTTGCGCGCCAGGAGTGTCCATACGCTCGGGGATGCGCGGCACCGCGCCGGCTTCCTCGCCGTCGTCGCTGAGCACGTCGTAATCAAGGCGCTGCAGTTCCTGATAGCCGCGGCGGATCACGCGCAGGTTGTCCTCGACCACGGCGTCGCCGAGGTGGCCGAACTTCTTGTCCAGCTGGCCGTGCATGGCGTCGAGGAAGTGCTCCTCGCTGAAGCCGGCCTCGAGCGCGATCGGCGCGGCGTGGAAGAAAGCGCCGAGGAAAGCGGTGCCCTGCATGCGATAACGCAGGTCCTCGTTGGAGGCTTCCTCGAAGGCGATCTTGAAGGCGTCGAGGTACCACACTTGGATACCAAGGTCGCGAATGTGCTGCTGCACCAGGCGTGGCAGCGTATTCCAGAACTCGGCGCCGTCGACCTCGCTCTGGATGATCAGCACGCCGCCGCGTTCCATACCCGCCAGCGGATTGGAATGGCGGAACACGTTGGGATCGGGCGACAACACCACGTTGACGTCGGCCAGTTCGCAGTTGAGCTTGATGGTCTCGGGAGCCAGCGAGGCGTAGAAGGTGGTCGGCTGCCCCTTCTTCTCGGAACCGTACTTGGGGTTGGCCTTGAGCTGCAGGTCGAGCATCTCGGCGGCGGTCACCGCCAGGTTCTTGCCCATCGTGATCGCCCCCCAGCCGCCGATCGAGTGGATGCGGATCGAGGTCGTGCCCTTGGGCATCAGGTTGGCCTTGGGAGCCGCGTCGAGCGCCAGTCCTTCCAGGTGCGGATAGGCCTCGAGCAGCTGGTCCTGCCAGATCTGCAGCTTCGGCAGGCGCGTGTTGCGGCGCACGAAGTCGATGCTCAGATAGAACTGCCGCCGCTGCGCACCGTCCGGCAGCATGTTGTCGACCGCCGCGATCACGTCGTTGGGCTGCAGGTCGCGGCTGCCCATGCCGAAGCAGCCGGAGTAGAAGTCGGGCACTTCGTCGGCGCCGAGACAAGCCAGGTCGGGGTAGGGCAGGGCCGCCTGGCCGTTGCTCCTGGCTTTGCGTCGGGACTGGCCTTGAGCTCGCCCGTTCTCGACCGCCTGCGACATCGCCGCGCGCATCTCGCGCAGCAACGGCGCCTCGATCGATAGGGGCTGATCCAGGCGTTCCAACACCACCACACCCTTTTTGCCTCGCAGGGCGCGGGTGAGCAGATCGGCCGGGAAGGGCCGGAACATCGTCATGTTGAGCACGCCGACCTTGATTCCACGCTCGTCGCGCATGAAATCGGCGACCGCTTCGGCGTTTTCGGTGACCGAACCCTGGCCGGCGATGACGTATTCGGCGTCGTCGAGGCGGTAGCCCATGATGCGGGCGTAGTGGCGCCCGCTCAGCGCGGCGAACTCGGCCATCGCCTGGTCGGTCAGCGCGGCGACGTGGTCGAAGTAGAACGGCCGTTGCGCGGCAACGCCTTGGGCGTAGCTGTCCTGGTTCTGCACCACGCCGAGCATCGCCGGGTAGTCGAGGTCGTAGAGCTCGGGAATGCGGCGGCGCGTGTCGCCGAAGACCAACCGCTGCGCCGGCGTCGGCGCTTCGATCATGTCTGAGGGGTCGCCGAGATACTCGCGCACCAGGTCGTCCTCGGGCATCAGTGCCGACTCGATCACGTGACTGGTGAGGAAGCCGTCCTGCGCGCAGATGCCGGGGTTCAACGCCAACTCGGCGATGCGGTGACAGATCAGGTTGAGGTCGGCCGATTCAGAAACGTTCTTGGCGAAGAGCTGGAAGAACCCGGAGTCGTCGACCGAATGGTAGTCGTCGTGACCCGCGTGCACGTTGAGGGTGTGTTTGGTCATCGCGCGGCACGCCATGTTGAGCACGTAGGTCAGGCGCTTGCCGACCGCGGCGTACAGCGACTCGTGCATGTAGGCGATGCCCTGCCCGCTGGAGAAATTGGTCGAGCGCAGTCCGACCAGGTTCATGCCGGCGGTGACCGCGGCGGCGGCGTGTTCGCCCTCGGGTTCGAAGAACAGCAGGCGGCGGCCGAAGACGTTCGACTTGCCAGCGGCGACCGCCGCGGCCCAGCCTTCGCCCATCTGCGTCGACGGGGTGATCGGGTAGGCACCGGCGGCTTCACTGCCGGCGGTCTCCATGCGCACGATGGCTTCGCTGCCGTCGGTGGCGACCGCGATGCCGGGGTACTTGGCAGTCGTGGAAGGGGTGGTTGGTTGCTTGGTCTTCATACCGCAAAGTTCCTTGCCGCTCGCTGGGATTCTGGGAATTGGGGCCCGTCCAGCCAGGTGATGGCACGCGTGGGGCATCGTTCGATTGCGGCCACGGTGGCGGCCTCATTGCGTTCGTAGTCGACCACCGCGAGGCCGTCGACCATCGAGATGACGCCTTCGGCGGCGTCCTTGGCGCACAGGCCGCAGCCGGTGCAGGCGACCTCGCACAATTCTTCCGCCGCGTCGCCTTCGAGCAGGCTGCGGCACTGGACCAGCAGTTGCTGTTCGACCGGCATCAGCACGAACAGGTCCTTGGGGCACACTTCGACGCAATCATTGCACGCGGTGCACAATTCCTGATCGACCACCGGCAGGCCGAAGGGTGTCATGTGGATGGCGTTGAAGTCACACGCGACCTCGCAGTCGGCAAGGCCGAGACAGCCCCAATTGCAGCCCTTGCCGCCGCCGTCGACCGCCGCCGCGGCCTGGCAGGTGGCGTGGCCGTTGTAGGTGGCGAGCTGCACCGCGACGTCGGCGCCACCGGCGCACAGCAGGCGCGCAACGCGTTTGTTGGCCTCGCCGGCGTCGACACCGAGGTAGGCGGCGACGTCGTCGACGTCGTCAGGGCCCATCACCGTGCAGCCCGAAGGCTGCTGTTCGGCGGCGACCAAGCCCTCGGCGAAGGCGCGGCAGCCGGGCGTGCCGCAGGCGCCGCAATTGGTGCCGGGGAGCAGCTCTTCGACCTCGCCGATGCGCGGGTCCTCCCACACCTTGAGCTTGCGGTTGGCAAAAGCGATGAAGACACCGAATACAGTGCCGACCCCGCCCAGAATCAGGGCTGAAACGGCGATTTCGGTGGCGGCCATCGCGGAGTCATTCCTGGTCCAGGTGGGCCCGGGCCAGTAGGAATGCGGCGAGCTTGTCCACCGGGGTTGCGGGGGCGCTCGCGGCGCCGTTGGCAGGGATTGAGGCCGGGGCCGGAGCTGCGGCGGAGCCGGCCAGAGCGGTGAGGTGTTGCAGGTCCTCGAGTTGTTGACCGGCACTGAGCCCTCCGAGCGCGCGCGGCTTGGGTGCTTCGGGCAGGAAGTCCAGGCGCAGGCGCTCGGCGATCGAAGCGCCGCCTTCTGGGTCGTGCACGAAGCGGGCTGCCTGATCGTGGACCAGGGCGGCGATGCCGGGACCCTTCCAGGCCAGCATGGCTTCGAGAGGCGCGCTCTCATCGCCCTGGACGACGAAGATCCCAGGCGAGATCAGGCGCGCGAGGAGCGCCGGCGGGCACACTCCATCCACCACCAGCACCAGTTTGGCGTCTCCGTCGAGGAATAGGGACAGAGCCCCTGCGTGGAGGTCCTTGCCGCTGCAATGGATCACCAGTGGGGGTGCAAGCCTGCGTTCGCGCGCATTCCACTGAGGATAGGGGTAGGCCTTGAGCAGCCCACCGTGTTCCTTCTTGCGGAAGGAGCCAGTGCGTGCGAGTTCGGCCACCCGGGCTGCCCCGAAAGCGCGGCCGACGCTGGCGAGCGCGGCATGGACTTCCTGGAGCAGATCGCCGCCGTCAAAACGAAGCTGGTTCAGTTCCGCTCCGGCCTGGTTGATTTCCATCAGGACCTTTTGCGCGGCCTCCAAGGTTGGCTTGGCCCCGGCGGTGAGTTTGGACTGTCCGGTGGCAAGCGCGGCGAAGCGTTCGACGTCGATGCAGCCGTCGGCGAAGCCGCCGAGTCCGGCCTCTTCACGCGCCAGTCGGGAGCCGACGTCGCTGTCCAACTCGGCCAGCGAGGAGCGGATCTGTTCCGAGGTCCCTGCCACCGCGGAACGGAAGGCGTCGAAGTGAGGGGCAAGGGCGCTTTGGATCGCGCTGGGGAGAGGGTCAGACGGCATAACGATCGATCTCGGCGTTGAGCAGGGCGATCTTCTCTTCGGCGGTGCGTTTGGGCACCGCACGCAACTCCTCGTAGCGCGCGTGTCCGGGATCGGCGTAGAACACCCCCAGGCGCACCTTGCTGCTGCTTTCAGCCAGGCGACGCGCCTCTTGGATGTCGGTGGGATCGTGGTAAAGGGTGTGCGGGTAGACCCCTTTCAGAGCCTCGTCGGTCACCCCGTTTTCGTGCTCCAGCAATTCGGTCAGGTCGGTGTTCATCGCTGCCTCCTCGAAGATGGTGGGGGTGAACACCGGGCAGCGCTGCAGAATGCGCACAAAGGCGAAACCCGGGTGGGCGTGGGCGGCTTCGAGGGTCTGCGCCAGGTGCGACGGCACCCAGTCGGCGGTCTGCGCGACGAAGGACGCGTTGGTCACGCCGAGCGTGGTCTGGATCGGATCGAGCGCGGGCAGAAAACTGCCGCGCGGCTGGGTGTTGGAAGCAAACCCTTGCGGCGTGGTCGGCGAGGTCTGCTTCTTGGTCAGACCGTAGATGTTGTTGTCGAGCAGCAACACCGTCATGTTGATGTTGTAGCGGATGGCGTGGATCCAGTGTCCGGCGCCGATCGAACAACAGTCGCCGTCGCCCATGACCGCGAACACGTCGAGGTCGGGGCGCGCCAGCTTGATCCCGGTGGCGATCGGCAGCGCGCGACCGTGGATGCCATGGAAGCCGTAGGTGTCGACGTAGTGGGGAAAACGGCTGGAACAGCCAATCCCGGAGACGAACACCGTGCGCTCGGGTTTGAGCTGTTCCTTGGCGAGCAGCCTCTGCACTCCGGCGAGAACGGCGTGGTCGCCGCAACCCGGGCACCAGCGCGCCAGAGGCCCGGAGTAGTCGTCCATCGAGAAGCTGCGTTCGTCCTCGACGCCGCAGCCCATCAGGGTTCCGCAATTCTCGCTCATGACTGTCCTCCTGCGGCGAGCTTGCCGCGGATCACGTCGAGGATGTCGCCGGGGCACAGCGGCTGTCCGAACACGCGTGTCCAACAGTCGACGTCGACCAGGGTGGTGGCACGCAGCAGCCAGGCGAGCTGGCCGCGGCGTCGGTTTTCTGCGTTGATATAAGGCTGGTCGAGCTCGTCGCTGTAGTTGATCTCGACGGTCATGACCTTCTTGTAGTTTTCGAAGATCTCGCCCAGGCCCGGTTGTAGCGGCGACAGGAAGGTGAGGTTCAGTGCCGCCACCGAGAGCCCCTCCTGCTGCCCTTTCTCGATCGCTTCTTCGATCGCGCCGCGGGTGCTGCCCCAGCCGACCACCAGCAGGTCGGCGTGTTCGGGCCCGACCACCACCGGCGGCTTCAGCGTGCTCTGCAGCACCGCCAGCTTGCGGCTGCGCAATTCCATCGTGCGCTGGTTGTTCTCGGGGTCGCTGCGTATGTGGCTGCCCTCATTGTGGGCCAGGCCGGTGGCGGTGAACATGCCGCCCGGCTGGCCGGGGATCAGGCGCGGACTGAGGCCGGTTTCGGGGTCCCATTGCAGCGGTTCGGTGCCCACGGGCACCTCGCTGAGATCGGGCTGCACCGACTGCCAGCGCGGATCCAGGGTCGGCCGCTTGAAGGGCTGCTGTCCGGTGGCCAGGTTGGCGTCGGACATGACCATGACCACGCAGCGGAAGGTCTCGGCGATGCGCCGCGCGGTGATCATGCAGTGGAAGCACTCCTCGATGGTCGACGGCGCCAACACCACCTTGGGGCAGTCGCCGGGCTGGCCGAAGACCGCCGCCAGCAGGTCGGATTGCTCGACCTTGGTCGGCAGACCGGTGCTGGGACCGCCGCGCTGTACGTCGACGATGACCAGCGGGGTTTCGGTCATCACCGCCAGACCGATGAATTCGGTCTTCAGCGCCAGACCGGGTCCGGAGGTCACGGTAAAGGCGACCTTGCCGGCAAAGGAAGCACCCAGTGCCACGCCGATCGCGGCGATTTCGTCCTCGGCCTGGTGCACCATGCCGCCAAGGCGGTCGAAGGACTCGCTGAGGAAGTGGCTGACCGAAGTCGCCGGCGTGATCGGATACATCGAGCACATCTCGAGGCCCGCCGCCATCGCGCCGAGGCCGAGCGCGGTGTTGCCGTTCATCACCACCATGTCCTCGTCGGGAGTGGTGGTCGGAATATCGAAGCGGAAGTCGAGGTTCTGCTCGGCCCAGCTCACTCCGGCCTCGAGCAGACGCACATTCCTTTCATAGACAGCCTTGGCCTTGTGCCGGAACTGGTGGGCGATCTGTTCCTTGACCCGTTCCAGGTCGCGCAGATAGACCCACGAGAGCATGCCGAGGGCGAACATGTTCTTGCCCTGGCGCGGGTTGTCGACGATCTTCAGGCACTCTTCTTCGAGCGGCACCTTGATCAGCCGGTAGTTGCGCGAGGACAGTTCCTCGAGCGCCTCGATCCACTCCTGCCGCACTTGCGGGTTGTCATGATTCTCAGGCGCCTGGTCGAGCAGGATGATCGCGTCGTCGGCCAGCGCGTTGAGGCGGTGCCGCGAAAGCAGGACCTGATCGTTGAAGGCGATCGCCAGCTTGGTGCGATTGCCCCAGTTGGTGATCTTTTGCGTGCCTATGCGGATGCGCACCCCGCTGGCGCCGTCGGGGGTACGCGGCGGCGGCTGGATCTCGGCCGGAATGATTTCGACCGTCCAGGCGCCGTTGCCCATCTTGGCCGAGACCGCGCCGAAACTCTGGCCGCATTTCTGCGCGCCCTCCCCGGAGTCGGACAAGACCTCAAGGATGTGTTCGGGCAGCGTAAGGACGCTGTGGCCGGCCTCTTGCGAGAGCGTGGGCGCAGCCTGTTCAGGAGGGGTTGAGCTCATGGCGGTAGGAACCCGAACCCACCGCCCGGGCTAACCACGACGGAAGGATCGCAGACTCTCATTATGCCCCGAAAGCCCTATTGGCAAGGGTAATCCGGCCTCGCCGCTGGATTCCCGGCAGGGCTTCCGCTCAGTCCAGGATCTGCTGGGTCCAATCGCTGAGCAAACAGGTGGTGAGCTCGAAGGCCTGCAAAAGAACCATCTGGCCGCTCCAACGGGAAGGCACCTGGTAGGTGGCTTCGAGTCGGCCCTCGTCATCCGCAAGGACCTGGGTCAGCAGGCGGGCTCCTTGGATGTCGAGGCTGAGGCCACAGCCCGGCAGGACCGTGCTGCCGAAGGAACTTCCCCAGGCCAGACCGATGGTGACGCCTGGTGTGAATCCCATTCCATAGACTGCGTTGAGGCGCCCGGCGATCCCCGGAACGGCACCAGATAGGCGTGGGTGTGACTGCAGCGGAGTGAGCTTGTAGGCCCTCCGGTTGCCATGGAGGAATCCCGTTCCGCAGATCTCGCCTAGGTCGTTGATGTCGCGGGCGCCGGTCAATTCCCACCCTGAACCCGCGGGTATGAGGTGATTCAGGTCGACCACCGCACCTCCTTGCCAGATCGCCGCTCGTTGGATGCCGCTGGGGTCGAGGCAATTCCCCACCACCTCACTCGCCCGGTTGATGCCCTTGGCGGTCCCAGTGGCGCCGCCGAGAGTGCCCAGGTCGGTCATCACACCGGCCTGCCACAGGAAGGGCCGTAGGTTGCCGGCCGCGTCGCGGCTGGACCCGACCACCTGACCAAGGTTGTTCAAGTCCTCAGGATTGCAGAAGGTCCCGCCCAGGTGCCCGAGATCCAGCATCCCGGTGCTCAGGCTCCATAGGAAACCCATGTGGCGCTGGCCCGGATCACGGGCGAAGCCCACAACCTGTAGGTGGTCGTTGATCGCGTGGGCGTGGCCCTCGTCACCCCCAAAGGTCCCGAGATCGATCCAAGCTCCATTGGGCTCGCGCAGGAAGGGTCGGAATTGACTCACCGGATTGCCCGGCAGCATGTCGGCATAGACCCCGGTGACGTAGCCGACACGATTGAGGTCGAAGGCCCGGCTGAAATTCAGGTTGCCGACGTGAATATCCCGAGTGACGCCGTTCTCCCACAGGTAGGCGTGGGATTGGGTGCTGCCCGCCGACGAGTAGCCCACGCATTGATCCGAGTCGTTCAATTGCCCGCGGAAGGACAGCGCAGGCTTCAACGGATCGATCTCGATCAACTGTTGTCCGTCCCACAGAAAGGCATGGGTGGCGCCAAAGCCTTGTGGAGCTGGGATCTCGGAATCCCCGTGCACGTGCCCTCGGTGGTTGATGCCGCCGGCGAGGCTGGCGTGCTTGGGATTGGTGCTGAGATTGCCGAGGTCGGTGATCGCGTATCCCTGCGCCATGGCGGGCGCGCAAACACCGGACCAGGAAAGGACCGCCAATAGAACTGGAACCATCCTCATCGTCCCAGCCTAACTCATGAACCTGGTGGCCGGTGCGCGATCCTCTCGACACTGGAAGTGCTTTGTCTCATGTCTGATTCAGGTCATTCCCTGTTGCATGAATTCAAGGCCGTCACGGGGGACCTCCATCGGGTCCTTGCAATAGTCTCGCCAGATGTGGATGCCTCCGGCGAAATCGGGATCGAGCCTGGAAAAGGACTCGATCGTCAGCCAGCCACCATATCCATTTTTCTTCAGGGCGGCGAAGGTCGGCGCCCACGCCACCTGGCCGCGGCCGGGCACGCCACGGTGGTTCTCGCTGATATGGATGTGGCAGATTTCGGCTGCCGAGGCGCTGATCGCCTGGTCTGCGCTCTCTTCCTCGATGTGGGCGTGGTGGGTGTCGTAGAGGTAGCCCACCGCCGGATGGTCGACCTGAGCCAGATAGGCCCGGGCCTGTTCCGCAGTGTTGAGCAGATAGCACTCGAAACGGTTGAGCGGCTCGACCGCCAGCTTCACCCCGGCGGCCTGGGCGTCGTCGGCAACCGTGCGCAACACCTCGGCGCTCCAGGCGAGTTCGTCGGGCTGTGGTCCCTGGCCGCTGAACAGCTTGTAGGCGGAGTGGAAGGGGCCGCACAGCACGGGCGCGCCGAGCGCGTGCGCCATCTCGATCGCCCAGCGCAGCTTGTCGGCGGCGGCGGCGCGCACCGCCGCGTCGGCGCTGGCCGGATTGCAGCTCTCGTCCACCACCGTCACCGCGGTCTGCTTCATGCCGGCTTGCTCGATCCAGGCGCGGGCAGCGCGGAAGTGAGCGCCGTCGCCCTCGATCACCGGCACCTCAACGCCGTCGAAACCCATCGCCTGCAGCGCGCCGAGCAGCGGCTGGTGGGCGTCGGTGAGGTGGGTGGTCCACAGCAGGAGATTCATGCCAAAGAGGACCTCAGAAGGGGGAGAGGACGCGTTCATGGGCCTCAGCTTATGGATTTTGCAGATTTTTTTTGCCCTTTCTGCAGCCGGTCGGAGCTCTGGATGGAGCCGGCAGCGGAGCTCTAAGCACAGACTCTGGAAACGCTTGGGTTGGATGAGGGGGCCTGGCCTTGGGGTTGCCGACGCAGAGCGCTTCCGCGCCGGGACGGTGGCACCTGAGGGCCCGAGATGTCTGGCGTGCTTGGACAGCGCTGTGGCCTGCCCTCGTCCCCGCTAAATGGGATGGCCTGGTGCCTGATGTCGGGCCAGTCAGCAGACCAGACTTCACCCCATCGTTGGTCCGTTGGCGGACTCGATTGTTGGGTTTAACTTCCTTGATTAAAAAGGGTTACATCGTTGTATAACGGTCATTCCCGAGCCAGGAACGAAATGGATGCAAGCAGGATCCAAGCCATCCTCGCGACCCTCGACGGCCCCTTCCCAGGTCGCCTTGGGCACCAACCGCGCTGGAAAGCCAGCCGAGCCGAGAGACGATTCTCAACAAACGGATCCGCCCTGGGAGGAGGTCTACTATTGCCGCCTCATCGGCCACCCTTGGCAAGTCCAAGGAGGTTGGCGAAGGGCGATTTCCGGCAGGCTTGTGGCTCGAAAATAAGCAACTTCCTAAGTCGGGAGCCCGCCCGCCATCCAGCCCTGAATCGGGTCTGAGGGCTGAAACTGCCCTCAACAGGCTATAGACTGCACCCGGGCCGATTCGCTGCAGCGGCGGCGGGTTTGAAACGCCCTCTCATTGTCCCGGTTTCCGAGGAAGTCTCCATGAGCGATTCTGAAGTCCTGGTCGTCGTGTCCAAGGTCAAGAACTACATCAAGGCCAAGTCCGGCATGAACACCTCCGGCAACGTGCCTCCCGCTCTTAGCGCCCTGATCCGTCAATTGTGCGATGACGCCGTCGCCCGCGCCGGCGCCGACCGCCGCAAGACGGTGATGGATCGCGATTTCGTGATGCCCAGCGGCGGCGGCGGCGGCGACGCCTGAGTTCTGCCGACCGGGGGGCGGTACGCGGCTGCCCCCTGGCCACCTGATAGGCTGGCGCAGCCACCATGCTCGCCTCCATCCTCCTGCTCGCTGCGCAGGAAGCAGCCCCCACTCAAGATCTTCTGCTCCCGCTGAACCAGGCGGTCGAAGCGGAATGGACGCGCGCCCTGCCGCTGGTGGTGACGCCTGCGCTTGAGGCCGACCCGGAGCACCTTCCGGTCCACGCCAGCCTGTGGCACTTCGAAGTCGAGGAAGAAGACTTCTACCGCATCGAGATGCGGTCCTTGTACTTCACCACCCACCTCATCCTGCGGGACGAACTAGGCAATTTGATCGACGCGGGCGAAGGGAACCTGCCGATGGGCAACGCCGTGCTCACCGGCAAGATGATCCCGGGTCAGCGCTACCAGCTCTACGCCGGGGGTTCGAAGCTGGCGGAGGGCAGCTACACCCTGCTGATGACGCGCGGGCAACCGCCCACCCCCAGTAACGAAATACTCATCGCGGCGATGGTGGCCGACGGCCTGGCCCGCGAACAGGCCATCATCGAGAAGTACGGCCCGGACTGCATCCACCTGGTCTTCTTGCGTCAGGGCCTGTCGCGCGCCCTCTACATGCAAGAGGACAAGGCTGGAGTCATCGAGGTTCTGCGTCGCAATCTCGACATGCAGGTGCGGGTTCACGGTCGTGACAGCGCCGAGCTGATCTGGTCGCTCGAGAGTCTGCAGTTCTTCACCCAGCAACTCAACCGACTCGAGGAGTATCTGGAGTATTCGCTCTGGCACGGCGAGGTGGCGGAGAAGAACCTGGGCCCTGATCATGCGACGACCATGAAGCAGGAGCTCAGGTCTGGGCTCATGCTGAAAACGCTGGGGCGTTACGACGAAGCCCTGGTCCATTACCAGGTGGCCCTGGAGCGCTACCTCCGTACTCTGGGCCCGGACCACAACACCGTTGCGACGGTGTACCACAACATCGGCATGGCGCTGTGGGAAGCCGGCCGTTTCGCCGAAGCACAGGCGGCCATCGAAGAAGCGGTGCGCATCGGCGAGGCCCAGCCTGAACCGGGGGATCCGCGCACTCTTTCCTATTACCTCAACGGACTCGGCCTGGTGCTGGAGTCCGTGGGGAAGTTGGAGGAGGCACGGTTGGCGATGGAACGCTCGTTGGCGATCCGCGAGACCCTCGATCCCCCGGATATCGATGCCCTCGCGACCTCGTTGAACAACCTCGGCAACCTGATGGGCACGATGGGGGACCACGAGGCCAATCTCGAGTATCTCGAGCGGGCGGTGGTGGTGGTCCGCGAGGGATTGGGACCCGAACACATGGACATGGTCTACCGTCTCGGCAATCTGGCCGAGGTCCATCGGGTGCTGGGTAATTTCGAAATCGCCGAGGACTTCCTGGACCAGGGTCTGGCCTTGCAACGCAAGCTGTTCGGCGATGAGCACCCGGTCACCGTGCGCCTGGAGCGGCGGCGGGCCAATCTGCTGCGTAGCCTGGGCAGGCTGGAGGAGGCCGTCGCCGCCTTGCGGGCCATCCTCGAGCGCCAGCTTGAATGGCGGCATCCTGCCCACCCGGAACTCGGCCAAACGCATGGCGACCTCGGCCTGGTCCTCGCGCAGATGGGGCAGCGGCAAGAGGCCATCCGCGAGTACCAGGAAGCCCTGCGCATCCAGGCGGTGGCCTTCGGTCCGCACCACCCCAGTTCCTCGACGGTGGCCTACAACCTGGCGCTCAGCCTGGCTCAGCACAGCGAGGTTGCCCAGGCGCTGGAAACCCTGCTGCCCTACGCCGAAGCCCTCTACCGTCAGAGCATGCGCGTGCTCCCGGGCATGACCGAGTCGGAACGCTTCCGCATGCTGGCGGAGAACCATCGACCGCATCTCGGCTTGATTTCCCTGCTGCTGTTGGAGGGGAGCGAAGAGCAGTTGCGTCTGGCGATGACCAAGGCGCTGCAGTGGAAGGGTCTGGCCGGGCGCGTGCGCCTGCAGAGCCGCGCGCGGGATCAGGCGGTGCTGCCGCAGGGTGTGGGCGACCTGATCAGCGAGCTGCGCACGCTGCAGGGCCAGGTTTCCAAGGCGGTGTACGCCCAGTCCAGCAGCGCAGCCGTCGCCGCAGATGCCCCAGCCGGTCAGAAGGCCGACCCGGACCTGGCAGAGAATCCGGCAGGATCCGGCAGCAAGCTCGACCGCCTGCGCCAGCGGGGCGCCGAACTGGAGCGCGAGATCAACCGCCAGCTGGCCCGGGCCCAGGGTCCCGAAGTCGATTTTGCTGCCCTGAATCAGGCGCTGGAGCCGGGGACGGCGGTGGTGAGCTTCCACCGCCTGAAGCCGATTCACCAGAAAGCCCCGCACTGGATCGCTCTGCTCCATCGCCCGCAATGGTCGGCGCCGCGCTGGGCCGACCTCGGACCGGCCGAGCCGCTCGAGCATGAATTGGAGCGCTTCCTTGCGGCCCTGCACGGGCAGCGCGGTGGGCGTCCGCTTGCGGAGGGCGAAGATGGCAAGCCGGAGCGACCCCTCGAGGCGCTGCTGTGGGATCCGATCGCACCGCTGCTGGAAGGCGTGGACCGGGTGGTGGTGTCGCCAGAAGGAGTGCTCGCCACCCTGCCCTTCCAGGTCCTGACCGAACCCAACGGGCGCTATCTGGTCGAGCGTTACTCCTTCGTCTACCTGCAGGATCTGGCGCAGCTTGGGCGCCCGCGAGAGCTGCAGGCTTCGGCGCAGGCACCTTCGCTGCTGGCGATGGGGGCGGTGAATTTCAACCGGCGCACCGAGGGAGTGCCGGCGATCCAGGAGGCGGCGCCCGCGAGCAGCCTGCGCGGCCGCTTCCGTCGTCGTTGGCCGCCGTTGCCGGCAACCGCGACCGAAACCGGCGGCGTGCTGAGCATGCACGAAGCCAACTTCCCTAATGCGCGGCGACGCTTCCTGGCCGACTCCGAGGCCACCGAGGAGGCGCTGAAGGCGTTCATGCCGGGGTCCTCGATCGTGCACCTCGCCACCCATGGTTTCTTCGCCCCGGAAGGTCTGGAATCCATGTGGCAGGAAACGATCCAGGAGGACGGTTCCTTCGAAATGGTGATGGAGCGCAGCAGCGCCAATCTGGTCGGCCGCATGCCCGGCCTGCTCACCGGACTGGTCTGCGCGGGAGTGAATGCCGAGAGCAGTGACAGCCTCGAGGACGGTTTCCTCACCGCCGAGGAAGTCAGCTGGCTGGATCTGTCGGCGGTCGATCTGGTGGTGCTGTCGGCGTGTGAGACCGGCCTGGGGCGCGCCGAAGCCGGCGAAGGCCTGGTCGGTCTGCGCCGCGCCTTCCGCCTGGCCGGTGCCGAAACGGTGATTTCGTCTCTGTGGTCGGTTCCCGATCGCAGCACCCAGGAACTGATGGAAGATTTCTACCTGCGCATGTGGGACGACGGCATGCCGGTGGGCGCGGCGCTGCGCCAGGCGCAGCTCGACCTCCTCAAGCGCAACCGCATCGAAAACCAGGGCGCGGGCCTGCCGCACACCTGGGGTGCTTTCGTGCTGTCAGGGGCCTGGGGTCAACCCTGAGATCCGGTCGTTGGGCCCGAGGAGCCTTTCTGCTGCTCCTTGGCGAGCTGGGCAAACAGCATGAGGAGGGTCATCAGCGCGATGGAACACATCAGCGCACCGAAATAAGCCACCCAAGGTGTTCCTGCGCTGCGTGCACCCATGACCATCATCACCGGCCCGAATGCTGCGAAGGCCGGGAATAGGGGCAGCAGTATTTTGATCATGCCAGCATTATGAGGCCGTGAATCAAGTCATTCCGCCCCAGGACGGCGTTTTATGGCTGGATCATTTGGGCAACGGCGTTGGTCTTGACCGAGTTGGCGCCGGCGGCGGCGCGGATCGCGACGGCCTGGAAGGAAATCATGCGCAAGGGCGCGCCCGCCGGGACCAGAGCGGTGCGGGTGGCCACGCCGGCGGCGTCGGCGGTCGCCGGGCCGAGATTGTTGACCGGATCGAGCAGGTCCAGGCACAGGTCGCCGAGCTGGGAGATGCAGCTGCCGTAGCCGCTGCCCTGCGCGCTGTACAGGAACCAGGTCTTCTCGCCGGGGCGCAGATCGCTGGCGGTCAGGATCGCGTTCTGGCCGCGCTGCAGATTGGACACCGCCAGTTGCGGCGGCGCCTCCTGCAGGTACTGGATGGTGATCCAGTCGAGTCCGGAAATGCCGCGGTCTGTGTAGCCGCTGACGTAGACGTCGCCGTTG
>JAJFFB010000136.1 GCA_021776925.1 Planctomycetota bacterium | reverse complement strand
GGCCATGCCGACCTGGTGACCTGGACCAACCTCAGCGACATCATCCTGCGCACCGCCGGCCCGATCGACGACAACTGGAACTGGTACGGCGATCTGCACCTGCTGTCCCTGGCCGAAGACGACGCCACCGGCGAAAGCTTCCTCGGCACCGAGGTCGACCTCGGCGTCAAGGGCAACATCGGCCAGAACGCGTTCTTCTGGGGCGGCGTTTCCCAATTCGTCGCCGGCGACACCGCTGCGGTGGGCGCCATTGGCAACCAGGACGTGAGCTGGATCTTCGCCCAGGTGGGCATCCGCTTCTAGCGGCCCTGTTTCTGATCTGAGTCCGGCTCGGCGTTCGGGCCAGGTCTTGGGGCAGTGGCAGATCCTGTCGAAAAGCCGCCACCCTCATTCCAAACAGCCGCAGTTCCGCTGCGGCTGTAGTCGTTAGACTCCCGCGATGCCCCGCAGCGTCCTGCCCGCTTTCGTCGCGGTCGACTGGAATGGAACGGTGGTCTCCTTTTTCGACCAGCCGGCCTTCCCGCGCAGCCTCGAGGTGCTGCAGCGCCTGCGCGCCGCCGGCTGCCGGGTGTGCGTGGTCAGCCGTGCCTACCAGCGCCACATCGAAGCCGACGTTGAGCGCGTCGGCCTGGAAGCCGACGAAGTCATCGGCTGCACCGACAAGGGTCCGGTGTTCGCCGAATTGCGCGCCCGCCTCGGCCGTGGGGTGGTGCTCGGCGACGCGCCCTCCGATCTGCGCGCCGCCGCGCTGGCCGGGCTGCCCTTCCTGCAGGCATGCCTGGAGGGCCAGGCGCTGATGCCAGGCAGCGAGGGCTCATTCCACGACTGGAACGAGGCAGAGCAGCTGCTGGCCAACCCGGCACCTTGACCCGGCCAGCCCCGCAGGTACAATCTCCGGTCGCATTATTCGCGAAACACCATGGATCTCACCCTGCCCCAGCGCCTGCAGCGCTTCGTCAACGGCTCCTTTCATCGGACCGTCCTCCTTCAGAAGCGGGTCCGCCAGCTGGTGCGGGGCGACGCGCCGCTGTTCGACGCCGAACTCGAGGGCATCGAGAACCCGGTCGAGATTGCCCTGGTCGAGTGCGAACGCGAGCTGATCGAACTACAGGAAGAGATCGAAGAAGAAAAGCCGACCCTGGCTTAACAAGCCGTGGATAAAGTGCTTTCGTGCCATGGCGAGTGGGTTTGTCCCCTGGCAAGGAAGCTGGTTCGGCCCCTATTCGTGGATAGGGGCGGGTTCTGCTGACGCCGCCCAGGGGAGAAAGACGCCGCCGTGGGGCGGAATGGCTTTGTCCACGGTTTGTTAACAGGATGGGTGAGAGGAACCAGCGCTCAGCCGCGGCTCTCGCCTGACAGGAGTTGATCGAGGCAGGTCTGCAGCGATTCGCGCAGGTTGGTGAATCCCTCGTAATGGCAGGTCACGCACGGCTTGTTGCCGCTCCGGTGGCAGATTTCGCGTGCGTGCCGGGTAAAGGTGGTGCGGTTCCAATGCAGGATCACCAGCGCGTCGAAGCGTGATTGCAGATCATTGCGCAAGGTGTCCAATTCCTTGTGCCAGGAAACGTATTCTGCCATCCGCCAGGAGCCGCGGAAGCCGACCACTTCTGCATATTCCTGCAGCTTGTCATGGTGGCGGTACTGCGGCTCGCCGCCGCCGACCACCAGAATGCGGAAGGCCGCTATGCCCTGGGCGTCGCGTTGCTGCAAACGTTCCACCAAGGTCCTCTCGTGACTGGTGAGAGGGCGGTCGCGGAACGAAGGAACCTCCTCTTCGGTGTTCTGGAAGAAGCGGTCGTAGTCCTCCAGTACCCCGCGCAGGTCATCGCGTTCTTCTTGCAGCAGTTCCTGCTTCTGCAGCAGGATGCCACGGGCATGGCGCAATTGGCTGGCCTCATGTTCGAGCGCCGCCTCGCGGTCGCTAACCGCGGCCAGGCGTGACAGGCGCTGTTTGATGTCGGCGGCGCGCTGGTGCTCCTGGCGTGCCTCGGACAGAGCTTCATCGAGCCGGTGGTGCAATTCTTCTTTGCGCCGACGTTCCTGGCTCAGACGTTGCTCCAGGCTGGAAATCTCGGCGCGGGCCATGCGCAGCAGCTCGTCCTTCTTTTCTGCCCGGCTGGCGCGCTCGGGAGCAGCGAAGGCGGGCCTTTCCTCAGGCGGTTCCTGGGGATGGGGGGGCAGCCACTCCTGCCAGTCGAGCAGCAGGTCACAAGCCGCCTGCCACGAATCCGGGTCATCGTCGACCAGGTGCCGGCGCAAAGCCATCAGGCGCTCGTCAGCGGGCAAGGTGCGTGCGCGCGCGCCGCTCAGCTCGTCGCAACTGGGCAAGGAGGCCTCTTGCTCCTGGTCGCCGGGGGCGGGCATGCCGTCCAGCAGCGCCTGCACCAGGTCCTGGCGCATGCGGCTACTGCGTGTAACGGCGTCTCCGACCTGCGAGGCGGCGCTGAGCTTGCCCGGCCGCCGCGAACCCGCAGACCTCGCCAGCTGCTGCAGACGCGTGGGCGGCACCACGTGTTGCAGCAGGGCCTCGAGTGCAGCAGGCTCTCTGCTGATCAGGAGGAGTGCCGATTCCAGGGACTCGGCGGCGCGGCCGTTCGGCTTTGACATCGCAGTCTTTATCATAGGAGGCCGGTGCGGGCCTCCTTGCGCCCATTCGTCTTCAATAACCGTCGTGCCGCTTCGTTTCGCCCGGCTGCTGCCTCCTTCCAGGACCGACGCCTGGCGGCGCCCGTTGTGGGTCCTGCTGCTGTTCCTGATCCTGCTGCTGGTCTTGCTGCTGTGGGGCGGTGGGGCATGCAGCGGTCAGTCCTCCGCGCCGCCCCCCAACCTGCTGCTGGTGGTGATCGATACGCTGCGCCAGGACCATCTCGGCTGCTACGGGCACCAGGCGCACCCGACCTCTCCGCGCATCGACGCCCTCGCCGCCTCTGGAGTGCGCGTCGACGGGCTGATCGGAGTGACCTCCTGGACCATGCCCTCGGTGGCCACGCTCTACACCGGTCTCCCACCCGCGGCTCACGGCGTGATGCGCATGAGTGGCAAGAAGGCTGAGCTGCGTGATGCGCACACCCTGGCCAGCGAAATGCGCCGGGCGGGCTATGCCACAGCCTGCGTGATGTCGAACTTCCTGCTGCGGGAGGAGCGCGGCTTCGACGAAGGCTTCGATTTCTATCAGGACGCGCCGGCGCGCAAGCCTGACCCGCATCGCGGCAGCAGCGCCGACGAGGTCGCGCGCCTGGGCCAGGATTGGCTCGACCAGGCCGCAGCCAAACAGGGCCCGTGGTTCCTCAACCTGCATTTCTTCGATCCACACACCTCTTACGAGGACCAGCCAGAGTTTTCCTTCGCCGAGCCGGGCTACCGCGGCTGGGTGCGGGGGGGGCTTGATCAAGCGGACTACCGCCAACACGCGGCGTCGGCCAGCGAGCGCGACCGTGCGCAGCTCGGCGCCTATTACGACGAAGAGATCGCCGAAGTGGATCGAGCCCTGGGTCAGGTCCTGGATCATCTCGCCACCCTCGGCGAATTGGACAACACCCTGGTGGTGGTGACTTCCGACCACGGCGAGGAGCTCGCCGAGCGCGGCTACATCGGGCACACCCGCACTCTGCACTTCGAGCAGATTGACCTGCCGCTGGTGCTTTGGTGGCCGGCGGAGGAGCTGCACGGGGTGCGCACCGGGCTGATGTCGCAGCGCGATCTCTATGCCACCCTGCTGGATCTGTGCGACCTGCCGGTTCCGCTCGGTCGTGGCACCAGCCGCGCGCCCTGGCTGCGCGACGGCGACCATCCGCCCCCCCCCCAGCAGGTCTTCTTTGAGGTCGATTTCCTGCCGGTGAAAAGCGGTGCGGGCGGGCCGATCCGCAAACGTGGGATACAAGAGGCCGGACGCAAGCTGGTGCTGGACCTGGATAGCGGGCAGGTGCAGCTCTTCAACCTGATCGACGATCCCGCCGAGATCCACGATCTCAGTCAGGATCCGGCCTATGCGGCCGACCTGAAGGGTCTGCGCGCGGCACTCAATGGTCATGTCTGGTACCGGCCATGACACGCCGCGCGCTCGGTCCACGGCTGCAGTCTTTTTTTCTGGCCCCGCTGGGCTGGCTCTACGCTGCCGTGGCGGCCTTGCGGGTGGCGGCCTTTCGCCGCGGCTGGCTGCGTTCGACGCGCGCGCCGATGCCGACGCTGTCGATCGGCAACCTCGCCGTGGGCGGCACCGGCAAGACTCCCTTGCTGTTGCACGGGGTGGAATGGCTGTGCCGTTACGGCGCCGAGGTCGCGGTCCTGTCGCGCGGCTACGGCGGCGATGAGGGGCGCATCCTCGAACGGCGCCACCCCAAAGTGAAGCTGTACGAGGGCAGCGACCGGCGCGCCAGCCTGCGCCGTCTGCAGCAGGAGGGGGGGGCTGAAGTCATCTTGCTCGACGACGGCTTCCAGCACCTGCGCCTGCAGCGCGACCTCGACGTGGTGGTGCTCGACGCCACCCGGCCCTTCGGCCCGTGCCTGCCGGCGGGCCTGTTCCGCGAAGGCGCTCGGGCCTTGCGCCGCGCCGACCTGGTGGTGATGTCGCGCGCCGAACTGGTCGACGCCGCCTGCCGTGAGCGCATCTGGCGGCGGGTCGACCAGGTGCGCAGCGGCCTCGACATCCTGCCGCGGCTGGAGGGGGGCATGCGCATCGACCAGATCCGGCGGCTGCACGACGACGTCTGCCGGCAGCTGGCGGAGCTGCACGGCGCGCCCGCTTGCCTGGCCGCCGGCATCGGCAATCCAGAGTCCTTTCAGGCCTTGTGTGTCGCCGCCGGGGTGCAGGTGGTGGCCACCGACTGGCGGCGCGACCACCACGCCTGGTGCGCCGCAGATGTCCGCCGTTGGGACCGCCATGCGCAGGTGCTGGTGACCGAAAAAGACGGCGTCAAGCTGCGCCCATTCGCCCCCGCCAACGTCTGGGAGGTGGTGGCCGAATGGGAGTTCTGGCGCGGCGGCGAGGAATGGGAAGAACGCTTGAATCGTTTCTACCTGCCGGTGCGCGCCGCCCACATCGAACCCTTGTGGTCCGCGCACGACCCCGACGGGAGGGCGGCGCGGTGACCTGGATCCGCGATTGGCGGCGCTCGGTCAGCGCTCGCTGGAAATATCGGCCCGGCGCCTGGCCGTGGCTGATGTCGCTGCCGGCGCGCGGCGCGATGCTGGTGGTGCGCCTATTGCCGGCGCGCCCTGCCCTGGCCTTCGCCGCCGGCCTGGCACGCCTGGCGTGGTGGGACAGTCGGCGGCGCCGCGTCGGCCGCTTTCACCTCGACCAGGCCATGCCCGGACTCGACCCACGCGAGCGTGACCGCATTCTCAAGGATTCGATCGGGCACCTGGGCCGCACCGTTGCCGAGACCTTGGTGGTGCTGCAGCGCCTGCGCGGGACAGACCTGGAGGCCAATTTCGAGTTTGAGCCCGGGGCGCGTGAGCTGTTGCAATCGGTGCGTGAACAGTCGGCGGTGCTGGTGCAGGCACACCTCGGTGGTTTCGAAGCCTTCGGGCCGGCCGCTGCCTCGATCGGGCTGCGTCCCGGCTTCCCGATGCGCATGCCCAACAACTATTACGTCGGCCGCAAGCTGGTCGCCGCGCGTGCCGGCTGGGGCACCGAACTGTTCCCGCGTCGCGGCGCGGTGCGGCACATGCTGCGCCACATGAAGGGCGGTGGTGCGGTGATCCTCACCACCGACCAGAACGCACGCCTGGCGCCGATCTTCGTGCCCTGGTTCGGCTATCCAGCCGCCACCGAACGCGCCGCCGCGGCACTGGCCCTGCGCGCCGGGGCACCGCTGCTGGTGTGCTGGTGTTTGCGTCAGCACAACAGGCTCGGGCATTTCAGCGTCGGTTGCCAGCTGATCCATGCGCACGGCCCCGCGGTGCCGGCGAGCGACGACGCGGTCTACCAGCTCACTCTGAGGATGCATCAGGCGCTGGAGACTGTCATCCGCCGCCATCCGCGGCAATACTTGTGGGTGCACGACCGCTACCGCACCCGTCCTGAGGATTTGGCAGCCGATGCCTGAGCGCAACCTGATCTCCCGCCTGCAACAGCTCGGCAAGCCGCGCATTGCGGTGCTCGGCGACCTGATGCTGGACCGTTACGTGTGGGGAGATGCGAGCCGCGTATCGCCCGAGGCACCGGTGCCGGTGGTACACGCCTCCCGCGAAGACCATCGCCTTGGCGGTGCCGGCAACGTCGCTGCCAACGTCTGCGGTCTGGGTGCGGAGGCGTTGTGTTTCGGCGTGGTCGGCGACGACGCCGCCGGGCGTGAGGTCGCCGACGGCCTGCGCGCGCTGGGAGCCCAGGCCGAAGGCTTGTTGATCGATGCGCAGCGCCCGACGATCCAGAAGATCCGGATCATGGCACGCAATCAGCAGATGCTGCGCGTCGACCGTGAAGACGCGCGGGCACTCGACCCGCAACAGCAGCAGCTGCTGTGCGAGCGCTTGTGCGCGGCCAAATGGGATGCCCTGATTCTGTCGGATTATGGCAAGGGCATCCTCAGCGACGAGATCCTGCGCCGGGTGCTGGCCGAGGCCCAGCGCCGGGGGGTGCCGAGCCTGGTCGATCCCAAGCACCGCGACCTCACCCGTTACCGCGGCGCCACCGTGGTCACCCCGAACCGCGCCGAGGCCGAGACCGCCGCGGGTCGCGCACTGCCGGACCTGGCCAGCCTGGCCGCCGCCGGTGAAGAGTTGCGCGCGCGATCACAACTCGACGCGCTGCTCATCACTCTCGGTGAAGAAGGGATTTACCTGCTGCGCCAAGGGGAAAAGGGTCTGCATCTGCCCACTGCAGCGCGCCAGGTCTACGACGTCACCGGTGCTGGCGACACGGTGATCGCTTCGCTCGCCGTGGGGTTGGCGGCGGGCATGGACTGGACAGATTCGGTGCGCCTGGCCAACGCTGCGGCTGGCCTGGCGGTGTCCAAGGTTGGCACCACGGTGGTCGGACGGCAGGAATTGCTGCACCATCTGCGCGCCGAAGTCCTCGGCGGCAAGTTCGTCGCTGCAGGCGAAGGGGAAGAACTCGCCGGCGCTCTCGCCGCGCTGACCGCCGAGGGGCGCCGCGTGGTCTTTACCAACGGCTGCTTCGACATCCTGCACGCCGGCCACGTGCGCTATCTGCGCGAAGCTCGACGCCTCGGTGATGCGCTGGTGGTGGGCCTCAACGACGACGCCTCGGTGCGCCGCCTGAAGGGTCCGGAGCGACCCATCAACCCTCTGCACGACCGCGTCGAGGTGCTGGCCGCGCTGGAGTGCGTCGACCTGGTGATCGCCTTCGCCGAAGACACCCCGCAGAGCCTGATCGAACAGGTGTGCCCGCAGGTGTTGGCCAAGGGCGCAGACTACGCAGCCAAGGGTGTGGTCGGTGCCGAGTTCGTGCGCTCCCGCGGTGGCGAGGTGCAGTTGATTGATCTGGTCCCCGGCCGCAGCACCTCGGCCATCGTCGAAAGGATCCGCGACGCTTGAGCGGCGCGCCTGCTTTGCGCCCCGGCCTGCTGGCGCTGCTCGGTGCGCTCTCCGGTTTATTGTCGGGCATGCTCGGGATCGGCGGCGGTCTGGTCATCGGCCCGGCGCTGGTCCTTTCTGGCGTTCCGCTGAAGCGGGCCTTTGGCAGCGCGCTCGCGGTGGTGCTGCCGGTGGCGTTGATCGGCGTGCTAACCGAGGTGGTGGTCGCCCCGGAAAACCTGTTGTGGGTCACCGCGGCGGTGGTCGCGGTGGGCGGCCAGGCCGGAGCCCTGCTCGCCGGCCGCGCACTTCCGCACCTGCGCGAGCGTCCGTTGCGGCTCGCCTTCGCCCTGTTGGTGCTTTACGCCGCGCTGCGCAATCTGGGCATCCTCGGCGCCTGGCCTGAGGAAGGTTTTTCCGGACTTGCCGCCAGCACTCCACCTCTGGCGTGGTTGGCGGCGGCGGTCTTCGGCGTTCTCGCCGGCCTCTGCGCGGTGTTTTTCGGCGTTGGGGGGGGGGTGGTGGTGGTGCCCGGACTGGTCTTCGGAGTGGGTGGCATCAGCCTTCACCAGGCGATGGCCACCAGCTTGCTGGCGATGGTGCCGACCGCAGCTCAGGGAGTCCGCGTGGCCTTGCGCCAGCAGCGCATCGACCCTCCCACGGTGACCGCGCTGATGCCGACGGCCTTGCTTGGCGCGGCTGCCGGGGTGGCCCTGCGCAATCTTGCCCTGGAACCGAAGCTGCTGGCGCTGATCTTCGGCTGCTTCCTGCTGTTCGTATGCGTGCAGCTGTTGCGCCGCACGCGGTAAACCGCAAGGGTTCGTATGCATGTAGCTTGAGCGCCGCACGCGCTAAGCTTCTACGCGCCGTGGGGCGGCGAGACGCGACCAGGTGGCTGCGGCCGTCGAGGCGTCGAGGCGGTCGTGCAGAGCTTCTTCAGGACGCCCGGCGCTGCAGGTCGGGATCGGCGCTTTCGACGTAGATCTTGACCCGGTTGCGGCCCGAGTCCTTGGCCCAGTAAAGCGCCTTGTCGGACTGATCGACCAGATCCATGACTTCGGGCCGGCTGGCACCGTCGGCCGAAGCCACGCCAAAGGAAGCGGTCACGCCGACGACGTGGCCGTCATCGGTACGCACGCGCTGTTCGGCCAGCGTGGCGCGGCAGCGTTCGGCGACCTCGGCGGCCTGGATGATGTCGGCCTTGGGCAGGATCATCAGGAATTCCTCACCCCCCCAGCGGCCGACGTGGTCACCGGCACGGACACAGCCCTTGAGGGTTTCGGCGACCATGCGCAGCACCTGGTCGCCGACGTGGTGGCCATAATCGTCGTTGACCAATTTGAAGTGGTCGACGTCGACCAGGCAGATGCCGAGAGGCATCTGCGCGCGCATCGCCCGGTCCTCGTCGATGCGCAGCAGATCGCCCAGTGCACGACGGTTGTAGAGACCGGTGAGCGTGTCGGTCAGCGCCATGCGTTCGAGCTTCTGCGCCATTTCCATGGTGCGTGCGCCGACGCGCACGCGCGCCTGTAGTTCGACGCGGTGCCACGGCTTGCTCAGGAAGTCGTCGGCTTCGGCTTCATTGAAGCCGACTTCAAGGTCCTTGTTCGAATCGCGCGAGGTGAGCATCAGGATGAAGGGCTGTAAGCCCTCGCGATTGACACCGCGGATGCGTTTGCACAATTCGACCCCGTCGATTCCCGGCATCAGCCAGTCGGTGATGATGAGTTCGGGGCGTTCCTGGTCATAGATCTTCCATGCCTCTTCGCCATCGGCGGCGGTGAGGATCTCGTAGTCCTCTTTGGCAAGGGTCTTTGCCAGCACCTTGCGGATGGTGCTCTCGTCGTCGGCAATGAGGATTTTCATTTCAATCGGGGAGTCGCTTCAATCACGCACGGCGACGTTCCTGGGCGGGACCCTGCCACTTGTGCAGAGCCTCCTCCAGATCGCGTTTGCGCAGGGGTTTGGTGTAGTAATCGTCCATGCCGGATTCCAGGCAACGCTCGCGGTAGCCCTTCATGGCGTGGGCGGTCAGGGCGAGGATCGGAATCTGGTCACCGCCAGGAAGGCAGCGGATGCGGCGGGTGGCTTCTATGCCGTCGAGGATGGGCATCTGCACGTCCATGAAAATCAGGTCGGGATTCCAGGCCTGATAGCATTCCACGGCTTCCGAGCCGTCGCGTGCGATTTCCACCACCTGGCCGAGCTGCTCCAGCATGCGTTTGGCCAGGCGGGCGTTGGTCGGATTGTCCTCGGCAACAAGGATGCGCATGCCACCGAGATTGGAGAGCACGCGCGGTCCGCTGTCACCGGATTCGGCGGCGTTGCTTTGGTTCTGACCGAGCAGACGCAGCAGCGCGTCGCTGCGGAAGGGGCGCGGCAGGCTGGGCGTGCTGCCCGGTCCGCTTACCGCGCCGGCCTCAGCCAGCAGGATCAGACGCACTCCTTGGTCGTGGACCTTGGCCTGCCAGGCGCCCTCGGCATCGTCCTGCTCGAGGAGCTGGGAATCCACCATCAGGGTGATCGGAACGTCCTGGCTGGACGGACTGTCCAGTTCATGCAGGCAGCGCTCCAAGCCGCGCACCGGACGCGCTTCCAGACCAAGGGTGCGCAAACGCCGGGCGAGCGTGGTTGCGGTCCTCTCCAGGCGGGTCACCAGCAGGACCTTGCCGGTCGCCTGCTCACCCACGCGTCCTTCCATGTCCAGGGGCAGGCGCAGGCGGAAGGCAGTGCCTTTGCCGACCTGGCTGTCGACCATGATTCTGCCGTTCATCAATTCCACCAGGCGCTTGGTGATGGTCAGCCCGAGGCCGGTGCCGCCGAAGCGGCGCGTATGCGAACCATCCGCCTGGGTGAAGCTGTGGAACACCGCGGCCAGACTCTCCTGGGGGATGCCGATGCCATCGTCCTGCACGGTGAAATCCACCACCGGGACGCCTTCGGCGATGCCCATCTCGACCTTCAGGCTGACGCAGCCGCGGTCGGTGAATTTGATCGCGTTGCTGAGCAGGTTGTTGAGCACCTGACGCAACCGCCCGGCGTCGCCGATCGTTCGTGGGGGCAGGCTGAACGGGATTTCATGCAGGAACTCCAGCCCTTTTTCGGCCGCGGTCAAGGCATGGAAATCGGCGACGTCGTCGAGCAGTTCGGTGAGTTCGAAGGGCTCCTTGACCAGCTCCAATCGGTCCCCTTCGATCTTGGACAGGTCGAGCACGTCATCCAGGATCGCCAGCAGATCGCGTCCGCTGCGCTGGATCACGCGCAGCAGGTCAAGCTCCTCTTCCTGGAGATCGCTCTGCAATAGGAGTTCTGCCATGCCCAGGATGCCGTTCATCGGCGTGCGCACCTCGTGGCTCATGTTGGTCAGGAACTCCCGCTTCATTTCGTTGGCGGTTTCCGAGCGCTGTAATGCCTTGCTGGTTTCCGCTTTGGCGCGCGCCAGATCCTGGACCATCTCTTCGTTGCGATACCTCTGCAGCAGGTTCTGGTAGGTCAGGGTGCGGGCCTTCTTGGCCCCGGAAAGGCTGAACAGCAGCGAACCGCCCCCCATGGCCGCCATGAACACACCATCGCCACCCGTCAGCGCCAGGCCGACGCAAGAGGGCACCAACAGCGTCGCCGCGAACAGGATGAAGCTCGACAGGCGCGCCGACAGAGTCACCAGCGCCGCGTTGGTGAGTCCAGCCAGCACCAACAAGAAAATCGCTTGGTGGGTGGAGCCCAGGAACTGCAGGCAGGCGAGGAAACCGCTGGTCCAGCCCAGCGCCACCACGAAAACGATCAGCGTGTGGGCGCGGCGGTCACGCTCGCCGGCGGTCACCGCGCCGCGATGCTCGAATTTCCACGCCACCCAGGCGCGGGCCCCGATCAGGCCCAGCATCACCCCGGGCCAGCCCCAGACCAACCACCCCGGAACCTTGCCGGTAAGGAAGAAGGTCATCACCAGGACCATGACGGCGTGGCCGATCACGGCGCTGCGCTCTTGGTGGTAGAGCGCCTGCGTCAAATCCACCGACAGGCGGCTGGCGTAGGGACGGAGGGCTTGGTGCAGGGACTTCAAAGTCGATGCGATGTAGAAAACTGCTGGAGCGGGCAGGTCCAGCTTCCTATCGGCGCGTTACCGGGCCCTGCTGTAGCTTTAGAGTGGGCACACTCCTGAGAGGAACCCCCCGATGATCCTGACTTCACTACTGCTTTGCGCCACACCTTGCCCGGTGCAGGAAACCCTGCTGCCACAAGGACTTCCGATGCCGACCATGCCTTTGGGGCCGAACCACATGGAATACTTCCACGAGGGCTTCGGCATGAACCTCGAGGAGCTGGAATCCCCCCTGTGGTACTCACTCGACCCCAGTTGGCTGCACGGCGACGGCCCCCAGGGCTACCTACGCGCGGCACGTGAGCGCGCCGAATTCATCGCCGAGGCCAATGGCTGGGACGCCCCCGAAATGGAAGCCTGGCTGCGTGCCAGCCTGCCGCAGCCGGTAAAGTTCAACTTCCGCCTGAACGACGCCCAGGGAGCCATCGTGGCTTCCGCAACGCGTTCGATCCAGCCGGTGAATCCCACCGTTTTCTCGGCCTCCACCGGGCACCACGTGGTCACCGAATTCGACGTCGAGATCGCTCAGTCCGCAGTACTCGCCGCGCCCCGCCATGGTCTGCTCTTCGAAGGCAGCTCCTTCGGCGTCCGGCTGGTGCCGGTGCCTGGCAAAGGCTGGCTGGCCGAGGTCGCCCTGAGTCTGAGCCAGCTGCCCGACGATGACCAGCCGCTGGATACCGGCTATACCGCGATTCGCGGCAAGACCCGCCTGGCGCAGTCCTTCCTCGAGTTCGGCGGAGTGATTCCGCTGGACGGTGAGAACAGCGCAGCGATCAAGCTGCCCGGTCTGCCGGGCGGACGTGGCATGAGCCTCGAAATCCAGGTGGTTGGCAAGGCTCCCTCCGGCCTGCACCGCGCCGGCCGCCTGGTGTGCCTGGACCTGCCGTTGCTGGCTCTGGATCCGGCTCTGGACGGTTATCTGGAAGACCTGATCACCTCCGCCGACTGGGCTTCCAGCGAAGGCTTGTTCGTGCTGCACGCCGGCGATGGGGAGCTGCAAATTGAAGAGGTCCTCGCCGCCGCCAGCGGCCAGGCCGAGGTGGTCTACCGCCTCGAACGCTTGTTCGAAGGCCGCGAGAGCATGCCGGTGCTCGAGTCACCGGGAATCGCCGGACTGCCCCTGACCTTCGCCAGCGGAACCGCCTTCGACGCGTTGGTCCAATGGGACGTCGAGATCGCGCAATCCGCCCGCGTTGCCGATCCGAACTTCAGCCGCCCGGCGAGCGGCGTGTTCGGGCGCATCTTGGCGGTGGCCGGTCCCGGTGGCATCAGCCACTCCGAGGTCTCGGTGCGCTGGGCCAATGCCGCGGTGACCGGTAGCCGTGCACTGCACCTCGCCGAAGGCCAGCCTCTGGGAGGGACCGACTTTTCCTCCTCGGTGCTGCCCATGCAGAGAGTCGACGTCGACCTTCTGAGCCAGAGCGAGCTGCCCCTTGAGTGGAGCGGCCCCGGGGGCGAGACGACCATGCGCCAGTCGGCACCCAGCGGGCTCGGTATGGGCAAGGAGGTGACCTTGCATTACCTGGCGCGCTTGCGCGGCGACGGCTGATTCAGCTTCCTCGCCCGTTCCTTTTTGCGGCGGCAGGCTTCCAAGCGGAGCCTGCCGCCGGCTCGGTTATGCTGCTGCGGCCATGCTGCATTCCATCTTCCTGGCTGTTCTTCCAGTCTCCTTGGCCGCCTGTGCTCTCCCGGCGCAGATCCCGGAAACCGCAGGGTCGGTTGCCGCTGCGCTGTCGCCTCAAGAAGGCCTTCCGCCCCAGCATTTGGTGCCGCGCATGCCTTCGTTGTCGCCCGACGGCAGCCGCATTGCCTATAGCCATCAGGGAGACGTGTGGGTGGCTTCGATCGAAGATGGTCGGGCTCGCCGGCTGACCGCGCATCCAGCCTATGACACCCGGCCCATGTGGTCGCCCGATGGCGAGCGCATCGCCTTTCTTTCGACCCGCAACGGCGGCTACGACGTATTCATGATCGACGCCGGCGGTGGGGTCGCCCAGCGCATGACCTGGCATTCGAGCGCCGAAATGCTCGACGGCTGGCTCGACAACGACCACTTGCTGGTCGGGGTCACCCGCGACCGCTGGTACAGCCGTTACGGCCGCAGTCGCGGCGTCTGGACCGTGGGCATGAGCGCCGGCACTCCGCAGTTGCTCGGCGATTTTCCCGCCAACCGCACGGTTCCCAGTCCTGACGGAAGCATGCTCTGTTACCAACGTGGGTCTGGCGATATGCGCCGGCGCGCCTACCGGGGCTCGGCTTCCGACGCGCTGTGGGTCTACCAGGTTGACAGCGGCGAACACCGCATGCTGACTGAGTTTGACGGTTCCGACCTCAACCCGATGTGGGGGGGCGACGGCAGCTCTATCTTCTTCCTTTCCGACCGGCCGTGTAGCGGCAATGAGGACGGGCGCGACCTCGGCCTGTGGAGGGTGCCCGCAGGGGGTGGCGACCCCGCACCGGTGTTCCATCCAGGTGCGCGCGGAACCCTGCGTTACGCCAGCATGAGTGCCGACGGCCGTCGCGTGGTCGCTGAGTTTTCGACTGGATTGCTCCTGATCGACACCGCTTCGGGTTCGGCCCGCGAACTCGCGGTCTACGGCGGCAGGGACTCTGGGATTCCAGATTCGGCGACGGTTACCGTTGACAGTGGTGCTTCCGATCTCGCCATTTCCCCTGATGGAGAATCGATCGCCTTCGAGGCACGCGGCGACGTCTACGTGATGCGCAAGCACGAAAAGATTGACCGCGCGGTGCGGGTCAGTAGCCATCCTGCCCCCGACTACAATCCGGTGTGGACGGACGATGGCAAAGCGCTGTTGTTCGTCAGCGAACGCGACGGCAACGGCGAGGTCTACCGCGCACGCACCGGTGACGAAGATACGCCGTTTTATCGCGCGCGCAGTTTCGAGCTCGAACGCCTGACCGAAACCGAGGCCGACGAGTCGATGCTGTCGTTGTCGCCCGATGGCAAACACCTGGTGTGGGTGCAGGGCAACGGCCGTTTTGTCCTCGGCGAACCCGACACCCTGGCGGTGCGCCGCGTGCTGGTCGAGAGTTATGACTCGCCGGATTTCGACTGGTCGCCGGACTCCGGGTGGCTGGCGTACACCGTTTCCAACGACGATTTCAACGTCGACATCTTCCTGGTGCGCAGCGTGACCGAAGGTCTCGAAGAAGGCACCCTCGGCATCGAGCCCTACAACCTCAGCCGCCACCCCGACGACGACACCGGGCCGGTCTGGTCCGCGGACGGACGCAAGATCGCCTTCACCTCACGCCGCCAGGTCAATGACGAGACCGACGTGTGGGTGGCGTGGCTGCGCAGTGAAGATCTGGACATGAACGAACGCGAGCGTCTGGAGGCCGAAGAGGCGCGCGAAAAGGCAAAAAAGGCTGAGAAAAAAGCGGCCAAGAAGGCCGAGAAAGGAGCGGCCAAGAAAGACACGCCAAAGAAGGATCCAGCACCTCCGGAGGATCCGAAATCTGAACCGAACGCCGCTGCTGCCGCTGCCGCTGCCGGACAGGGGCAGGAGCCGGAGCCGGAGGCCGAAGACGACGAAGACGAAGACGAAGCCGAAGACGAAGAAGAGAAGGACGAGGTCGAGCCGGTGGTCATCGACTTCGCCCGCCTTCAAGAGCGGATCGAACGCGTCACCCGCCGCGAAGGCAACGAGTCCGTGCTCGGCTGGCACCATGAATCAGAGAAGATCTACTACAACGCCACCGTCGGCACCCGCCTGACCAACGGCAGCCGCGCCGAGACCGGTTTCTTTACCACCGACGTGCGCGAACGCGATCCAGAAAAACTGGGCAGCAGTCCGGTCTCATCCATGGTCGCCCATGAAGAAGAGGTGTTCTACGTCAAGGGCGGCAAGATCACCGCCCGCGGCTCCAAGGAGACCAGCTATGAGTTCTCGGTGCGCTTCCGCGAAGATCGGCGCGCTTTGCGCGAGGCGGTCATGGAGCAGGCCTGGCGGGTTCTCGATCGCTGGTTCTACGACACCGGTTTCCACGGCATCGATTGGAGCGCCGCCTTGGAGCACTGGCGTCCGGTACTGCTGGCGTGTTCGGCACCCGAAGACTTCAACGAGTTCATGAACTGGTTGCTGGGCGAATTGAATTCCAGTCACATGGGCTTCACCGGCAGCGGCAGCAGCCGCGCCAATGAAACTGATTCCACTTCAACCGGTGAACTCGGTGTGATCTGGGACCACGGCTACCCCGGACCAGGAATGCGCGTGCTCGAGGTGCTCGACGGCGGGCCCGCCGCGCGCGCGCACAGCCGTCTCGCCGACGGCGACGTGATCACCGCCGTCGACGGGATGTCGGTGCAGGCAGGCGGCAACTTCGACCGCCTGATGGAAGGCACCGTCGGAGAGGAGACCCAATTGACCGTGCAGGGCGGCGATGGCGCCGCGCGTGAGGTGGTGATCCGGCCTGGCTCCAGCGGCAGTCTGCGCCAGCTGCTCTACGATCGGCGCACGCGCACCCTGCGCCAGCGCGTCGAGACCGGTTCCGGTGGCATGCTCGGCTACGTCCACATTCAGGGCATGAGCACCGGCCCCCTGATCGATTTCGAGCGCGACCTGTTCGCCGCCGGCGACGGCAAAGACGCACTGGTCATCGACGTGCGCGAGAACGGCGGTGGCTGGACCACCGACATGCTGCTGAGCATGCTGATGGTCAACGACCACGCCCTCACCATTCCTCGTGGCGGAGGCCTCGGCTATCCCCAGGGGCGCCGCATCTTCGGCACTTGGAACAAGCCGGTGGTGGTGCTGTGCAATGAGAATTCCTACTCCAACGCCGAGATCTTTTCGTGGGCGATCCAGACCCTCGGCCGCGGTCCGTTGGTCGGCAAACAGACCTTCGGCGCGGTGATTTCCACCGGCGGCCAGGGCCTGCTCGACGGTTCTTTCGTGCGCATGCCCTTCCGCGGCTGGTACGTCAATAATTCCCAGCGCACCAACATGGAATGGAACGGCTGTATTCCCGATTACCCGGTCGAGAACCTGCCTGGAGACTTCGCCGCCGGGCGGGATCGGCAGCTCGAAAAGGCTATCGAAGTGGGTCTTTCCCTCGTAGAGTGATTGAGTCACCCTTCCAGTGACCTCCATCGTCATGTTTCTGCTTCAAGAGTCTTCACAGAGCTTTTTCGAGCAGCTTTCAGAATTCCTGCAAAGCGACGTTTTCACCTCCTGGGAATTCTGGGTTGTGGTCACCGCCGTCCTGCTGATCGGCGAGGTCCTGACCGCAGGATTCCTGCTCGGCGCCTTCGTTCCCGGTTCCATCCTGGCTGCACTGTTCGCCGCTTTTGGCTGGAGCCTGCAGTTGCAGCTCGGCGCCTTTGCGATCGGCACCACCATCGGCCTGGCGTTGATCCGGCCGATCTTCCTGCGCCGTTTCAAGGCCATGGGTGAACCGACCAACGTCGACGCCCTGATCGGCCAGACCGGCCTGGTCACCGATGCCATCGCTCCGGATCATTCGGGCCGGGTCAAGGTCCAGTCCGAAGAATGGAACGCGGCCTGCACCGAGGTCATCGCTGCCGGCGCCCACGTCCGTGTCCTCAGGGTGGAAGGAAACACCCTGCAGGTCGAACCCGCCTGAATCCGCTTGATCCACTTTTTTTGCCATGCTTCCGTTCGTCATCTCCCTGGTTCTGTTCGTCATCGTCGTCGCGATCTTGGGGCTCAAAATCGTGCATCAAGCCGAAGTCATGGTGATCGAAAGGCTGGGCAAGTACCACGGCGTTCTGCAACCCGGCATCAATCTGATCTTTCCGCTGATCGACCGGCCGCGCGCCATCATGTGGCGCACCGTGGTCACGAGCATGAAGGGTCACAACATCATCCAGGAGAGCCATTCCAGGCGCGTCGACATTCGTGAACAGGTGTTCGACTTTCCCAAGCAGTCAGTGATCACCTCGGACAACGTCGTCATCGAGATCAATGGTTTGCTTTATTACCAGATCACCGACCCCAAACGCGCGGTCTACGAGGTTGCCAATCTGCCCAACGCGATCGAAAAGTTGGCGCAGACCACGCTGCGTAACATCATCGGTGATCTTGGCCTTGACCAGACCCTGACCTCACGCGACGACATCAACATGCAGATGCGGGCGGTGCTCGACGAGGCCACCGACAAGTGGGGAGTCAAGGTCAATCGCGTCGAGATCCAGGACATCGACCCGCCGCACACCGTACGCGAGGCGATGGAAATGCAGATGAAAGCCGAACGCGAACGCCGCGCCGTGATCCTCGAAGCCGAGGGTATCAAGCGTTCCAAGGTGCTGCGCGCCGAGGGCGAACGCGACGCCGCCATCGCCGAGGGCGAGGGTGACCGCAGGTCCAACATTCTGCGTGCCGAGGGCGAATCCCAATCGATCAGCCTGGTCGCTGAAGCTCTGCGCGGCGAGAACATCAACCCCTCGCAGTACCTGATCGCGGTCAAGTACCTGAGCACCCTGAACGAGATCGGCGGCTCCTCCAACCGCGGCGACAAGACCGTCTTCCTACCCTTCGAGGCCACCGGAGTGCTTTCCAGTCTCGGCGGTATCCGCGAGATGTTCGCCCAGGTTCCGGCATCCGCCGGTGGCATGGCGCCGCCGCCGCCGCCGACCTAAGGCCTGCGCTTCCGGCTCGCCGCCAGCGCCAGCGGTCCGCGGCGACTCAGTCTGCCTGCTCGGCGAGAACCTGGTCGACCAGGTCCTGCAGAGATTCAGCGACGAAGGCGAATTCGATGTCTGCGGGGGTGGGCATCTGGTAGCGGCGTAAAAAGCCAAGACGAAAGCCGAGGCGCGCCGCCGGCTCGAGGTCATAGGCGCGAGTGAAGGACACGTGCAGAACCTGGTGGGCTTCGAAGCCGGTCTCGTTCAGCAGCGCATGCCAGTGCGTCGGCGCCGGTTTGTAGGAGCGCACCGATTCGGCGGAGATATAGCTGCGGACAGGCGCATCGAGGTGGCGGCGCGCGCACAGTCGCAGGACCGCGTCGTCGCAGTTGGACAATAGGCCGAGTGGCAGGTGGGCGCTCAAGCGCTTCAATTCGGCTGGAGATTCGGCGTAGGCCGGCCAGCCGAGTTGTCCGGTGGCGAAGGCGCCGCGCTCGCGTTCACTGAGTTCCACGGCACAGCTGTTGCGCACGGCTTCGGCCACCGAAAGCGCCAGGATCTTGGCGTAGGGCATCCACGCACCGGCTTCCATTTTCATTTCGATCGCTTCGCGCAATTCCAGGATCTCCTCGATCCGGTCCTGGTGTTGGCGCAGCGAGGGGAGGGCCTGCAGAACCCGTCTCTGCCCCAGCTTCCAGTCGATGAGGGTGCCAAAACAGTCGAAGGTCACCATGCGTAGCGCGTCCGCCATGAGCGGATTCTAGGAAGCCGCCGCAGGGATCAAGGCCGGCCGCCCAGAGAAAGCGATGCATCGGCAGGGGCGCACGCGTACAACCATCGAGGATGTCTTCGGTTCCCGCCATCCAGGTTTCCGGCTTGCAGGTCCGCCTCGGCCGTACCCAGGTCCTCCGCGGCGTGGACCTGCGGGTGGAACGCGGGGATCTCTACGGGCTGCTCGGCCGCAACGGCGCTGGCAAGACCACGACCATGCGCTGTCTGCTTGGCCTGTTGCCGTTCCGCCAGGGATCCTGCCAGGTGTTTGGCGTCGCCTGCCAGCAACTGCATCAATTACCCGAAGCACTCGGCGTGGCCTTGGATCCTCCTGGCCTTGACGATTCTCTCTCGGTGCTCCAGAACCTGGAACTGGCACGCATCCGCGGCGGCATCCAGGACGGACGCAGCGTGGAGCAGGTGCTCGAACTGGTCGGCCTGGCCCATCGTGGCCACCATCGCGGCGACCGACTGTCGCACGGTCAGTCGCGGCGCGCCGCGGTCGCGCGGGCGCTGCTCGGCGCGCCGCAGTTGCTGATCATGGACGAGCCGCTTTCCGGGCTCGACCCTCAGGGCGTCGAGGGATTGCTGAAATTGTTCCGACGACTGGCGCTTGACGAGGGGGTCACCGTGGTCCTCTCCAGCCACCACCTGCGCGAGGTCGAAGACGTGTGCACGCGGGTGGGCATGATCGAAGACGGAACCACTCTCCTTGAGGGCGAAGTCAGCGAACTGCTGGCGGCGGCTGGCGATGGTCTGCGCGTGCACTGCCGCCAGCCGGAAAGCGCTTTGGCGGTCCTGCGCCGCAGCCCCGAGGTGCAGCACGCCGATCAGACCGGTAAAAACGAGATCCAGGCCCGGGTCAGCGGAGCGGTTGATCTGGAGGCCATGGTGCGCCAGCTGATGGAAGCCGACTGCGGGCTGCTCGAGTTCGCGCGCGATCGTGCCTCGTTGGTCGACGTGTTCCACCGCGCCTTGCAGGGCGATGCGGGACCGGCGTCGGAGGAAGCAGCGTGAACGGCTTGTGGAAGATGGAGGAAGCAGCTTGAACGGCATGTGGCGTGCTCTGCGAGGCGAGTTCTATCTGCTGACGCATCGTCGCGCGGTGCGCTGGGCCATCCTGCTGGTGGCGCTGGTTCCTCTGTTGCAGATTTTTACCTCCTTGCTGATTCTCCGAGCAGAAGCCGCGGCGGACGGTAAGCCTTTCGCCGACCTTGCCGGCTGGAACTTCTGGCCGCGCCTGGCCCACGGCAGCCGCGCCGGGATGTATTTCGTTGAACTCCTGGTCATCGGTCTGGTCGCCGGCGGGCTGCCGCGCGAGATCAGCCTCGGCGTCGTACGCGATCCGCTCACCCGAGGCATCGCCAGATCTTCGCTGATCCTTGCGCGACTGCTCTCCTCGCTGTTCCTAGCTCTGCTGCTGTACGGGGTGGTTGTCGTCGTGGCCTGGGGGATGTCCGCGCTACTGTTTGATCCCGGTGCGATCATGGATGATGGTTTCATCATGTTGGAAGAAGCCGAGATCTCGGGACCGGTGACCCAGGCACTCCTGCACGCCATTCCGTCGCTGCTGGCCCTGGCCGGCCTCGCCACCCTGCTGGGAGTCCTGTTCCGCCGCGGAGTCCTCGCCGCCGGCTGCGGCATCGGCCTGATCCTGCTCGTCGGCGCGGTGCACGAGGCCCTGGGCAGTGCGGCTCCGTGGTTGTTCCTCGACACCCTCGCCGGTCTCGGCCCGGATTCTTTCCTGGAACAAGCGGCCGGTTTTGCCGAAGGCTATTCCAACTTCTACGCTGAGAGCTTCGACACCGTCGTTGCCGCCGGCTGGGTCGCCCCTCTGCCGGCGCTGGCCTTGACCATCGTCGGAGCCTGGTGGGCCTTCCGCCGCCGTCCTGTGTGATGATCCGCCTCCTTCTCCTGTCACTCGTACTCGCAACCGGCGCGTGTTCCATGCACCGCCAGCCGCTGCCGTTGCCCAAGGGTTTCTACGCGCTCGAGGCCACCCAGGTCGAAGATACCGCAGCATCGGGCTGGATCGGCGTCGAGGTCGAGTCGAACGGCGGCACCAGCCTGGAGTCGCTCGACTATCTGCCCGGGGTCCGCGTGACCTCCTTGGTCGAGGGCGGACCGGCAGCCGTTGCCGGGTTGCGCGTCGGCGACGTGCTGCTGCGCTTCGCTGGCACGCCGACCGATGACCCCGACCGCTTGGCCGCCTTGTTGCGAGCGATCCAACTGAACGCCACTGTCGAAGCCGAAGTGCAACGCGGCGACCAGGTCATGTCGGCCACCATCGAAGTTGGTCAACAGGGCGGCAGCCGCCTGCGCAAGCTCTACGCGGTTGACCGCTCCTTCCTGCGTGTTGCATTCATGGATTCGGAAGGCCAGGGCGCCTTCCCGGTGGTCAGTCATCTGGCTGAAGACAGTCCCTTGCATCAGCACCGCGTACGAGTCGGCGACCGCATCGTGGCCCTCGAAGGCCGCGATCCAGGATCGGCCAGCGACTTCGTGCGGCGCCTGCGGCAGAACTTCCAACCCGGCGAGGTGGTGCGCCTGCAGGTAGAGCGCGACGGCGCTGAACCGCGCCAGATCGAAGTGCGCACCTGGAGCCCGCCGATGGTCATGAACACCCTCGGCTTGTGGCCGGTGTTCTGGTGGGACATCGACCGCGTAGAGAACCGCGAGACCTTCGAACTCGGAGACCTCATCTTTTTCAGCCTGTTCAAGATCCAGCGCATCGGTGCGGTCAAGCACTGGTCCATTTTCAGCCTGTTCCACTGGGAAACCGGCCGTCCCGAACTGCAGACCTTCGATGGGGAACAATGATGCAAAAACCTGCTCTTGCCCTGCTGATGGGGGTGACGCTGGTCACCAGCGCCGCTGCTGCGGACCGACAGGGCGGCTACGGTCGCTACCTGGTTGACATTCCCGAAACCATCGTCGATACCGTGTTCGCCGACGCCGATGGCGACGGGCTCGACGACATCTGGCTTGCTGGAGTGCGCGATGGCCGTCGCCTGGTCGCGCTTTTCCTGCAGCGCCGCAGCGGCGGTTACGCGGCCGAGCCCGATCGCGTCTACCCGGTGCCGCGTGCGGTGGTGGCCTGGGCGGTGGGCGAGTTCGACCGCAGCGAGGAATCTCCCGGCGCCGAGCTGCTCCTGACCACCCGCGAGGCGGTGTACCTGCAATCTGGGGGGGGGCGGCCGCGGCGCATCCATGATGTGCCGTTGCTGCTCGATCTTCCTGCTGCGGATGATCTGCCGGCGTGGAAGGAAGTCGCCGACCTCGACGGAGACGGACTCGATGAAATCGCGCTGCCCACGCGCGAGGGCTACCGCATCCTGCACGGAGACGGCAGCCTGATGGGCGAAATCCTGTGGCGTCCGGTGCACGGGCGTGCTCCTGTTGCCCAGCGCGATCTGTTTGGCGGCCGCGCGCGCGCGACCTTGTCCAGTTCTCAGTTGAGCGAGCTGTTCGTGCCCAACGAGAGCGTGGGTGTGATCGAACAACCGCCCTTGCTCTACTCGCGGGTCACCCTGCCGCGCCTGGTCCTCGACGATCTCGACGGCGACGGCCGCGGTGACGTGAGTTTCCTCAGCGACGGCCAGATCCGCATCTATCTGCAGAAAGAGGACTCCAGTTTCCGCGCCACTCCCGACCGCAAAATCCCGATGCCTCCCGGGAAAGGTTCCAATACTGAAATCCTCGACTGGCGCCACGTCGGCGGTGGCGCCTCTGCTGATTTGCTGCTGGTGCGCAGCGACTCCGGGCTGGGGCTCAGTTCGGACTGGCAGGTGCGTTTGTGGTTCGATGTCCTCGACCAGCCGCAGCTTGGTCAGCCGGCTTTCTTCCGCAAGGCCGAAGGGGGATGGGCGGGTCCCTATCTGCGCGACGTGGACGGTGACGGTCTCACCGACATCGCCATCTCGGCGTGGGAACTCGACCTCGGTCTGACCTTGCGCGATCCGCGCATCCGTCACAGCATGCAGGTCTTCCGCGGTACCGAGAGTGGCTTCGACACGCGGGCGGCGCTCAGCCACGAGCGCTCCTACGCGGTCGGCGACGTCGATTCCTTCTCGGTGGTGCCCTCGCTGGTGGCCGATTTCGACGGCGACGGCTTGCCGGACCTGCTCGAGAACAGCGGCAACGGTGACCTCGAAGTGCGTCCGCTTTACCGCGGCGGCCGCCTGGCAGTCCGGCCCGCGGTACGCACCATCCCGGTCGATGCCCTCGCCGCCGTGGTCGAGGTGCGCGACCTGAACCACGACGGTCTCGGCGATCTGCTGGTCCGCGAATACTCCCACTGGGAGATCTATCTGAGTCGCCCATGATGATCGCCGCGCTACTAGGCTGCGCCCTCCTGCAGGCTGCCTCCGAACCGGTGCGCATCCGCAGCGTGCCGGACCACATTGCGGTGGTCGATCTGGACGGCGATGGTGCGCTGGAAATGGTCGCGGTGCGCGGCGGCAAGGCTCATCTGCTTCATGGCGCCGAGGTCGCGCCGTTGGAACTGCCCGGGCGGGCAACGCTGTGGACCGTCGCCGATCTTGGCCGCAGCGGGGTGGAACAATTCCTGGTCCTGGTCGACGGCAAGGAATTGCGCCCGGTGCGTCTGAGCGAAGGCGAGCTGGAACTCGCCCCGGCGATCTTGACCGGCCTCGACGCCACTCCGCCGATGGGTTTGCACACCGCCGCCTTCGTGCGCGATCTCGATGGCAACGGCTGGCCCGACCTGGTCCTGCCGCGTGCCGGAGCGGTGCGCATCTGGCACGGCAGCGCCGACGGTTTCCACGTCGGCCCCGAGGTCGAGGGCCTGGCACGCCTGTCGCTGGCCACCGGCGAGCGCGGCGAAGGCTTGCTTGAGCACTATGAGCGCGCGCTCTCGGTGCCGGAGCCCGATACCGAAGACATCAGCGGCGATGGCCGGCCCGACCTTTTGGTGCGTCACGACACCAGCGTGAGCCAGTACGTCGCCGGGGCGAGTGGCTTTCCGGAACAGGCTTCGGTCGAGATCGAACTCGACGATTTCCGCCAGGACTTCAGCGAAAAGAGCCTCGATCTGACCAACCTGACCAAGCTGCTCAAGTACATCGTCGTCGACGAGTGGGCCGACCTCAACGGTGATGGCATCCAGGACCTGCTGGTGCTTTCCAACGGCAAGGTGCGCATCTTTCTCGGCGGCGATCAGGGCGTCAGCCTCGACAACAAGAAAAGACCGGTCAAGCTCGACGGCAACATTTTCTACGCCAAGGTCGCCCAGATCGACGACGACGGCATTCCTGACCTGGTGCTGATCGGCGTCCAAGATCTCGGCCTGGCTGAACTGGCGTTCTCCCTGATTACCTCCTTCCGGTTGCGTTTCGACTTCTACGCCTTCCGCGGCAAGGGCGACGGCAGTTTCCATCCGCGCATGTACAAGCAGAAGAAGGTCGTGGTCGAAGGCGGGCGCCTGCTCAAGGTGATCGATGAAAACCAGGAGCAGCTGTCGCAGATGCGCGAGGCGGTGGTGCGGGTCGGCGACTTCAATGGCGACGGCAAGCGCGACGATCTGGCCATGCTCGAGGGCGACGGACGCCTCGGGGTGTGGCTGGGTGCGGTGCCGAGCGATGCTTTGATCGGCAACGCCAGCGCCGAATTCCTGCGCCGCGCCTTTGCCGACCGCAAGGACCTGAAGGTCGACGTCACCACTCTGACCGAGTGGGTGCTCGGCCGCACTTCGGCCCTGATTACCGCCGGGCACGACCGCATTCCCGACTGGGAAACGCGGCTCGGTCCCGATTGGGACTCACCTCACGCCCTGCACGTGCGCGACATCGACGGCGACGGTCACGACGAGGTGCTGGTGCTGCGCCGGGTTCAGCCCCCGGCAAGCGGCGACGGCCCACGCCCGCCGGCGGAACTGCAAGGCTGGATCCACGATCCAGGTCTGTAATCGGCGGCGCCAAACGGACTGCGCCGTGAGGGCCTGCGCGTCAAACGTCCAACGTCGCGGGGTTCAGTCCGCTGCGGTCATCCACAAGGCCTTCAGATAACGGCCTTCAGGGAAGTCCAGGCGCACCGGATGATCGGCGCCGGCACCGGTCTGGCGCACGATCGCCAACGGGCGGTTGCGCGCCGAGCGGCGCACGGTCTCCTGGAATTCAATCGGGCGCAGCAGGCCTGAACACGAACAGCTGAGCAGAGTGCCCCCCTGCGCCAGCAGCGGGATCGCCAGCTTGTTGAGGTCGTGATAGCGCGCGATGCCTTCTTCCCAGGTACGCCGGTTGGGAATGAACTTGGGCGGATCGAGCACGATCAGATCGAAACGGCGCCGGTTGTGGCCGAGGGTGCGCAGATAACTGAAGGCGTCGGCGTGGACGAACTTGATGCGCCGCGCCAGGCCGGGGCCGTTGAGGTTGGCGTTGCGCTTGGCCTGGGCGATGGCCTTTTCGTCGAGGTCGAGGGCCAGCACTTCCTCGGCTTCGCCGGCGGCGGCGGACAGGGCGAATCCACCGGTGTAACAGCACACGTCGAGCACCTGTTTGCCGTGCGCCATGGCGCGCACCCGCGCGCGGTTCTCGCGCTGGTCACAGAAGAATCCGGTCTTGTGGCCCTCGAGGAAGTCGAGTTCATAGCGCAGCCCTGATTCCTCGATCTTGACGCGCTGAGGGAATCCCTTGGAGCGCTTGACCACCGGTTTCTCGCTTTCGGCGCGCGCCGAGGACTCGTCGAAATCGAGCATGTGCTCGCTGGTACCGAGGCAATCATGCAGCGCCGGCAGGACCAGTTCGAACAAATGCAGGGAGCCCAGGCTGTAGACCTTGGCCACCAGCAAGGGGCCGTAACGGTCGACCACCAGCCCGGGGAAGCCGTCGCCCTCGGCGTGCAGGATGCGACACACCTGGTCGGGGATCTCGGGGTCGTCGAGGCGGCGTTGGGCTGCCGCCACCGCCAGTGCCCGCAGGTCTTCTGCGCTCGGCGCCTGTTCGGCGCGATTGACAAAGCGCAGCGCGATCTGTGAGCGCGGATGCCACAGCGCCCAGCCGAAGTGCTCGTTTTCCGGGCCGCGCACCGCGACCAGGCCACCGGCGACGGCGTCCTTGCCGGCGACGCGCACGTCTTTGCGGAAGATGCGCGGGCCGCGCGGGCGGCCGTCGAGTACGGCCCACGCGTCGGCGCTGGGGGGGGCGGACAGGGGCACCGTTCAGGCCTGGGCGAGCTTGAGAATCAGCCGGTATTCGGCGGTGGACAAAGGTACGACCGAGAGGCGGGAATTGCGCACCAGCAGGCACTTTGCCATCGACGCCTCTTGCTTGAGGGTCTTCAGCGGTACCGGCTGCGGCAGCTCCTTGCCGGCCGTGAGGTCGACGCACGACCAGTCGCCCTCGCGGGCGGTGGGGTCGGCGTAGGCGGCCGCGCTCACGGTTGCCAGGCCGACCGCCTGGCGCTCGCCGCCGGTGTGGTAGTAGACCACCTCATCGCCGGCTTGCATGGCGCGCAGATGGTTGCGGGCCTGATAATTGCGCACCCCGGTCCAGGCCGTTTCGCGCTCCTGCTGGAAGCGGGAAAAGGGGTATTTGCCGGGCTCTTCCTTGACCAGCCAGTAGGCCATGCGGCGATTGTATCCTGGCGCCCGTGACGGAACGCACCACCGAGTACCGGCGCATTCCCCTGGAGGAGCTGAACTACAACTCCTACCTGCAGGTGCCGCAATTGCTCCAGCTGCAGGAGCAGCAGAGCGAGCCGCCGCACCACGATGAGATGTTCTTCATCATCATCCACCAGAGCTTCGAGCTGTGGTTCAAGGAGATGCTGCACGAAACCGATCTGATGGTGCGCTACTTCCGCTCCGGTTCGGTCTCGCGGGTGCTCAAGGTGGTCAAGCGCATCAACGCGATCATGTCCTGCCTGTGCGACCAGATCCAGCTGCTGCATACCCTGACGCCGGCCGAATTCGCCGGCTTCCGCGAGCGCCTCGGCACCGGCAGCGGTTTCCAGTCGGTGCAGTTCCGCGAGATGGAATTCGCCTTCGGCCTGCGCGAGGAATTCTTCCTGCAGTTCTTCGAAGACGACGTCTTCGGCGTCGAGCGGCTGCGCGCGCGCTGGCAGGCGCCGAGCGTCTACGACGAGTTCCTGCGCGCGATTGCCGCCGCCGGCTACCCGGTTCCAGCGCACCTGCTCGAGGGCGAGGACGGACACACCCACGAACTCGACCCGGGCCTGGTTGAAGTGCTGCACCAGCTCTACCAGGAGCCTGACGACAACTACCACTGGATCCTGGTGTGCGAAGCGCTGCTCGATTTCGACATGCTGGTGAGCAAGTGGCGCGCGGTGCACATCCTGATGGTCTCGCGCACGATCGGCGGACAGATCGGCACCGGCGGCAGCTCCGGCAAGGCCTTCCTTGAGCAACGTGTCCATCACCGTTTCTTCCCCGAGCTGTGGGAAGTGCGCAATTCCTTTTTCTCTTAGCCCTTTCATGGCATCCCCCTCATCCCTCGAAGGACTCCACGCCTTGGTGTGTGGAGCCAGTTCCGGCATCGGCCGCGCCAGTGCTCTGGCCTTGGCCGCACGTGGCGCCACGGTGACCGCCTTGGCGCGCTCCGGCGACAAGCTCGACGAACTGGTCCCGGCACTGAAGCAAGCCGGTGCGCCGGTGGCGCGGTCGCTCAAGTGCGATCTGTCGCTGCATCAGTCGGTGCAGGCTGCGGTCGATCGGCTGCTGGTCGACGTCGGTGCGGTGCAGGTGCTGATCCACAACACCGGTGGCCCGCGCAGCGGCCCGATCCTGGATGCCGCCGAAGAAGAGTTCACCCGCGCCTTTCATCTGCACGTTCTGTCCGCGCACCTGCTGGTGCGCAGCCTGCTTCCCGGCATGCGCCAGTCGGGGTATGGCCGCATCATCAACGTCATTTCGACCTCGGTAAAAGAGCCGATCGCAGGCCTCGGTGTTTCCAACACCATCCGCGCGGCGATGGCAGCGTGGTCGAAGACTCTGTCCAAGGAGCTTCCTCCCGAGGTCACCATCAACAACGTCCTGCCGGGGTTCACCGCCACCGACAGGTTGGCGTCCCTGAAGGAACAGATGGCCGAAATGCGCTCGGTGCGGCCGGATCAGATCGAGCAGGAGTGGCTGTCCACCGTGCCGGCACAGCGGCTCGGCCGGCCCGAAGAGGTCGCCGCCTTGGTGGCATTTCTGGCCTCCCCAGATGCGGCCTATCTGCGTGGGCAGAGCATCGCTGTCGACGGCGGGCGTCTTAACGGCATCTGATCACGACCATGCATTTCGACGTCTTCTTCTCGATCAGCCACACTCCGGTGGCGGGGGAGCTGCCGAGCGAAGCGCAGATGCTGCGCAATTTCTTTGACCAGGTGGTGGCCGCCGACGCGCTCGGCTACGGCACCGCGTGGGTGGCCGAGGCGCACCTGTCGACCGAGGTGCAGAAACGCAACCGGCGTCCGGTGGTCCAGCACTGGCAAGGCGAAGTCGGACTCAATGTCGACTTCCTGCAGCTCGCCCATCAGGTGTTCCGCCGCACGCAGCGGATCGAGTGCGGCTCCGCGGTGATGAACGTTTTGTGCAACGGTGGCCCGGTGGCCGCCGCCGAGCGCATCGCTGCTTTCTGTGCGCTGCACGGTGCCGACGCCGCTGAAAAACGCCGCATCCACGTCGGTTTTGCCGGCGGGCGTTTCGATTTCATGAACCGCGCCTATGGCCTCGACGCCCGCGACGCGGTCGAGGAAGCCGCCTGGCCGGTGCTCAAGGGCAAGGTCTTCCGCGAGGCCGCGCACCTGTTCCTGCGCCTGCTCAAGGGCGAAACCCTGTGCGGCGCCGATGGCCCGCAAACGGTGTTGCAGCGCGCCGATTTCCGCGAGGAGGAAAGCTGGCTCAAGATATGCCAGGCCTATGGTCAGCAACACGGGAGGGAAGCGCCCGCCGTCCTTCCGATCGAGCGGCGTTACGACTTCGAGCACCTCAAGATCGTGCCCCAGGAATGGCGCCGCGATCTGCTGCAACTGGTGGTCGGCTCGCACGACCCCGCACTGCAGGACGAACTGAACCAGATCCTGCCGGTCCAGGTCTTCAACCTTTCGATCACCCGCCCCGAGGTGATTGAAGAGACCCATCAGCGGATGCGCGCGCGCTACCACCCGGACGGAGGTGGCTGGCAACGGCATTTCATGCCGCGCACCTCCTTCGTCTTCCTCAATGAGGAAGAGGGACTGAGCCCGTCACAGCGCAGCGACGCGGCGCGCCAAGAGGCACGCGCGGCGCTGTCCGAGTACTGGAAGGCGCTGGAAGGCACCATCGATCCCAACAAGGTGCTCGCCGCCGCCGACAATGCGCTGGTCGGCAACGCCGAGGAGGTCGCGGCGCAAATCGCCGAACGCTTCCATCCCGCGGACCGGCTGATGTTGTGGTTCGATTTCTTCAACCACGACAGCGCGCGGGTTATCCGCAACATGAGTGCCTTCATGGAGCGCGTCGCACCGCGTTTCGATATGGAGATCGCTTCATGACCGCGCCGCGCTGCACTACGGAGAGCGCTTCGTGACTTCGCCGCGCGAGTCGCTTTATCCCGCCAGCCCGCTCGGCGTGGCAGAGCCCGGCATCGCCACCGGGCGTGACGTCGAATGGGAACCACTGGTCGATTACCGCCGCGCGGGGGTTAGCGAGACCACCATCCACGGCGCGGTGGCGTGGGCGGTCGGCGGCCGCGGCGGTTCGCTCGACCAGGGCGGCGAAGCCGGTCGCGTGGTCCATTCCTTCGGCGGCAACGTGCTGTGTTATGGCCGCAGCATGATGAAGCCGCTGATGATGAAGGTCTTCACCGAGGTGCTTGACCAGGCCTTCGACTGGCGCCAGAAGGCCATATCAGTAGCCAGCCACAACGGCGACGCCCAGCACCTCGCCGCGGCGCAGTCGATCCTGCCGCCGGAAGAACACGGTTTCATGCAAACCCCGCTGGCGGTTCCGCTGATCCAGTTCGGTCGCCAGGTACGGCGTCCGCGGCGTTGGTTCCATACCTGCTCCGGGGAGCACGCCGCGCTGCTCGCCGGCTGCAAGGCGCGCGGCTGGGAACAGGCGGGCTACATGCTGCCGCATCATCCCTTCTTCCAGGCCTATCTCGAACAGGTGCGCCGTTTCCTCGGCGCCGACTGGCGGCCGCTGCGCCTGGCGCGCGATGGCTGCGGCCTGCCGACGATGGCCAACACCGTCGGCGAGCTGGCGCTGCTCTACGCCGGCCTGGTGCAGCAGCGCGACGAGGACTGGATCTGGGAAGCGATGCAGCGCCACCCGGATCTGGTGGGCGGCTTCAACCGCCTCGATTCGACCATCCTCAAAACCAGCGGCGGCCGCGTGCTGGCCAAGGAAGGCGCCGACGGCCTGCTCGGACTGGCGATCGAACATTCCGACTACCCCGACGGCCTCGGCGTGGTGATCAAGATCGCCCACGGCTGGAACGCACAGGCGACCTGGTATCTGGCGCGCGGTGTACTCGGCGTGCTCGGCATCGAATTGCGCAATCCCTATCCGCTCGAGCGGCAAAAAGCCTTCCTGGTTCCCGGGGTGGTGCCGCCGGAGCTCGGTGAGCGCCTTGGGTCCATTCCGACCTGGGACGAATGGGATCCGGACCGCGAACGCTACCTCTACGACTGGGAGGACTACCGATGAGACTCGACCACTGGATCGGCGGCCGCGCCCATCCACCCGCCACGGGTGGCTATCTCGATAACCACGACCCCAAGAGCGGGGACCTCCTCGGTCAGCTCGCTGCCGGCGGCGCCGCCGACGTCGACGCCGCGGTGGCCGCCGCCGAGGCCGCTCCGGTGCTGCCGGTGGCCGAGCGTGCCGACCTGCTCGAAGCCTGGGCCGCCGCCGCCGAGGCGCGCATCGATGAGATCGCCGCGGCCGAGGCCGCCGACAGCGGCAAGCTCGAGAGCGCGGCGCGCCACGGGGACATCCCGCGCGCGATCGCCAATCTGCGTTTCTACGCCAGCGCGGTGCGCACCGACGCCACCGCCTGCCACGGCACCGAGGACGGAATCAACTACACCCTGCGCCAGCCGCTGGGCACCGTGGCCACGATCACGCCGTGGAATTTTCCCGCACACCTGTTCACCTGGAAAGCGGCCCCGGCGCTGGCGATGGGCAATGCGGTGATCGCCAAACCGAGCGAGATGACGCCGACCAGCGCCACCCTGCTGGCGCAGTGCTTCAGCGAGGCCGGCGCTCCCGCCGGCCTGCTCAACGTGGTGCACGGCCTCGGCAATGAAGCCGGCGAAGCGCTGATCCGCCATCCGCAGGTCAAGGCGGTCAGCTTCACCGGCGGCACCGCGACCGGACGCCACATCGCCGCGGCAGCGGCGGGGGCTTTGAAAAAGGTCAGCCTGGAACTCGGTGGCAAGAACCCGAGCGTGGTCTTTGCCGACTGCGACTTCGACGCCATGATCACCGGTGTCGCGCGCGCCGCCTTCTTCAACGCGGGGCAGGTGTGTCTGTGCGGTTCGCGCATCATCGTCGAAGAGTCGCTGCACGAGCGCCTCGCCGAAGCGCTGGTTGCCGCCACCGCCGACTGGCGTCCGGGGCACCAGAGCGGGTCCCTGATCAGCTGCGCCCATCGCGACAAGGTCGAGTCCTACGTCGCCCTGGCGCGAGATGAGGGGGGGGCCATTCTGTGCGGCGGTCAGCGCAGTGGGCCGGATGGCGGCGCCTTCTACCAGCCCACCGTGATCACCGGCCTGGCGATCGACAGCCGCACCGCGCAGGAAGAGATCTTCGGTCCGGTGGTCAGCCTGCATCCCTTCGCCGACGGCGACGTCGAACAGGCGCTGGCGCTGGCCAATGGAGTCGACTACGGGCTTTCAGCATCGCTGTGGACCCGCGACCTTGGCCGCGCGCACCGCGTCGCCGCGCGGCTCGAGGCCGGCATGGTGTGGATCAACAATTGGAATACGCGCGATCTGCGCGCGCCCTTCGGCGGCATGAAACAGAGCGGCGTCGGCCGCGAAGGCGGGCGCTATTCGATGGAGTTCTTCTCCCAGGATCGCAACGTGTGGGTGCAGCTGTGAGCTCTGCGGACCACTCCCCCCCAGCGGCAACCGATGCCGAAGCCGCCGTGCGGCGCGGGGAGCATCCATCCGGTGCGGTGGTCGGTGGAATTCTGGCGCCGCATCCGCCGCATCTGGTCTACGCCAGCAATCCGCCGCAGAACGAACCGCGCTCCAGCGGGGCGGGCGCGTGGCAGGAACTGCTGGCCGGCTACCAACGCCTGCGCGCCAGTCTGGAGGCACGCGTCTACGACGTGTTGGTGGTGCACACGCCGCACTGGAAAACTCGAACCGGCACCCACTTCCTCGGCGTTCCGCACTTTTCCGGTTTGTCGGTCGATCCGATCTTCCCCAACCTGTTCCGCTTCCAATATGAGCTCGACGTCGATGTGGCCCTGTCCCAGTCGATTCACGATCACGCGCGCGACGCCGGCCTGAGCTGCCAGATGATGACCAACCCCGAGTTCCGCGTCGACTACGGCACCCTGACCTCCTGTCATCTGGTGCGCCCGGCGGGGGACCTTCCGGTGGTAGCGATTTCCTCGGTGCGCACCGCCTTCGACTACTGCAACGAGGCCGGGGACCAGGAAATGCTCGCCCTCGGCCGCGCTACCCGCGCGGCGGTCGAAGCCAGCGGCAAGAGCGCCTTGTGTCTGGCCTCGTGCTCATTGAGCCACCGCCACTACACCACCGAGCCGGCCGATCCCGAGGACCCGGCCTTCGAGTCGATCCACAATGAAAACCAGGCCGCATGGGATCGTCACATCCTGGCGCTGATGGAGAGCGGGCAGAGTCGGCGCGTCTTCGACGAGATGCCCGATTTCACCGATCAGTGCGTGGCCGAAACCCGCGATGGCAGCCTCAGCTGGCTGCTCGCGGCGATGGACTTCCCCGAGGTCGCCGGTCAGGTGCACGGTTACGGCACCGTCATCGGTACCGGCAACGCGGTGGTCGAATGGGACCTCAGCCGATGAGCGGCCAGGTTCGCCCAGCTATGGCGGAGGAGCGATGAGCGGCCAGGTTCTATCCGGTTATCTGGTGCCGAACCAGCCGCTGCCGCTGCTGGCGCCGGATGCCAATCGCGGCTGGGCGTCCTTGCGCGACAGCTGCGCGCGCGTGCGCGCCGAGATCGAAGCCAGCGAGGCCGATCTGCTGCTGCTGTTCTCGACCCGCTGGGTGTCGATCATCGGCCACCAGATCCAGGCCGATCCGCAGCCCGAATGGTGGGTGGTCGACGAGGACTTCCATTCCTACGGCAGCCTGCACTACAAGCTGCGCATGGACGCCGATTTCGCGGCGCAGTACCTGGACAAGGCGCAAGCCCGCGGCCTGCACGCGCGCACCGTCGCCTATCGCGGTTTTCCCATCGACGTCGGCACCATCACCGCGCTGCGCCTGCTCAACCCGGACAACCGCATCCCGGCGTGCGTGGTGTCGTGCAACATGTACTCCGACCGCGCCGAGACCCTGGTGCTGGGCAAGGCGGCGCGCGACGCGGTCGAAGCCAGCGGGCGCAAGGCGGTGGTGCTCGGCGTCAGCGCGCTGAGCAACCGCATGTTCACGCGTTGGATCGATCCGGCCCACGACCGCATCCATTCGCAGAAGGACGACGAGTGGAACCGCAAGCTGCTGGAATTGCTCGGCGACGGGCGTCTGGAAGACGTCAGCCAGCTGGCGCGCGAGTTCAGCCACCAGGCCAACGGCGACTCCAAGATGAAAGCACTGTGGTGGATGGCTGCCGCCCTCGGCGAGAACAATCACTACCGTGGTACGGTTTTCGACTACCAGCCGGTGTGGGGGACCGGGGCGGCTCTGGTCGGTCTGCAACCCGCCGCGGCCAGCGTCGGCGACCTCGAGTACGACGAAGACGGCGCCGAGTTCTTCCGTGGCGACCGCAACGTGCTGGCGCCGAACGACCCAGGCAGACATGAATGATCCGATCCACAGCGACGATGCGCCGGCCCCGGTGGGGGCCTATCCCCACGCCCGCCGGTTCGGCGAGTTGCTGTTCCTGTCCGGCGTCGGGCCGCGCCAGGCCGGCAGCGACGCGATCCCAGGCGGGCCGGTGCGCGACGCCGACGGCAATACTCTGCTCTACGACATTGAAGCGCAGACCCGCGCGGCGTTGGAGAACGTGCGCACCGTGCTCGAAGCGGCTGGTTCCTCGCTCGACAAGGTGCTCGACGTCACCGCCTTTTTGATCGACATGGATCGTGACTTCGCCGACTACAACCGCGTCTACGCCGAGTACTTTGCATCGATCCAGGCGGCCCGCACCACCCTCGCCATCCGCGCCCTGCCGACGCCGATTGCGATCGAGTTCAAGGTCATCGCGCAAGCATGATCGCCGCGCCCCTGCCCTTGCAACACCATGCCCGCCTCCCGCCTGATTGACATCAGCCCGCTGGTCTCGCCGCGCATTGCGGTATGGCCCGGTGACCAGGGCTTCGAGCGCCGCGTGTCGATGAAGCTGGAAGACGGCGACCCGCTGGCGCTGTCCTCGATCCTGACCACCGTGCACGACGGCGCGCACGCCGACGCACCGGCTCACTACCGCGCCGGCGGCGTTGGCATCGCCGCGCGCAGTCTCGAGCTCTACTACGGACCGTGCCAGGTGGTGCGCGTCGACCTGCCGCCCGACGCGCGCGTCGAGATCGACGACCTGGACGGCCCCCTGCGTGCGCCGCGGGTGCTCTTCCACACCGGCAGCTTCGCCGACGCCGAGGACTGGAACCCCCATTTCAATTCCCTTTCCGCCGACCTGATCCGTCACCTGGCCGCGCACGGCGTGGTCCTGGTCGGCATCGATACCCCCTCGATCGATCCGCAGGAAGACCAGGTCCTGCCCAGCCACAACGCCGTCGCCGACCACGACATGGCGATCCTCGAAGGCCTGGTCCTCGATCACGTCGACCCCGGCCTCTACACCCTGATCGCCCTGCCGCTCAAACTGGAAGACGCCGACGCCTCTCCCGTGCGTGCGGTCCTGCTCCAGGACCACCCAGCCTGAGCCTGCGTGATGGAACCGCGCCGATGAGCCCAGCGGAACAGCCCGTCGCCCCGCAGCCGGTCCAAGCAGGCCCCAACCCCAATCCGGCGGCTGCGATCAGCGGCAAGTTCCTGGTCGCCGCCAACCTGGCACCCATTGCCGGGGCCGTCTTCCTCGACTGGGAAGTCTTCCCCATCCTCTTTCTCTATTGGCTCGAGAACCTGATCGTCGGCGCCATCAATCTCGTGCGCATGGCCTGCGCCCCGGTCCCCGCAGGCGCCCGCGCCGCCAAGCTCTTCCTGATGCCCTTCTTCACCGTGCACTACGGCATTTTCTGCCTGGTCCACGGCGCCTTCCTCTTGTTCCTATTCGCCCCCAACAACGGCAGCGGCCCCCTCTCCTCCCACCGCCCAACCATGGACCCGCCCAACGTGCAAAACCTGCTCGACTACCTGCACCAATACAGCCTCGCCTGGGCCGTCGCCCTGCTCGCCCTAAGCCACCTGGTTTCCTTCATCCTCCACGACCTGCGCGGCTCCCGCTCCACCCACAAAAGCCTGCCCCAAATCATGGCCGCCCCCTACGGCCGCATCGTCGTCCTCCACCTAGGCATCCTCTTCGGCGGCTTCCTCATCATGCTCCTAGGCTCCCCACTCCCCGCCCTCCTCATCCTGATCCTATTAAAAACAACCCTGGACCTCCGCTCCCACCGCCGCTCCATCCACGGTAAGCCTGCAAGAACCGCCCAGTTCCACCCACCGATCCAATCGATCCCCAAGGCACCTCAGTATTCCACCAAGACCCAATCGAATCCCCCCGAATGACCCTCTGAATCCAAGGAGGGATGGGCTGAAGGCGGGCGGGGGTCGTCTGAGCCGCGACTTCGGCGGCGTTGCGCCGCCGCTTTAGCGGCTCCGACGATACCCAGCAAGCCGTCACCCAATCCCATCAGCGACACCGACGACCCCCAGCAAGCCGTCACAAACTACTTCAACAACCAAGACCGAATCGAA
>JAJFFB010000135.1 GCA_021776925.1 Planctomycetota bacterium | reverse complement strand
CTCTCAGCTTGCCGATGACCTCGACCGTCTCTACAAGGCGTTCCCAGAGTGCGGCTCCGTCGCGTTCGAATCCGTAGAACACATTCTGGCTCTCGACTTCAACATCGAAACCACGGGTTCCATTCGCGGTAAGTTCTGCGTCCGCGGAGACTGCATGGATGGTCCTCGTCTCAGTGGGACATTCATGATCGACCAGAGCTACATTCCAGAACTTGTCCGCGGGCTTCGTAGATTCTTGGAGGCAGCAAGTGAGGCAGCTTAACCAGGCGATGCGACGGACGCCGCTTCGCGGCACCGCTGATAGCCCAAACCGTTAGGCGGAGCATCACACCTCATGGAAGGCTGGCCGATCAGACACGATGCGAGCGCAGAGAGCTCCGATCCGAACGCACCTGGGTTTATCGCTCGACCGGAAGGCACACCCGCATACCACGGCTTCTCAATTTTGCCTGAAACCGCAACAGGCGGCTGGGTCTATGGAGCCATCACCGATTACGAGTGTGATGAGCCAGAAACTGAGGGCGATGGATTCGTAATCGCCCCAGGTGGCGCGCGAGCTGGCATTGCTTGGGCCCTCGACACTCCTGCGTTCTACGAGATCCTTCCTCCCGACAACAAGCGCTGGGGGGTCTTTGGCGTTTGTTTTTTTCAGCCGGTTTCCAGCGTCCGCGATCTCGTCGTGAACTTCCGTGCAGTCCTGCCTCATCTAAAGAAGCGGTATGCTGAACTCAGCGGTGGCCACGCATAACAAGCGCTTGCAACGGACGTCGCCTCGCGCCGCCTCTGAACCGCAATCCCGTTAGGCCGCCTCGGGATCAACGCGCGCGAACTGTAGGTTCACCAGACACGTCTCTTCGAGAAGGTCTTGGGCCGCTGCTTCGAAATCGTTGCCGCGATTGCGAGCCCATGTAAACTACGATGTCCAGCAAGTGAGCCTTCACGCGCCACTCAACGTGATTTCAACCAGGACGCGAAACATGAATGACCCCTTTGTCCCGTGCGTCGGCGGGATCCTCAGCGCCGACATCGCCGTTCCCGAACACGAACGTGAAGTGCGCTTCTACTCACGCGTGCTCACCACGGGCGAGAATCCGCTTTGGCGCGAGGATCTGATGAACAACCTGGGCACGCCGATCATCGGCTTGGGCCCGCGCATGGCGGAATATGATCACCTGCCGCTCCAATGGATGCCGCACATTCAGGTCGCCGATGTCGCAGCCAGTGCGAAGCGTGCGCTCGATCTGGGCGGGAGAGAGCTCATGCTTGATGGGAAGGGCCAATGGGCGGTGCTGCTCGATCCGAATGGGGCGGCGTTCGGGATCATCCCGGTCGTTTCTGCGGAGGAGGTCCCTTCGACGAACGGCGTCGCGGCGCAGGTGGGGCACATCACCTGGCTCGACCTGACGGTCTCCGACGCCACGACAACCCGCGACTTCTATCGACAGGTCATTGACTGGTCGGTGCAGGACGTCGCGATGGAGGACGCAAGCGAGCGCTACGCCGACTACAACATGGTCGACGCTGACGGAAACCCAGCGGCGGGCGTTCGCCACGCGCGCGGCGTGAACTTGGGTCTGCCGCCTATCTGGATGATCTGCCTTCCCGTTGGCGACCTCACCGAGAGTGTCCGTCGAGTTCGCGAGGAGGGGGGTAAGATCATCAAGGCGACACGGGGAGACGATGGAGAGTACGTACGTGCGGTGATTCAGGACCTGGTGGGGGCGTACCTATCGTTGGTGCCGGGATGATGAATGTGTAGCGGCCTAACATGGCGCTGCAGACCGACGGCGCTGACGCGCCGCCCCTGATCGCCAGGGCGTTTGCGATACAATGATTCCAATATGGTGAAAACCGTCCAACAATCTCTAGCCAGATCCTGAGCATGCTACAACCCAAGCGATTCCGCAGGAAGGGCGTACAGTTTGAAAATCAAAGCCGCCTACCGCTAAGTCTTCCGGCCTTGTGTACTCTCGTTTACGGAGTTCTGTACTATCACCTTGGTATGTGGATCGTGGTGACTTGGCCCTGGTTCGTGCCAACGTCTAGGTACTCATCGGAATATTCATTTCTAGCAACCCAGCTTTGTTTCGTTCATGCCGGATGGATCGTTCTCTTGCTGCTGAATCTCCTGGCAATGCGAACACGGAAAGGTGCATTGCCCAGGCGTAATCCAATAGGGGAATGGTGCGCGATCGTTGTAGCGTCCACCTTGCTCGTGTCTTCTTTACAAATGGCCGCCGCCGTTCCTGCTCCAACAGATCCCCCTCATGAGGAAGGGGCATTTGAATTTGGGTACGACCCTGGAGAGAGAGTTTGGACAATGGAGGCTAATAAATGAAAATGACTCTCGTGAGCAAATCGTGGTTGGCCCTTTTGATCGAGAGTAAGATTGCTAACAACCGTTGCACCAGTCAGTTGGCTGTCACAGTTTGCGCAAAGCGCAAACAGCGCCATCCCGCCAGAAGGTGAACGCCCCTCCGTTAGATAGGCAATCCATCCGAGATCATGGCGAAGAATCAAAACGCAAGCGAGGAAACAATTGAAGGGGAGAAGCTCTGTTGCCTGGTATGTAGCAATCAGAAGTTCATCCGGAGAAACGCTCAACTCAACACAGCTGTAGCTTCATTCTTCAACTTTGATTGGGCAAATAAATCTGCGATGTGCTTGATATGCGATAAATGTGGCTACATCCATTGGTTTTTTGGCAAGAAATGAGCAATCTAACAAGCTTCTGCACAAGACACGGCTTCGCCGCGTTGGTGACCAGCAATCCCGTTAGACGAACAGATTGGATAGAGCTGGGTGGTCTGGGAGCAGGTGCCGTCGAGCACCTCCATCGCATACTGCAAGCACGGATTCGGCCCGACATTTCCTTGGGGACTGCTCTCCTCTGACGTTACAGAGGGCCTAGGGACTGATGCCCAGTGGTATCTGCACCTTGAGGATGCTGTGCGAGCTTCCTGGGCGTGGACTGGGGAGATCCAACCTGGCTACGAAGTGCAATAAGATGTCGTTTAACTGGCCGCTGCATCGGACGGCGCTGCGCGCCGCCGTTGACCGGCCAATCCGTTGGGCGGACCGTTAGGGCAAAGAGGTAAGCTGATCACGCCATGGAATTCCGAGTGTTGGTTTCTTTTGCGCTGTTGGGCGTCGCATGCTTCCTTCCACATGCGGGGCCTGGTGGATTGCTAGAGCGCAGCCCACCGGAGATTTGGGCGGTCGTTGTGCACTTTGGTGTTCCGAGTGTCCTGGCCGTTGCTCTGGTTGTACTCAGGCCGCGCCTGCCTTGGTTCCGATCGATTCCTGCCTTGGCTGGGGGTCTGCTATTTGCCCAGATCGTCCGGATGGTTCTCTACGCACATCCCTCCGGCCAACAGATCTGGAGTCGCCTCCTGCTCGACTCGAAAGACCTGTTTCTTCTCGTGCTCTCGCTGTCGATGCAGACTGGGTTCGGCTTGATGGTTCTTGCGGCAGCTAGGTACTTTGCGAGAAAGGCCGGCCAATCATCTGCTCCATCAGATCTCGGCTGCGCCAAGCCAGGTGAGTAGCACCCCCGTTGGCCCGACCAGTCTGGATCCTTCCATGGATCGCAAGCTTATCGCTGTGCTGGTGCTGGGTGCGGAGGTTCTTGGCGCCGGCTACCTCGCGCTGATCGCAGGCCTGATGTCTGCGTGGATGATGGATGATGATCAGGCGTTCCGAATGACCGAAGCAGATTGGGTTGTCGAGGGCGTCCGTCGCTTCGGAGTCGCGCTTATCGTGGCAGTAGGCTTTGCCATTGTCGCGGGTATCGCGCACCGGCGGTGTGTCGTGGCCTCCATTTCTCCTGTCTGGATGCGGAAAGTCCCAGCCTTGCTCGGTGGTTGCATCGCACTCGCAAGCGCGGCAGGGGCTACATGGTTCGTCGTCTCGAAGCCCTTCATCTAGCTTGGCCATGTGCGCTACGATGGCGGGCCAACAAGCCCTTGCAGGCAGACCAACGCTTCGCGCCGGCCGCTGAAGGGCAAGGACGTTAGCTTGATATAGTGATTCCTATGGACGATGGGAACTTGGACACAGCCTCAATTGAGGCTTTCGCGTTATCGGAAGCTCGCTCTCCAAGGCTGGGGATCACCGAGCAGTTCTTTGCTGTTCACTGTTTGGATGAGGAGTCCCCTGTGGCTTGTACTTGGAAAGTCCACGAACGCTGGTTGGTTCACCTCCGATTGAAGGATGAACGCTACTTCTATGTATTGGTGGTTATTGCTCGCGGAGAAGGATTGGGAATTGCAGGTGGTTACGCGAGTGCTCTTGCCCGTGTTTACTTAGCTCTGTATAGCAAGGAGTTGCCTCCAGAGGAGATTACCTTAGCTCTCGGCCTCCAGCCATCAGATATAAGGAGGAAAGGGGATTCACCGAGGAAGGGGGCTCATAAATTCAAGGAGCATCGTTGGTGCGTCTACCCAGATTGTCCAAAAGCATTGGAGTTCGAGGCTCAGCTCTCATTCTTGTTAAAAAAGATTCTTCCGTGCCTTGACAAACTTCGGTTCCTTCAGGGGAAGGTATATGGTTTGGTTCAAGTGGCCTACTATGAGGCTGCGTGCTCCACATCTGGTTGGAGTCTCAATCAGCAGGCAGTTGAGGGGCTTCACAAGCTTGGCCTGGAGTTGGATGTAGATCTCTATGTCAGTGGTCCCCAATTCCTTGAATAACCAGTTAACCAAGCCTTGCAGACAGACCGCGCTTCGCGCGGCTGCTGAACCGCAAACCTGGTTGGACGGACTGAGGTGTTCCGTTGGAGACTATTCCTCCGGACATAGGGCCTTTTCCAAAACTTCTAATCCCTCGGGCCAGTTCTCCGCATGTCCATCGCGGGACTCTTCATTGCAGAAGCCTGAGTGCGTAAGCCGTAGTAGCGTCCCCTCTTTCCGTACCGACAGCTCGATTCGAACGATGGTCTCAGCGCCTCGCGTTCCTCCCTTACCAGTCACCCAGGCCATCTCCACCAACTCATCCTTCTTCAACTCCAGGAATCGACCGTAATGCGGATGTCCTCCCCAATCCTTCCGGTTGTAGAAGAAAAATGGCTTGTCAACCTCAGGGGTCATGAGCAATTCCCCTGGCTGTGCAAACCAAGAATCAAACTTCTCGGTCCATGCTTGGTAGATATCTCTCGCATCGGCCTTCATGAGTCGTTCGACTGTCATCGTAAGAGGTCGTACAGAGTTGTCAGGTTCGCACTTGCTTCTCATTGATCTTCTTTCCAAACTCTCAATGGGGGATTTCCCAAAGTCAAAGGTACCGTCGGTAAAGAACCTGTGCAATTCAGTTGGCCGGCCACGGGCCAAGCTTGGCCACCCGGAGGGCTTCCCTACACTGATAAGAATGAAGACTCTTCTTGCCGGGGCGCTCGGCCTCCTCCTTACTGCTTGCGCGACGAGCGAACTGGACCCGCTGGTCCTCGACGGACACGAGCTGCACGCCTCGCTCGTGACGCGACAGCTCGACGACGCTTCGATTCGCCATGTGCCCCGCGCCGTGCTGCGGGACAACCCGCACCTTTCGACCGAGGCCGCGTTCGTCAAGGCTATTGCGCATAGCGGGTCGCAGGGCGAGCTCGGCGGAGAAGGGATCCGCGCTGCGCTCTACGCCCTCTACCTCGGCGAGAACGAGCTCGGTTTCTACGGGTTGGAAGCTAAGTCCACGGCAGACGCCAACCGGCTGGAGGGCGTCCTGCGCGGGATTTGGGCGCACAACGCGCGCATGGACCGCGCGCGGGTCCACCGCGGAGACAAGGCCCTTGTCGTCGTGTGGACAGATGGAGTGTCGCCCACCTGTTGGGAGGCGGTGAACGAGGGCGTGGCCGAGCGACTGGTCGCACCCTGACCTGGGCTCGACCCACTCGAACAAATGGGGCATCCATACACGGTGTGGATTCAGGCGGCTCGATGAATTCCTCTCAGCCATTTGCTGAATCCGCTCGTCTGCGCCGATAGTACGATGTCCACCACGCCATGAAAGCGATTGTTCTCCCACGCTACGGATCTCCGGACGTTCTACAGCTCAAGGAGGTGGCGAAGCCAGAGCCCAAGGGCGATGAGGTTCTCGTCAAGGTCCACGCTACGGCCGTGAATGACTGGGACTGGTGCTTCATTCGCGGCAAACCCTACCTCTATCGGTTGATGTTCGGTCTGATGAGGCCCAAGGTGACCGTGCTCGGGGCGGAGGTTGCCGGAATTGTCGAGGCTAGCGGAAGCGAAGCAGCGAAGTTTCAGCCAGGGGATCACGTGTACGGCGACATATCCCAGGCGGGGTTTGGAGGCTTCGCCGAATACGTGTGTGTTAGCGAAGACGCACTGGTCCGCAAGCCGCCTGACATGACGTTCGAACAGGCAGCGGCGCTTCCCCATGCCGCAATGCTTGCGCTGCAGGGTCTGGTCGAAGTCGGGCAGATTCGACAGGGCGATAGAGTTCTGATCAATGGCGCCGGCGGCGGGGTAGGAGCCATCGGAGTGCAAATCGCCAAACAATATGGAGCCGAGGTGACCGGGGTCGACAGCGCGCTCAAGCTGGACACGCTCAGATCCATTGGGTTCGATCATGTCATCGACTACCAGCGAGAAGACTTCACACGGAACGGGCAGTGTTACGATTTGATTCTCGATACCAAG
>JAJFFB010000134.1 GCA_021776925.1 Planctomycetota bacterium | reverse complement strand
CTTTCGTTCCATGGCAAGTGGTTTTGTTCCCTGGCAAGGAAGCTGGTTCCGCCCCTATCTTTAGATAGGGGCGGGTTCTGCTGACGCCGTCCAGGGGAAAAAGACGCTGTCGTGGGGCGGAATGACTTTGTCCACGGTCAGTTAAGAAAGCAGCGCGCGGTAGGGACTGTTGCCGAGGCCCGGCCAGATGCGCAGCATGCCGGCGCAGGTGCGGATCGCGACCCAGATGCCGGTCACCTGCCACAACAGCACCAACGCCTGCGGGTCCCCGGGCTTGACCGCAGCGAGCCCGATAACGCCGGCGAGGGTGGCCAGGACCATCGCGTTGCGCAGGTAGCGATAGTCACGCGAGCCCCAGTGCAGGCCGTCGGTGGCGAAACACAAGGCGTTGGCGGGCATCAGCAGTGCCGCCCACAACCACGGCTGGCGGAAGGCGGCACGCGCTTCCTCGGGCACCAGCGCGCGCGCCACCCAATCCGCGCCGACCAGCATCGCCGCGCCGAGCAGCACTCCGGTGGCCAGGCCCCAGCCGCAGGCCAGCACCGCCACCTTGCGCGCGCCGGCGATGCGCCCGGCGCCGAAATACCAGCCGACCAGACTCTGCGCCGACACCGCGAAGGCGTCGAGCAGCAGCGCGCTGAACAGCCACACCTGGCGGATGGCGTGGTGCGCGGCGCCGGCTTCGTCGCCGATGCGGGTGGCGGCACGCGTGCCCAGAATCAGGAACAGCGTCAGCAGGCCGGTGCGCACGAACATGTCGCCGCCGATCCGCAACAGCGCCGGGGCGCCGTCCAGCACCAGCCGCCGCGGCAGACCCAGCGCTGAACCCACCGCTGCCAGCGCCAGCGCGGCGCCGATCCACTGACTGATGGTCGACGCCCACGCCGCGCCGGCGATGCCGTAGGCGGGCAGCGGGCCGGCGCCGAAGATCAGCAGCGCGTCCAGGCCGATGTTGAGCGCGTTGACCAGCAGCGCGACCACCATCGGCACGCGCATCTGCTGCAGGCCGCGCATGGCGCCGAAGGCGGTGGCGGTGAGCAGCACCGCCGGCGCGGCGAGCAGGCGGATGCGCAAATAGGTCACCGCGTCGGCCGCCGACGCGTCACCCGCCCCCATGCGCGCCGCCAGCCATGAAGCCGACGGCCAGCCCAGGATCAACAGCGCGAGTCCGAACAACAGTGCCAGGCTCAGCGCCAACGCGGTGTTCTCGCGCGCCTTGTCGCGCTGTCCGGCGCCGCTGTAGCGCGCCACCTCGGACTGGATCCCGACCGAAAGAAAATTGAAGATCCAGTAGATCGCCGACAGCAGGGTGGTGCCGACGCCCAGCGCCGCCTGCGAGGCCGAACCCAGACGCGAGATGAATGCGGTGTCAACCAGCGCGGTCAGCGGCTCGGCGATCAGCGACAGCAGCACCGGCAGCGACAAGGCCAGGAACACCCGGTTCGGCCGGCGGTCGAAGGCGTGGCCGCCGGGCTCGCTGTGCTCGCGGATCTCGCTCGCCACCGAGGCCTACTCCGGCGCCGCCGGGTCGGCCACCGTGCCCAGCAACTGCTCGACCACCAGGCTGCCGATCTCGTCGGTGGCGTGTTCGCCGACCTCGAGGCTGCGGATCTGACCACCGGTCAGCAGCGTGGCGACCGCGGTCTCCACGGCGGCCGCAGCCGCACCCTCATCGAGGAATTCGAGCATCATCGCGCAGGCGTTGATGGTGGCCAGCGGATTGGCGACGTTGCGGCCCGCAGCCTGCGGAAAGGAACCGTGTACCGATTCGAACAGGCCGGCGCGGCCCGGGGCCAGGTTGGCGCTGGCGGCGACACCCATGCCGCCCTGCAGCATCGCGCCGAGGTCGGTGACGATGTCGCCGAAGAGGTTGGTGGTGACCGCGGTGTCGATCGATTCGGGGCTCTCGATCATGCGCATGCACGCCGCGTCGACGTAGAGGTGCGCGCGTTCGACGTCGGGGTACTCGGCGCCGACCGCGGCGAAGACCCGCGTGTACAGGTCCTGTGCGCGCACCGCGTTGGCCTTGTCGATCAACGTCAGGTGGCGGCGCGGGCGGCGGCGCGCGACCTCGAAGGCGTAACGAATGATGCGCTCGGTGCCGGCGTAGCTGTACACCATCGGCTGCGAGGCAATTTCATCGACGCTGCCCTGATTCTGGAAGACCGGCTTCTGCACGTAGACGTCTTCGGTGTTCTCGCGCACGATCACCATGTCGACCTCGGCCGGCCCCTTGCCCTTCAACGGGCAGTAGCGCGCGTCAAGCAGCTTGATCGGGCGCAGATTGACGTAGAGATCCAAGTCCCAGCGCAGACGCCCGATGATGCCGCGTTCGATCAGGCCGACCGGCGCGCGCGGATCGCCGATGGCGCCGAGCAGGATCGCATCGGCGGCGCCGATGCGCTCAAAAACCTCGTCCGGCAGGATCTCTTCCCTGGCCAGCCAGTGCTCGGTGCCATGCGGGTACTCGTGCAGGTCCAGGCCGAAGCCAAAGCGCTCGGCGGCGGCGCGCAGCACGCGCACGCCCTGGGCGACGACTTCCGGCCCGACCCCGTCTCCGGGAATCACCGCGATCTGATGGGTTTTCATCCTGTTTCCTGCGCCTGAGAACCCAGGATTCTAGCAGATGGGCCTTCTCATCCCATCTGCTGGCAGGCCCAGCCGGATGACTTTGTCTACGGCCTCAACCGGACGGTGCCGCGGCGCAGGCCTTGTTGTAGACCCAGGCCACCACCGCCCCGCCAAGGAGGCCGTCGACCAGACCCCACAACAGGCCGATGAAACTGCCGCCCGGGGTCAGCGTGAAGCCGCGGTAGATGCGGCCGAGGAAGGTGGGATCGCTGCTCGAACCGTCGAACAGGATCACC
>JAJFFB010000133.1 GCA_021776925.1 Planctomycetota bacterium | reverse complement strand
TCGGACAACGGCGGGAAACGGGTGAGGAAGCGCCAGTCCGGGGTGAGGTAGCCGATCGAACCGAGGAAGCCGAGGTCGTTGGCGGTGTGGATCGTGTACCACAGGCGGCCGTCGAGGTCGTAGGCGATCGAGTGCATCTGTTCGTTGACCGGATCGTATTCCGGCATGACGCGATCGGTCATCGCCGGGTTCAAGCCGTTGGCGTCGAGCTGCTGGCTGACGGGATCATCGGCGAGGTCGATGTCGAAGCGCGTGATGGTGGCGTCGAAGAACTCGTTGAAGACGATGTCGCCGTTCGGCGCTGCCATGATCTCCCAGGGTCCCGCGCCGACGACGTAGGACGGCAACGCTTTGGAGATCGAAGCCGGCACCGGATAGTCGGTGAAGACGCCGCTGTCCGGATCCAGGCGCCCGATCGCGCGCCCCCAGTACGCCGTGTACCACACCCTGCCGTCATCGGCGACGTGCAGGTGCGCCGGTTGCGCAGTCGGGTTGGGGAGTGGGTAGAGGTGGTAGCAGGCGTCGTCCGGATTGCCGGGCGTGCACACCTGGTGCCACAGCGAGGTGCTGAAGTCGAAGTGGTTGCGCCACGCGATCTTCTCGGGATCGAAGCCGACCAGGTGGGCGCCGGAGGTAAAGCCACCATTGGCGAACCAGATCCACTGGCGCTGCGGGTCCCACGCCAGACCGAAGACCTCGTTCTGGTCACCGGGCACGTTGTAGACGCGGTATTCGGGTCCGCCAGGAGCATCGGGAATCAGGCACACGATGCGGCTGTGGTTGGGGTGCACGCCGGAGTACAGATAGCCGCCGCCCTGGGTGAACCAGACCCTGCCGAGGGGGTCGATCAGCACGTCTTCGCCGAGGCTGGAGGTCTGCGTGCGCCGATCGGCGAAAATGGTGGTCGCAAAGGGACCAGGACCGGGCGGCTTGGGAATTTCCAAACCCTCGACCACACCCTTGGCCTGATCCAGCAATTGAAACTCGAGGTGGAATTCCTGATTGGCCCACACCCGCCCATGACCGTCGACGTCGAGTGACAGCGGCAAGGCATTGGTGCCTACGGTCGGCGGGATGTCGAACCACTTGTAGGCGTACAGCTCGACCACGATTTCACGGCTCAAGCCATTGGCCGTCATGACCCGCACCTTGCCACTGGGCCAGTCATCGGGCAGGTCGACGACGATCCTGGTCGGTTCCCAGGAGACGAACATCGGGTCGCCGGAAGAAACCGGTTGCCGGTGTTTGCCGCTGCGAAACACCAGGAAATCGGAGCCGCCGCCATCGCCGAGGTTCTCGCCGCGGATTTCCAGTTGCCCGCCCTGGAAGGTGGCGAGCAGCGGCTGATTGACGGTCGGAGGGGCAGCCTGTGCTGCCAGGAGCAAGGAAAGACCTATGAGCATGTGAACGCCTCTACCCAATGCTATCAGGCATTCTGGGGCGCGCATGAGGGGATTCGACCACCAGGGGCGCATCTTCTACTACATGTGTTTTCTTGCCTCCAGAACCCTGGTGTGCTTCCTGCTGCTGATGGGCGCGGCCACCACCGCATGGGGCCAGTCGATGGAATTCCACAAGATCATCGACACCCAGACCCCATTGCCTGGCGGACCGAACGAGTGGAACTCCTTCGGTTTACCGTCGCTCCATCAGGGCCGGGTTGCATTCCAGGGTTTTGAGAGGGGCGGCGCCGCGCTCAGCTACATGCTCATCGCCGCAGCCGACGGCGGCCCGGTGACCAAACTGCTCGACAGCAGCGCCACCCTTCCCCACAACGGACTGCCCTTCCAGCACTTCTGGAACCCGTCGCTGCGCGGCGACACGCTGCTCTTTGGCGGCTCCTCCCACCACCAATGGGACGAGGGCATCTACACCCTGCCCGCCGCTGGCGGTCCGCTGTCGGTGTGGCTGGATCCGAGCATCGCCGCCGGTCCCTACCACTTCGCGGTGTGGGACGGCAGCTGGGCGGCCTACGCCGAGGGCGACTCTTCCAGCCCCTACGCGATCTACGCCACCCAAGGCGGCAGCAAGGGCAGTCTGGTCGCCGGCGCCGGCGCGGCCACTCCTTCCGGCGGCACCTTCTGGCAGTTCGACCCGCCGGCGATCGAAGCGGGCGCGCTGGTCTTCCCAGCCGAAGTCAACCGCGGCGCGCTCGGCCTCGACTCCGGCATCTACCACTGGGACACGACCCAGCAACAGCTCGAGATCGTCGCCGACTTCAACACCGAGATCCCCGGCGGCAGCGGCACCTTCGAGGGTCTGCGCGACTGCGACACCGACGGCTCCGAAGTCAGTTTCCTCGGCATCGAGGGCTTTCCCGGTTTCGGCGGCCAGCTCGGCGTCTACACCGGACCCTTGACCGGACCGTTCACGAGGGTCGCCGATCTGACCACGCCCATTCCCGGCTCTGCCGACCTGTTCACCATGCTCGGCGATTCGGCGGTCGAAGATGGACTGGTGGTCTTCCACGGCGGCGACTACACCACCAACGGACTCTACGGTCAGGTACGCGGCGGACCCGCCTTCAAGATCGTGGAAGGCGGCGAGATCTGGAACGGCAAGACGCTCAGTTTCGCCTTGATCAGCCCCGAGAGCCTGCACCACAGCCAGCTCGCGTGCCTGTTCAGTTTCACCGACTTCAGCCGCGCTGTCTACACCATCCGCCTGTTCACGCTGCGCGTCGACGGCCGCCTGCAGCGCGGTGCGATCGGCCTGGTGCGCGCCGCCGGGGTGCGCGCCGGCGAACGCGTGTCCTTCACCGCCAGTCTCGACGGCCTCGGCCCCGGCCCGTGCCCGCCGCCGCTCGGCGGCCTGTGCCTGGACCTGATCAATCCGCTGCTGCTCGGCAGCACCCTGGCCGACGCCGACGGCGTGGCCGAATTCTCCAAGATGGTGCCCGCCAGCCTGCCGCCGATCCCGGTGCACCTGCAGGCGGTGGTCGCACGCGGCGCCGGCGGGATGGAATCGATCAAATCCAACACCGTCTCCGCCCCTTTGTTCTAGCCCCATGACGCACCGCCTGCCCGTTCATCTGCTTCTCCCTGCCTGCCTGCTGTTGATGTCCTCCCCGACCGCAACGGCGGACCAGGCTTGGGAGAAGCAGAGTTCCTATCCGGCAGACGCCAGCCTCAATTCGGTGTACTTCCCGACCAATGAGGTGGGGTTCACCGCCGGCGACGACCACATCCTGCTGCAGACCATCGACGGCGGCACCACCTGGCAGCAGGCGCCGGGCATCACCCGCGACCCGGCCTTCTGGGAGAACCCATTTAACGCGCTGCACTTTCTTGACGACCGGCGCGGCTGGGTCATCGGCAACAACAACGACGCCTTCCGCACCACCAACGGCGGTCAGAGCTGGCTGCAGATGGTCAACTTCCCCGCCGGTTCCTACTACGATCTTGAATTCCTCGACGCGCAGACCGGATTCGCCGGCGGCAACGGCAGCGTGGTGCGCAGCCGCGACGGCGGCGTCAACTGGGAGGTGCTGACCTGGTGGGACGGCCACGGCGTGGTCCGCGGCATCGACTTCCGGGATCCGCTCAACGGGGTCTTCAGCAACAATCGCATCGTTTCTTCTTCGCCCTACCCCAACGGCATCTACCTGACCAGCGACGGCGGCGACAACTGGACCTCGATCTACAGCGGCGACGCCGGCCTGCTGACCTACCTCAACGCCGACACCATCCTGGCGGTCGGCCCGGGCTTCCTGATGCGCAGCGACGATCTTGGCCTGAACTGGACCACCATCGCCTGGCCGTGGCCCGAAGAAGGTCTCGGCGCGTGGTGGCCGCTAACCCCCGACATCATCGTCGGCGTCGGCAATCTGGGCACGGTCTACCGCAGCGTCGACGGCGGACTGAGCTGGAGCCTGGTGCGCCCCGGCCCGGTGCAGTCGGGTTATGGCTGGCAGGTGCAGTTCACCGATGCCCGCAACGGCTGGATCAGCGGGCCCAAGGGCTGGCTGCTGAAAACCTCCAACGCGGGCGAGAGCTGGACCCAGGTGCAGAGCGGCCTGGCGGTCGGCTGGACCGACGTCGAGATGGCCGATCCGCTGGTCGGCTTCGCCGTCGGACCCACCGGCGAGATCGTGCGCACCCGCAACGGCGGGCGCCTATGGGAGGCCGGCCTGCTGCAGGACACCGGCGGCTTCTTCGCCCCCACCGAAGACCTGGAATCGGTGTCGGTGCTGAACCGCGACTTCGTCGTCGCCGGCGGCGCCTTCGGTTCGGTCTACAAGAGCGCCGACGGCGGCGACAGCTGGGACGCGATCGGTTATCCGGCGGTGCCCGAGATGTGGGTGCAGAAGGTCGATTTCGTCAGCGAACAGATCGGCTGGGTCGCCGGCCAGAGCAGCGTCACATTCGGCGGCATGCTGTTGCGCACCGACGACGGCGGCGCGAGCTGGAACCATCAGTCCTATGGCGGCTGGGTGATTTACGACGCCGATTTCAGCGATGAGAACACCGGCTGGATCGTCGGCGGCAGCGATTTCGCCTGGAAGACCACCAACGGCGGCTGGAGCTGGGTGCCCTACGACACTCCGTCCTCGCCCGGCACCCCCAACACCTCGGTGGCCTTCGCCCGCGACAACCCCGACGTCGGCTGGATCAGCGCGGCCTTCGGCTTCCTGATCAAGACCGACGACGGCGGCACCACCTGGCGCCACCAGACCCTGCCCAATTTTCCTTCACGTGAGATGGCGCAGGACATTCAGGTCATCGACCAGGACCACGCGATCCTGGTCAGCGGACCCGAGGGGCTGGTCTACTCCACCAGCGACGGCGGCGGCACCTGGGTCAAGGTCAACACCGGCCACACGGCCTTCTACGGCCTCGGCCTGAGCGGGGTCGACGTCACCGCGGACGGGCGCATCTGGAGCTGCGGCGCGGCCGGCGGCATCTACGCCAGCGACCCACTGCAGCCGGGCGAGATCTACTTCCGCCACAGCGATCTGGTCGCGGGCTCGGTCGCCAGCCTGCAGGTCGAGAACGCCTTCGCCGCCGAACAGGTCTACTTCCTCTACTCCCTCGCCGGCAGCGGCCTGGGCCCGATCGTGAACCAGCTCGGCGGCCTGCAGCTGGACCTGTTGTCGCCGGTGGTGCAGCTCGGCACCGCCCTGAGCAATGCCGCCGGCGCGGCGCAATTCGACGCCAGCATTCCGCCCAACGCCCCGCCCCTGCCGGTGTGGACGCAGGCGGTGATCCGCCGCGGCGCCAATGGTGCGCTGTCGGTCAAATCCAATTTCCGTTCCGCGGTCATCCAATAGAGCCCCTTCCATGACCAGGCCCTGCTCCACGATCCAGACTCCCGTGCTTGCCGCGCTTGCCGCAGGACTGCTCTGTGCTGCACCGGCTCGCGCCCAGGTCACCACCGGCTGGACCGACCTCTATGACGGACCACCCAGCCTGATGGACAGCGGTGAAGTGGTGCTGGTCGACCGCGAAGGCAACGTCATCGTCGCCGGCACCTCGACCGGACAATCGGGGGTGGCGCTATACACCAAAGACGTCTACCTGCGCAAGTTCACCTCAAGCGGCGGTCTGCTGTGGGAAACCCGCTGGGACGCGGGTGGCCTCGAACGTCCGCGCGACATGGTGCTCGACGACGCCGGCAACGTCTACGTCGGCGCGGATCAGGAGTACTTCGGCGGCGCGCCCGATTTCCTGCTGATGAAGTACAGCTCCGACGGGGTGCTGCAATGGACGCACAGCTACGACACGCCGGTGGGCGGCAGTGACCGTCTGCGCGCGATCGCGATGGACGGCGAAGGCTTCCTTTACGCCACCGGCATGACCCAGGACACCGCCTACCACCGCGCCACCACGATCAAGCTCAATCCCGACGGCACGCTGGCGTGGGAGCGTCATTACGGCGGTCCCGGTGCCGGCAGTGAAGAGGGCACCGACATCGCGGTCAGCGCGCGCGGTGAGGTCTACGTCAGCTGCATCTCCGACGGCACGACCACCAACACCGACATGGTGCTGCTCAAATACGACGGCAATGGCACGCTGGAGTGGATGGACCGCTACGACAAGAACGGCGACTACGACTTCGTCTGGGGGGTGGCGCTCGATCCGCAGGAGAACGTGGTCTATTCCGGATCCGCCGGCTACCAGGGCAAGATCACCGTGCGCCGCCTCGACCCGAGCGGGCGCCTGATCTCGCACGGCAGCTACGCCGGCGGCGTGGACAGCGCCGAATGGATGTACCACATGGCGATCGACCGCAGCGGCAACGCCATCATCGTCGGCTCCGAAGCCGACCCGTCCTACGCTGAGAGCGACGTCCTGGTGATCAAGTTCAATCCGGCGGGCAAGATCCAGTGGCTGCAGGAGATCAACGGCCACGGCTTCGACGACGACGTCGGCATCGCCGTGACCACCGACGCGATGGACGACGTCTACGTGTCGGCGTGGGTCTCGGAATCGCCCACCAGCTACTCTCTCGACGCCCTGGTGATGAAATTCGGCCGTGACGGAATGATGCACTGGTCGACCACCTACGTCGGCACGGTTGACCAGAGCGACGTGTTCCGATCCATCGCCGTCGGTGCCACCGGCGAGGTCTACGTCACCGGTTACACCAGCGAGCGCGCCACCGGCCTCAACATGCACACCGTGCAGTACCTGCAGGGCGCGTGGCCGAGCTTGGCGGTGACCGCGGTGCAGCGCGGACAGACCGCGACCCTGACCGCCTCCAATCTGCAGCCCAGCGAGTACGCGTGGTTCCTGTACAGCCTCAGCGGCACCGGTCTTGGTGCCTGTGTGCCGGCGCTCGGCAACCTGTGCCTCGACCTGCTGTCGCCGATCAACCTCATGGGCAGCGCCCTGGCCACCCCCGCCGGCGAGGCCATTTTCTCGGTGCCGGTGCCGTCCGGGGCACCGCTGGCTCCAATCGCCTTCCAGGCGGTGGTGCAACGCGGCGCCGGCGGAGTGGATTCCCTCAAGACCGCCACCGTGACCCGCGTCATCCAGCCCTGACCCGACCCAGCATGTGCATTCCCTCTCAGATCGCAGCCTTGATCCCCGCCCTGCTGCTCGCGCCGCTCGCCGACGCCCAGGTCAGCCAGGGCTGGACCGACGTCTACGACGGCCCGCCCGGAAACCAGAACGATTCCGGCGAGGTGGTGCTCGTCGACGGCCAGGGCAACGTCGTCGTCACCGGCTTCTCGCTCGGCATCACCGGCGCGCTCTACACCGCCGACGTCTACACGCGCAAGCTGTCGCCGGGCGGAGCCCTGCTGTGGGAAGCGCGCTACGACGGCGGCGCCCAGGACCAGGGGCTGGCGATGGCGCTCGACGACGCCGGCAACGTCTACGTCGCCGGCCTGCGCGACTACTTCACCGCCGCTGCCGACTACGTGGTGATCAAGTACTCGCCGCTCGGCACTGAGGAATGGGTGCTGGTCTGGGACGCACCCTCCGGCGGCAAGGACACCCCGGTGGCCATCGGTGTGGATGCCGAGGGTTACGTCTACGTGACCGGCACCACCCAGGGCGGCAGCTACGATCTGGTTTCGACGCTGAAGATCAACCACGACGGCAGCCTGAATTGGGAGAAGCACTACGCCGGTCCGTGGCTGGGCGACGACATCGCCACCGACCTGGAGGTCACTCCTGCGGGCGAGCTCTACATCAGCGCGATCTCCACCGGCCAGACCAGCAAGCAGGACATGACCCTGCTCAAGTACGACAGCACCGGCACCCTGCTATGGGAAGACCGCTATGACGACGCCAACTCCTGGGACTCGGCCTTTGCGGTTGAACTCGATCCCCAGGGCAACGTCGTCGTCGGCGGCGCCACCGGCCCCGACGTGCGCATCACCGTGCGCCGTCTTGACCCGAGCGGAGTGCTGCTTTCCCAGGGGATGTTCCTCGGCACCGCAACCAGTTCCGAATGGATGATCGACATGAAGGTCGACCGGGCCGGTAACGCCGTCTTCGCCGGAACCATCGCCGACCCCTCATGGGACTACGACGACTTCCTGACGGTCAAATTCGATCCGGCCGGCACCGTCTTGTGGTCGACGATCACCCCCGGACCCGGCGACGCCGCCGACAGTCCGGTAGGGATGGCCCTGGACGCCATGGACAACGTCTATGTCGCCGGCTATGCGCAACAGGATCCGCTGAGCTATTACTTCGACGGTTTCGTCATCAAGCTGGGTCGTGACGGCGGACTGCGCTGGTCGATGAGCTACAACGGCCCGACCGACGAAGGGGACGTTTTCTTCGGCGCCGCCGCCAGCCCCAACGGCGACGTCTACGTCAGCGGCTACACAGACCGCGGCATTTCCGGACTCGACTGGATCACCATCCAGTACCTGCAGGAGGCGCCGCCGCAACTGGCGGTGTCCAATCTGCAGCGCGGCCAGAACGCGATCCTGACCGC
>JAJFFB010000132.1 GCA_021776925.1 Planctomycetota bacterium | reverse complement strand
GAAGCCGAGCGCCTGGAACACGCCGATCTCGCGGCGGCGGTCGCGCACGTTCAAGGCGGTGATCGCCGCCAGACACAGCGCGCACAGCAGCACCACCACCGGCACCGCCACGGCGAGCAGGCGGTCGGCCATCTGGCGCTGGTGACGGCGCGCGTCGGCCTGATCGCGGCGGCGGATGACCTGGGTCTGCGGCAACAGGGAGGACAGCGTTCCCTGGATCAGGGCGAGCGGGTCCTCGACGTCTTCCGCGCAATGACACTCCAGCGCCTGGATCTCGCTGAGCCGCCCGGGCAGGCCGAGCACTTCCTGGACCTGGGCCAGCGAGGCGTAGACGCGCAGGTCTTCGGCCGAACCGGCCAGCGGCAGGACCTGGTCGACGGTGAACGGGTGCTGCAGCAATTCGATCACCCCCCCCGCGCGCACCGCCATAGCGGCGGCGGCGGCGTTGCCGATGACCACGTGGCCGTGCGGAATGTTCATGCCGAAGACTTCGCGCTTGCGCTGATCGCGACGGAAGACCTCGCTGCCGATGCCGGTGAGCATCACTTGGGTGCCATCGACTTCGACCCGGCGGCGCAGCATCGGGATCAGACGGTTGGCCACGTCCTGCTGGGCAAGAAGCGCGGGGTCGGGCGCCGGCATGGTGGCTCCGCCCTCGCCCTGCGACCAGTAGCGGTCAAGATCCGCGTCCTTTGGCAGGATCACCAGATTGAGGCCTAGATCGCGCTGGATCACGCGGGTTTCCTGTTCCACCGCGCGCGCGGTGAGTACGAAGAAGTGCACCACCGCCACCGCCACCGCCACCACGGCCGTGGCCAGCAGGGTGCTGGCCAGGCGGTAGCGCATCTCGCGCAGGATCACTCCCAGGATCTTCACGACGGGCGGCGGCGAAACCAGACCACGGCACCGGCGAGCACGCTGAGTACCGGAACCAGAGCATAGAGCCAGCGCCAGTCGCGGCCGGCGGAGATCGCTTGCCTGTCGGGCGTGGCGGGCTCCGTTGCGGATGCGTCGGCGAAATCCCAATCGCCTTCGCCGGCCTGCACCGCGCGATAGGGAGTGGCGGTCTCTGTTGCGCTGGCCCCCTCCGCGCCCACCTCAGATCCTGGGGCGGAAGTTCTGCCCACCTCTGCTACATGGGCAGTGTTCCCGGCAATGGCTTCGACACCGTCTCCGATCAGGCCGTACTCGCCATAGCCGAAGACCAGGCTCTCGATAGAGTCGGCGCCAGCTCCGCTGGCCTGCGGCCGTTTGGCGAGGATGCGCAGCACCTCGGCCTGCACCATCGGGCTGTCGGGCTGGAAGCCGAGCATTTCCTGGGCGCGTTGGCGCTGCACCTGCGGCCAATCGAGAGGAATGCGCGGTTCGTCGGCCCAACGGCGGTCGGTTTCGCACTCGCAGCTCTCTCCGACCAGGGCGAGCTGCGACAGCATTTCGGTTTCGAGCAGGCCTGCGCCGCGCAGAACCGGGCCGGCGCGACGTCCCTTGCCATAGAGAACCACCGCCGCGGTTTCGGCGGCGCCGAGATCTTCCAGTCCCAGGCTCCACAGCAGCACGTCTTCCTGTGCACGCATCGCGGGGGTGAGTTCCATCACCTCGACCGGCAGCAGCACCGGCCGCGGCAGTTGACCGGAAAGGCGTTCGAGGTTGGCGCGGCTGCGGGCGGCCATCGCGTGCAGTTCCTGGTCGGCGGCGGCGACGCCGCTGGTCATCAGCAACACGAAGGCGAAGCGGTCGAGGGCGACCTCGGTGAGGTGATCGCGCAGCGGCGAGTGCAGCGCGCGCGCCGCAGCACGGCGGTGTTGGGCCGCATCGTCGCCGCTCCCTTGATGCAGCAGAAGTCGACCCTCGCGGTGCTGCGCGGTCAGGTACCACTTCGCCTCAGGTTCGCCAGGACGACCAGGTTGGTCGGGTCTGCCAGGTTCACCAGGTCCGACAGAATCGCCAGGTCCGGAAGATTCACCAGGTCCGACAGGTCGGGCGGCGGCCAGGCGCACATTGCTATTGCGCAGCGAGGAATTCCACCACGTGCGGTCCGGGTCGGACGTGTTTTGCAGCTCACCGCCGCCTAGCCCCTGCTCTCGGTCGCTGGTTGCAGATGGCGCAGGCAGCTGCAGCTGATAGCCGGCGGCGGCGAGATCGACGAAGCCGATGTCGCGCACGGTGTAGCGGCACACCGGCAGCAGCAGCAGGGCGGCGAGGAGGATCAGCACAGGCATGGCGCCGCCTCCACTCTAGCGGTTGGCGCCGAGACTCCGCGGGCGGAAGGCGACCGAGGTCTCGATCCAGGAGCCGCAGCTGCAGCCGCCGCCGCCCTCGGGGGAGAGCAGCAGGCCGCAGGCCGGGATCGTGCTGATCCAGCAATCGGGGCGCAGCCGCGGCCAGCGCGTCGCCTGCCAGTCCTGGCTGCTCCACATCCCGAGTTCGCCGCAGCGCAGGATCGCAGCGTGGGTGCTGAGCGCGTAGCTGCCGCATTGGTGGCCTTCGGGGAAGGCCTGCTGCACGATGGTGCCATCGTCGAGATCCAGTACCAGCGGACGCAGATAGACCAGGCCGCCGACGGTGGCGGGGCGCGACAGCGGTTTGCCATGGTGGTCGACTTCCCAGGCGAACTTGATGCGCCAGTCGGCGGCGCCGTCGGCGGGGTCGAAGGTATACACAGCGATCTCGCCGGCGGCGGAACTGGTCAGGATCAGGCGGCCGTCGCCATTTTTCTTCTTGCCGTGGGCGAGGTAGAGCGCGGTGACTCCTGGCATGGGCCTGGCATCGCGCCGCCATAGCTCTTCTCCGCTGGCCAGGTCCAGGGCGACGAACTCGAGGCTCTGCCACAGACGATCGCCGGCAAGTCGGCGGCTGGCGCCCTGGATCAGCTGCCGATCGCGAGTTTCCAGGAAGAAGACCCGGCCCTCGGCCACGGTCACGGTCGGATTCAGGATCAGGCTGCCGGAGTAGCTCCAGCGGCGGCTTCCTTGCTCGGCGTCGAGAGCGAAGAGCTGATCGCTCGCCACCTTGGACGCCGCCTCACCGTCGCGGGCGTCGTACCAGCGCTCGCCGCCCCACCATTCGGTGAAGGAGGCGCCCTGCTGCACGCGGCTGCCGAGCAGGAGGTCATCCACGCGGGCGAGGTAGCCCCAGTGCCATGCGCGTTGTGCGGTGTCCGCGCTCGCGCCGCTGCTGCCATCGCTGGGGGCGCTGGTGCCATCGAGGGGGGGGCTGCTGCCATCGCTGGGAGCGCCGCCGCCATCGAGGGGGGGGCCGACCACGGGCATGCGGTTCGATGGCGGCAGGTCGATACGCATCTCGATGCTGCCATCGGCGCCGTTCAACCTCCAGCACTGGTCTTCGATCGCGAGGAAGACGTCGTCGGCGTCGGCGCACCAGTTGGAGCAGTCGCGCGGCACGTTGAAGCGTTGCAGAGCCGGCAGTTCCCACGACCACAGGACCTCGCCGTGGAAGGCGTTCAGGGCCAGCACCCGGTTGAGGCCCTGCGCATACAAACGACCGTTGGCGGCCAGCGGCGCCGGTTTACGGTTCTGACGATCGGATTGATAGCGCGGTCCGGGCGGGCCGACCCACTGCACCGCGAGCTGATCACGGGAGTCGACGCCGGCCAGGTCCTCACCACCGTAGGCCGAGTTGTCGGGCCGGCCGTACATGTGGGTCCAGTCCCCGGAGCCCGGCAATGGACCGCGACGCAGGAGCAGCTCGCCATCAGGATCGATCCAGGCGCCTCCGGGTCGCAGCATGGTCTCGATCTGACTCGGCTCCTTCGCGGACAGTTCTGGCGCGATCACCAGGTCGACGAATGCCGGCGGAAGGAGCTGATCCCGCTCGATCACCTGGAGCCGGCTGGCGGCCTGGTCGAGGAGGAGATCACGGCGCAGCGCCGCGGCCTGGGCCGCGTCTTCGACCCGCAGCAGGACGCGCGGTCCCGCGGCGCCGGCCGCCAGTTCACCGGCGATCTGGATGGAACGATCGCCCGCCACCAGGATCCAGCCAGGGGCCGGCATCCCGCCTTGCAGCAACTTGGTCATGGCCAGGTCCACGCCGGGCATGCTGAGGGGAGGACGAAATGGCGCGCGCGCGTAGGCGAAATGGGTGTCCAGCTCGAAGGCGCGCGTGGCGGCCTGCGGGTTTCCAGCTTCCACCAGATGGAAGTGCGCCACCCGATCGGGAGTCAAGCCCTGCAGCACGGTGCGCTGCACGCCGTTGGCGCGGCTGCGCTCGACCACCTGGAAATCTGGGAGCCGCGATCCCGCCGGGTCACTCGGGTCGGCGAGTGGACGCCCGTCAGGGCCTTGCACCTGTGCCGGGGCCAGGCCTTGCAGACGCAGATCCTGGCCGGCTTGCGCCTCCCAGCTGATCTCGGCGGCGCCGTCGGCGTGAAGCCGGATCCAGGGGCCGCGCTGCAGAACGATTTCCTCCTTGGGGGGGGGTGCGGGCTCGGCCCCGATGCTCACCGCGGTGAGACTGCCGTCGCGCAGGGCGAACTGCTTTTCCACCTCGGCCGGACGCAGTGCTCGTTGATAGACGCGCACTTCGGCCAGAGCTCCGGTCATGCGGAAGTACTCGTCGTTGTCGCGGTAGGCTCCGAGGTGGTACCAGCCATCCTCGGGATAGGCGATGTCCCCGGACTGTGCCTTGGATGAGGCCACCTGTTCTCCGTCCACGTACAGCCGCATCTCGCGGCCGTCGTAGCTGCCAACCACGTGGTGCCAGCTCCCGGCCTGGAAATCGCTCGGCGCCACCAACCAGGTCAGACGGTCTTCGCCGCCCTCGCCGCACAAGGCGAAGCCGAAGCGGCGCTGGCGGAAACCCAGCAGCCAGCCGCGTTCATAACTGCCGTTGTCCTGGGCGGCGCCGGCCACCCCCCCCCATTCGATCGGCACATCGACGCGCACCCACGCGGCCACGCTGATGGCGCGCTGCGGCAGCCGCGCCTGCACCTCGGTGAGAGTGCCGACTTCGAGGTCGCCCTGACTTCCATCCAGCCGCACCAGGTGTGCGGCTCCGGACTGCTCCAGGCGCAGCGGGCCGAGCGGCCGAGCGGCAAGGCCCGTACGCGCCAGGTTGCGCACCTGGGGCACGGTACGCGGATCGCCGGCGGCCACCGCGACCTGATCGACGGCGTCGCTCTGGAACACCCAGTGATCGACCAGTCCGGTTCCGTTCAGCCGCGGCAGGGGCGGCGGAGGTTGAAGCTGCAGCGAAGCGGTGGAGCTGGGCAGAGGGTCTGGGGCTGCGGCGAGGGCGGTGACTGGGGAGGACCCTGCAGATGCGTTTGCTTTCAGCCCCCCCCCAACGCGCAGTGCCAGCAGCTCACCGCGATCGGTGGCCACGATCAGATTGCCGTGGGCAGCGATCACGCCGTGCACCTTGCCCGGCACCGACCACGCCCCCACCTCGGCGCCGTCCTCGACGGTGAAGGCGCGCACCAGCCCGTCGCCGCCGCAATAAAGCAGCTGGCCGGATTGGATCAGGGTCAGCGGTGTGCCACACGGCCGGCTCCACAGCACCGCCTGGGTGCGACGGTCGAGGGCGGAAAGCGAACGTTCGCCGAGCAGGTAGGCGACCGGTCCGTCGACCACGATGGCGTTGCCGCGCTGGTAGCTGGCCACCTTGGCACCGCCCGTTTCCACCGAGCCGGTGATCCAGCCGGTCTTGTTGCCGGGCCCGTGCAGGATCTGTTCGTCTTCGGTCAGCAGGCAGAAACTCCCGCCCCCCCCCTCGAGGCTGCCTTGTGCGCTGCCTTCGTCGCGATCGAACAACAACGGCGCTACGCGTCCTTGCGGCACCACCAGGTGTTTCTCGGAAGCCAGCATCGCCCCTTCCAAGGTGAGGCCGGTCCCGAGGGTGCGCACCCAGTTGCCGCGCCCGCGCGCTTTGCCGCTGGCGGCGTCGAGCGCACATAGGTAGGACTGCTGCCACGGCAGGAAGGAGGCGCCGAAATAGGCGTGGCCGTCGCGCACCACCACTCCGGTACGGATCGGCCACTGCGAGATCAGGCGGCCTTCGTGCAGCACCAGGCTCGCTTCCTCGGTCGGATGGAAACGCCAGATCAGGGAACCATCCTGCGCATTCAGGCAGTAGGCGGCGCCATCGTCCGAGCCGAAATAGACCCGGCCCTGCTCAACCTGCGGAGGCAGACGCACCGGCCCCGCGGTCACGTAGCTCCAACGCGTAGAACCGTCGCCCAGGTCCAGACAACGCACCGCGCCATCGGCACTGGAAGAGAAAAACAGCGCGTCGCCGACCACCACCGGGTGGTAGACCGGATCGTAATTGCGCATCGACTTGAGCCCCGGCAGAGCCGCGTAGGCGTCCCAGCGCGCCGGCCCCGGCCACGCCGGCCGCGGCCGCGCAAAGCCCCGCCGCCAGGCCAGCCCCAGCTCCGCAGCCTCAACCTGCTCACTGGTCTTCCCACTCCGCGTCACGTCATGCCGAAAACTGGGCCAATCCTGCCCCTGCGCCCCAGGTGCCAGCACCAGACCTATCAAGGACAGCAGCGATCCTCCCATGGTGCCAGCTTAACGGCCCGAGCTTCTTCTCTTGTTAGGATGGCGGGCTCGCCCCATGCATCATGATGAGAATTCTCCTGCTTCTACTGACCCTGTGCCCGAGTCTGGCGGCGCAGGATTCGCCGGATTTCCGCGGGCCGAGCGCGCGCGAAAACACCACCATCTTCAGCCCCTTGGATCTGCCGGCGGCGAGCACGCTGCGCAATGGCGCCGGGGCGCCGGGGCCTGATTATTGGCAGCAGCAGGTGGATTACGAGATCGAGGCGGCGCTCGAGCCGGAGACGCGGCAGGTCAGTGGCAAGGCGCGCATCACCTATACCAACAACTCGCCCGATGCGCTCGACTACCTGTGGCTGAACCTGGAGCAGAACGTGTTCAGACCCGACAGCATCGGCGCGCGGGTCGGTTCGCGCGCGGCGATCGGGCTGCAGAACGCCGACGGCGAGGGCTATGCGATCACCTCGGTGCGCAGCGGGCGCAAGAAGCTCGATCTGCAGGTTTTTGACACCCTCGGTCGCCTGGCGCTGCCCGACCCGGTCGACGCACAAGGGGGCACCTTCGTCTTCGACATCGAATGGGAATTCCGCATTCCGGAAAAGGTCTTCCGCCGTTTCGGCATCGAAAAGGTCGCGCAGGGCGAGGTCATCCAGGTGGCGCAGTGGTTCCCGGCGGTCGCGGTCTATGACGACGTGTACGGCTGGAACACGCTGCCCTACATCGGTACCGGTGAGTTCTACTCCAACTTCGGCCGTTATGAGCTGGCGCTGACGGTGCCGCGCGACTGGATCGTGGTCGCTACCGGCAAGTTGACCAACGCCAAGCAGGTCCTGACCAAGGACCAGTACGCGCGCTGGCGCAAGGCGCACAGCAGCAAGGAAACGGTGGTCATCATCACTCCCGAAGAAGTCGGCCAACCGGGCTGGCGCCCCGAAGGCAGGGGCACGCTGACGTGGGAGTTCGAGGCCGATCAGGTGCGCACCGTGGCGTGGGCTGCATCCAACGCTTTCATTCTCGATGGCGCCGGCTTGGGCGACACCCTGATCCAGTCGGCCTATCCCAAGGAGGGCCTTCCGCTGTGGCAGAAGAGCACCCAGATGCTGCGTACAGCCATCGCGGGCTACAACGAGCGCTGGTTGCAATACCCCTACCCGGTGGCGACCAACGTCAACGGCATCGAGGGCGGCATGGAATACCCGATGATCATTTTCTGCCGTTCACGTCGCAGCGAACCTGGGCTCTATGGGGTCACCGCGCACGAGATCGGGCACAACTGGTTCCCGATGATCGTCAACACCGACGAACGTCGCCACGCGTGGATGGACGAGGGTTTCAACACCTTCATCAATTACTATTCGAAACGCGACTGGTTCCCCGACAGCGAAGGCGGCCGCGCCAACCCGGCCGGCATTGCCAGGACATTGACGATGCCCAACCAGGTGCCGGTGGCAACCCCCGCCGACCATCTGCCGGGGCGCCTGCTCGGCTCGCTGCAATACGCCAAGACCGGCGCCGGCCTGGTGCTGCTGCGCGAGACCATCCTTGGGCCGGAGCGCTTCGATTTCGCCTTCCGCAAGTACATTGAGCGATGGGCCTTCAAGTCGCCGCGCCCGGCCGATTTCTTCCGCTGCATGGAAGACGCCGCCGGCGTCGACCTGGCGTGGTTCTGGCGCGAGTGGTTCCTTGAGACCGGGCATTTCGATCAGGCGCTGGATTCGGTCACCCAGGAAGAGGGCAAGCCGGCCCGCTTGGTGGTCTCCAATCAGGCCAAGATGGTCATGCCGGTGCTGGCGCGGATCACCTTCGACGACGGCAGCAGCGAGGACCTGCGCCTGCCGGTCGAGGTGTGGTACCACTCCAACAAGATCCAGGAAAAACTGCACCACGCCAAGACCGTGGTCAAGGTCGAGTTGGATCCGGACCGGCAGCTGCCCGAAGCCAACCGCCGCAACAATTTGTGGCCGGCGCTAGCGGCCACCGAGGGCTGACGGTTCTGGTGCACCCGGATAGGTGATGCCCTCGACCCCCCACCATTCGACGATCTCGACGCGCAAACGACCGAAGGCCACCGCCGGATCACTCGCCGCCAGCGCTTCGGCTTCCTCGCGCGTCGGCACCGTGTAGATGAACAGGCCCACGTAAGGGTCGGCGACACCCGGCTGCTCGCCGAATGGGCCGGCCAGGACCATCTTGCCCTGGTCGGTAAGTTCGCCGATGCGCGCGCGATGCGCCGCCTGCAGTTCAGCGCTGGCCTCCGCGGTCATTTCGGCTCCATATTGGGGCCCGCGTTTGATCATCCCGAACCAATAACTGCGCATCGAGGCTTCGGCGCTCGCCGCACTGGACGCAGTCGGCGCCTGACACGAAACAAGCATGAGAAAAAGCAGCAGGATGGGACGAAGCATGACTCCATCCTAGGGACCGCCGCTTGGCTTCAGTCCGGTAGCCCCTCTTGGGTGCTCAAGAGATCCGAGAGTTTTTCGGCGCGGCGCACCAGACGCGCGCTCCCCTGGTCGACCAGCACCTCGGCAGGGCGCGGGCGGCTGTTGTACTGAGAGGCCATGCTGAAGCCGTAGGCACCGGCCCAAGTCACCGCGAGCAGATCGCCGGGCTCCACCTGCGGGATTTCGCGATCGCAGGCCAGATGATCGATCTCACACAAGCAACCGTCGATGTTGTAACGCCGAGGGGGCGCCATCGGTCGGCTCAGGTTGTAGATCGGGTGTTCGGCCTGGTAGAGCATCGGGCGGACGAGGTGGTGGAATCCGGAATCCACCCCGACGATGTCCACAAAGCCGTTGTTCTTGACCAGATTGGCGCGAACCAGCAACATGCCGGCGTCGGCGACCAGGTAGCGCCCTGGTTCAAAGGCAAAACTCAGTGTGCGCCCGCCGCGATCCGAAAAAACGGATGCCTCCTCGGCCAGCACCGCCGCGAGGCCGTTCAGATCCGGTTCCGGGTCGTGCGGCCACACGGGCGGCTGGATCCCGCCGCCGAAGTCGAGTTCCTGGACCTGCTCGAAGGATTCTGCGGCCTGGAACAGGGCCTGCACTCCCCCGCGAAAAACGCCAGGGTTCATGACCACCGAACTGGAATGCAGATGCAGGCCGCTGATCACCATGGAGTGACGCCTGGCCATGGCCCGTGCTTGATCCAATTGCGACCAGGCGATGCCGAACTTGGATTGATGCTGCCATTGATCGAGCGCACCCGAGTCCTCTGCTCCATGGGGTGGACCCGAGAGCCCCGGTTTCAGGCGCAGCATGCAGGGAACCTCTGCCCCATAACGACGACCGAAGGCTTCGAGGTGGGCCAGGTTTTCCAGGTTGATCCCAACCCCCACCTCGACCGCGGCCTGGATCTCGGTGAAGTCCACGCAGTTGGGGGTGAACAGGATCTGGCGCGGAGAGAAACCGGCGCGCAGGCCGATTTCGATCTCAAAGGGAGAAACCGTGTCCAGGCCCAGTCCCTGTTCTTGCATCAGCCTCAGAACGGAGAGGTTGGAATTGGCCTTGCACGCGTACAACACGCGGGTGTCGAGGTCGGAAAATGCCGAACGGAATTGATCGACGCGGGAACGCATCCGCTCGGCTGCGTAGAGGAAAAGCGGCGTCCCGTATTGCCCGGCAAGCACGGTCGGATCGAGTCCGCCGACCTCGAACGGCCATTCCGCTGGAGTCATGTCGGCCAGTCTAGGCGCGGTCCGCGCTCCAAGCGGCGCAAGTGTTCGATCAGTTCCGCCACCCGGATCCACTGCCGGGGCCGGGGCTTGCTCCTCAGGCTGCGCAGGTGCCAGCAGATCAGACCCAAACACGAAAACCGGACCCAGTCATGAAAGGCTTCGACCTCCTGGGTTTCCCACGGGCAGACTTTCTGATAGGACCGTGCCATGGCTCGCACCCGGTCGAGATTGGCATGATCCCCATCCCAGGCGAATCCCAAAACCGCCATCGCCGGGTCCAGGATGCGCGGACCAAGGCAGGCTTCGTCCCAATCCAAGATCGCGATCAGGCGCCCACCCTCAAAAAGAGTGTTGTCCGGGAATAGATCTCCGTGCACCAGAGAGTGGGGCAGATCGTGGGCTAGAAGTGAGTGCAGGTCCTCGCACTGCTGCTGAAGAAAGCCGGTCTGCTCGGCGTCGAGGCCAGGACCGCTGCTGGCTTCGGCGATCCACTGGCGGCAATAGGAAAGCCCCAGGCCGTGTTCGACCACGAAATCGTCGGGCCAAGGAAGGGTGGCGAGTCGCCCCATGACCGTTCCGATAGCGGTCACGGTTGGCCCGTCCGGTTGCGCTTCCACGCCTGGAAGAAAGGGCATCAGCAGCAGTGGACCCGCCGGCCAGGCCAGCGCATATCCCCCATCCAAGGTTGGGCGAGGCAAGGCGATCGGAATCCCGTGGGCGTTCAGGTGCACCAATAGACGAGCCTCGTCCTCCACACCGGCGCGGTCCTTCTGCCGACTGATCCTGAGCAGGAAGCGGCCCTGTTGATCGTCCTGCGCCACCAGGCTCCGATTGGCGTATCCCTGCGCCTGGAACGGGGTCAGCGATCTCAGCGACAGGCCCCAGGCCCGGTTCACGGTCGTGGTCAACGCGATCAGGTCCGAAGGATCCATGGCAGATTTCACTCGATCGAGCGGGTCGGGCGCGGTCATACTAGGGGTGCCCGGGGCCCGTTCCGGGTCCTCCGGGCACCGGAAACCTAGGAAACTCCGTGATTTCGGTTAACAAAGGACCCCAGCCCAGCGAATCCTAAATATGGGCCGGATGCTTGAGCAGTGCTTCCGTCTCGCCCAGGAGTTGCTGGACGCGGAACAGACCTCGGCGCCGATGCCGAAGGTCTCGCCGGAGAAAATGATGCGCGAGCTCGACCTCGCGTTGCCGCGACAAGGGCGCAGCGAGGAAGAGGTCTTCGCGCAGATGCGCGAGGTCCTCGCATTTACGCCCCAGACCTCGAACCGACGGTTCTTCAACCAGCTCTTCGCCGGCCGCGTCGAGATGGCAGGGGCCGCCGAGGTTCTGAGTGGCCTGCTCAACCTGTCGATGTACACCTTCAAGGTTGCCGGGCCGCATATTCTGATCGAACACCAACTGGTGCGACGCATGGCCGCTCTGGCTGGCTGGCCCGAGGGCGGCGGCACTTTCGTCCCCGGCGGTTCGATGGCCAATCTGGTCGGCATGATCCTGGCGCGCAACCAAGCCGCGCCGCACTTCCGTGACCACGGCGGCGAGGGTCAGCGCCTGATGGTCTACATGTCGGCCGAGGGCCACTATTCGGTGACCAAGAACGCCGGCATGCTTGGATTCGGTCGTCATCAGGTACGTCACGTTCGCAGCGACCGGCAGGGTCGCATGGACGTGCAGGCCTTGGAACAGGCCATTGGCCAGGACCTGGCCGCAGGCGCGATTCCCTGCGTCGTGGTGGCCACCGCCGGCACCACCGTGCGCGGCGCCTTCGATCCGCTGCGCGCGATCGCCGAGGTCTGCGAGCGCCACCAGGCGTGGCTGCACGTCGACGGTGCGCTCGGCGGCGGGCTGGTCCTGCACCCTGAGTGGCGGGCCAAACTCGACGGCCTCGAACTCGCCGATTCCTTCACCTGGGACGCGCACAAGGCGATGGGCATCCCGCTGATTTGCTCAGCCATCCTGGTCAAACGGCCGGAACTGCTCGCCCAGAATTTCCGCGAATCCGCCGACTACCTGTTCCAGGCCGACAGCGATCATCTGAATCCGGGCACCAAGTCAATTCAATGCGGCCGCCGCAACGACGCCTTCAAGTTGTGGGCGGCGTGGCAGCACTTGGGCGACGAGGGCTGGGCGGAACGCATCGATCGGCAGGTCGCACTGGCCGAATACGCCGCCAACCGCCTCGAGCAACACCCGCGCATTCAATTGTGCGAACCGCCCCATTCCTTCACGGTCTGTTTCGAGGTCGCGGGCAAATCCAGCGCCGAGATCTGCGACGTGCTGCACCAGCGTGGCGACGCCGTCATCGGTTATGGCCGTTATGAGGAGCGCTACGTCCTGCGCCTGGTCACGGTCAACCCCTTGGTCAGCCACGACGAAATCGACCGCCTGATCGAGCAGGTCGACGAGGTGGCGGCGGCGCTGCCCGACCACGCACCTGCTTCGTCCTCGGCGCGCTGAGTTCGCGCTTGCGCGACGCGCGCACTTAGTTGCGCCGTTCGAGTTCGATCTCGTTGAAGCCGACCGCGCCCAGGCCGTCGTTACCGGGGGCCACTTCGAGCACCTCGATCTCGACGCTGCGCACCTTCTGCACCTTGCCGAAGTCGATCGCGGTCTTGACCCATTCGTTGGTGTCCATGTCAGCCTCGGTCCAGCGTTTGGATCCGTTCAGCTTGTAGCGCAGCTTTTTGATGCGCGCGCGCCGACTGGCGTCGGGATAGGCAAAGTTGTGGCTATGCGAGAGCACCAGCGTGTCGACACGGACCGCGTCTTCCCAAAGCAGGATGATTCTCGGCAGAGGGTCGTCATCGGCGCTCAGCCAACCGGTGCCCTGCAGCTGATCACAGGCAAACTTGGCGGACCAGTTGTCTTTCCAATCGCTGGTCGACTGCATCTGGATGGTCTGGCTGGCGAGCAGGTTGACCTCTTCGGCGGGTGAGTATTGAGCCGTGCGCTCCATCCAGCACGGTTGAAAGGGAACTTCCAGGGCGGACGAATGCAAGCGCACCCAGGTGTCCTGATCTGCGATCTTGCCGCGCGGTGGAACGATGTCGAGTTCCATTTGAATCCGCCATACACCTGGTGCGTCGAAACTGCCCTTCCAGGCGAAGCGGCGGCCTGAGAGCGTTTCTCCGACCTGGCCCACAGGGATTTCGATCATCTGGATCATCGGCTGGGCGGAGTGCAATCGTTCGAGGCGGAAGCGGGCCGCGCCGACCCTGGGGCCATCGTCGCCCAGCCAGACGTCGCGTTTCTTGACCCGGTCCCCGATCGAGGACAACCACATCGTGATCTGTTCACGCCCTGATGCGCGCACCGACAGATCGCGGGCAGGGTTGTCATCGCCATAGGAGTAACGCCTGCGCGTGGAAGCCGCATCGGCACCCCCGCCGGTGGCTGCCAGACCACCGACCGTGGCACGACTGAGAAAAAGCAGAGCGAAACAGGTCTGGGCCTGGCCGTTCAGCCAACGGCCATTCCCCTCCTGGCGAGTGAGCAGATAACGTGCGCCCTCCGGATACCAGGGGTTGCCGCCGATCTCGACCAGGGACATCAGGCCGGCCACGCGTTCCATCCCATAAAGAAAGTAGAAATGGGAACCCGAGGTTCCTGCCTCACCCTGGGCAGGCGAAGGGTTGGCGGTGACCATGAAATGATGGCCGAGCCAGGCCACGCCCTGATCGCGTGCGGCCATGAGCTGGGAACGACGGCCCTTGCTGTGCAGATAGGCGACCTGCAATACGGTCACCCCGGCCGCGGTCATGCTCCCGGTGGCGGTGGAATTGCCAGGGCGATAGCGGAATCCCACCGGAGACGAGGAGCCGGTGACCGCACGCTTGTCCTCGAGTTCTTCCTGGAAGCCGAGGCCGGCTTCTCCCAAGCGCTTCCACGCCTTGTCCGGCACCTTGGCGCCGTGCTCAGCCGCCACGTGCATGGCCAGCGCCGCGTACTGCGTATTGGAAAGGTCGGACGGTGCCTGTGGATACCCGAAGCCGTTGTTCAGCTGCCAACCGAGCAGCTGATCGGTCAGGTGCTGAAGCCAGTCTTCATCGAGCTGGTCCCCCATCGCGCTTTCGACCAGAACCGCGCAGGCGACCTCGTAGGTGCGCATCGGCGGGTGCTTGCGCAGAAAGTGGTAGCCATTCCGGACCGCAGGATGGTCGTTGTCGAGACCGCTCTTCATCAGCGCGTACAGCGCCAGCGCGGTCATGCCGCAAACGTAGACCGGCTGACTCGCTCTCCAGGACCCGTCGAGTTCCTGCTGGGCGAGCAGCGCGTCCACGCCCCGTTCAATGGCGATGTTGATCGAGGCCTGCAGATCAAAGTCGACCTGGAAGGCGGCGGGGTCCTGTTGCGCAGGCGTGACACAAAGCAGGGCGACAGCAAACAGGGGCATGCGTCCATCCTAGTCGCTTCGGCGGCGGTCCCTGTCTACACTGCCGAGGATCGGCCATGTGCTTCCTTCTCTCCATCCCCCTGTTGTTCGCCCAAGAAGGTGCGGTCGCTGCACCCGAGGATCTGTCGGCACAGTTCGACCTGCCGCCCGGAGTACGCGCCCAATTATGGGCAGAGTCTCCGCTGCTCTACAACCCGACTGCGATCGACGTCGACGCGCAAGGCCGCGTTTGGGTGGCTGAAGCGGTCAACTACCGGCAGTGGAACGGCCGCAATCCGGGCCGTCATCACCACGCCGGCGACCGCATCATGGTGCTCGAAGACAGCGACGGTGACGGCGCCGCGGATCGAGCCACGATCTTCGCCCAGGACGCCGACCTGACCGCGCCACTGGGCATCGCGGTGATCGGCGATCGCGTCTACGTGTCGTGCTCGCCGGCGCTCTACGTCTATCGCGACGTCGACGGTGATCTGCGCGCCGATCAGCGCGAAGTTCTGTTGACCGGTTTCGGCGGGCATGACCACGACCACGGCCTGCACTCGGTGGTGGCCGCCGCCGACGGCAGCCTGCTGTGGTCGGTGGGCAACGCCGGCCCCCACCTGGTGCAGGACGCCGACGGCTTGCGCCTGCGCAGCGGCTCGATCTACAACGGCGGCGGAGCCTCCAATCCTGCCAACCGGCCGGGGCTGCGCTCCGATGACGGGCGCGTCTGGACCGGTGGCCTGATCGGCGCGCTGCGCAGCGACGGCGGTGCATTGCGCGTGCTGGCGCACAATTTCCGCAATCAATACGAGGTCGCCAGCGACAGCTTCGGCAACCTCTACACCGCCGACAACGACGATGACGGCAACCAGTCGTGCCGCACCGTGGCCCTGACCGCCGGCGGCAACTACGGCTACTTCAGCGCCGATGGGGCGCGCAGCTGGCAGGTCGACCGCCGCCCCGGGCAGGACACGCAGAGCGCGCACTGGCATCAGGAAGATCCCGGAGTCATGCCTGCGGGCACCATCAACGGCGCCGGCGGGCCGACCGGAGTGGTGGTCTACGAAGGCAGCCTGATGCCGGCGCTGCATGGCAATATCTTCAACGCCGACGCCGGTCGCTCTTTGGTCTACGCGCACCGTCCGCGCATCAGCGGAGCACAAATGGAACTGGAAGCCGGCGTCCTGATCCAACCCGCCGCGGCAGCCGGTGGCGAGCGCCGACGCTGGTTCCGGCCCTCCGACGTCGCCGTCGGCCCCGATGGTTCCATCTACGTCGCCGACTGGTACGACCCCGGTGTCGGCGGCCACCAGGCCGGCGACCGCGACGCCTACGGCCGCATCCTGCGCCTGGCGCCGGAACACCTGCAAGGCTATGGCGCCGCTCCGGCCGGCATCGACAGCCCGGCGCCCAACGTACGCGGTGCGGCTGTGGCCACCTGGTCCCAAGACGCGCAGGAACTCGCCGCGGCGGCACCCGGCGACAACACCGGGCTGGCCCGGCGCCTGTGGCCGTGGGCGGCCGACCCGACCACGCGCAGCCGCGCCGAGGCCGCGCTCGACCACCCAGATGCGCGCGTGCGCCTGACCGCCTATCGCGCCTTGCTCGCCGCCACCGAAGAGCACGCGCAACTCGCCCAGCGCATGGTTGCCGATCCCTCGGCCTGGGTGCGCGCCCACGTGGCCGCTTCGCTGCGCGATCTCGAATGGGAGCAATGCCAGGATCTGCTGCTGCAGTTCGCCACGCTCCTCGACGCCGATGACCGCACCGCGCTCGAATCTCTGGGCCTCGGCGCCAGCGGCAAGGAAGACGCCTTGTTCACCGCGCTGCTCGCCGCCGGGGGCGAGGGCTCCCGAAGCGAGCGACTGCTGGCCCTGGCCTGGCGCCTGCACCCCGAATCGGCACGTCCTTTCCTGCTCGATCAGCTGAGCGACCCCTCACGGCCGCTGGCGCAACGGCGCCGCGCGCTCGACGCGCTCGCTCATCTGCCCTCGCGCGAGGCCGCCGAGTCTATGGTCGGCCTTGCCCTGGCCGGCCCAGATGAGTTGCGTGGTCTCGCCGGCTGGTGGGTGCGGCGCAACGCCGACCTCGCCTGGAAGAACTACGGACTCGCCGGCACCCTGGCCGGCGACTACGCAGAGAGCGAACGCGTGTGGAGCAGCGCGCCCCTTTCCGAGGGTAGCGAAGAACTTGAAATCGACGTGCGCAACGCATCGGTGGTGTGGCTTGAGGTCGAGGACGCGGGCGACGGCAACTCCTACGACTGGGCGGTGTGGCTGCACCCCCACTTCGAAACCGAGAGTGGCGCGATCCCGCTCACCGAACTCGAGTGGAGCAGCGCCGAGGCCCAGTGGGGAGAAGTCCACCGCAACCGCTCCTGCGACGGCAGCCCCCTGCGCGTCGGTGGTGCCGAGGTGGCCAACGGCATCGGCACCCACGCGCACTCACGCATCTCCGTAGCGGTGCCCGCCGGTGCTACGCGCCTGCTTGCCGCGTGCGCCGCCGACGACGGCGGCCTGAGCCAGAACGGATCCAACACTTCGCTGCGCTTTGCGGTGCAGATTGAAACACGGGCGGAGGCGAGCGCCGATGTGGAAGGCCAGCAACGCGCCTTGAACGGCGAGACCGACGCCGCGGTGGCCCTCGCCGACAGCGTTGCCGGTGCCTTGTTCCTGCTCGAAAAGACGCGCAGCGGAGAGTTGCCTGATGCGGTGCGCGCGGCGCTACGCGCACCCCTGCAGGATCACCGCGATCTGTCCGTACGGGCGCTCGCCAGCGAACTCTACCCGCGGACCACGCCAGCCGGTCAGGAGCTCCCAGCGCTGATCGCACTCGCCGCGATGCAAGGCGATGTCGGTCGCGGTCAGCTCCTCTTCCAAACCACCGCGACCTGTTCGGTGTGCCACAGCCGCCAAGGCCTCGGCGGCGCGATCGGCCCAGACCTGACCGCCATCGCATCCAAATACGGGCGCACCGAGGTGCTCGACGCGATGCTCAACCCGAGCGCGGCGATCGCCTTCGGCTACGACTCCTGGACCTTGGTGATGAAGGACGGCCGCCGTCTGGCCGGCGCGATCCTCGCCGATGGCGAGCGGGTGGTGCTGCGTGATCTCAGCGGGCGCCGCATGGTCCTCGCCGCCGACGAAATCGAGAGCCGCACCCAGCAGGCACTCTCGACCATGCCGCCGGCGACAACGCTGGGCCTGGGGGCGCAGCAACTTGCCGACCTCACGACCTTCCTGCTCGATGATCCGCGAGCCGAGCCGCGCTTCGGAGAAGAGGTGGCACTGTTCAACGGCAGCGACCTCGGCGGATGGTCGTGGCAGCTGCCCGCTGGCGCGGATCCGCAGGCGCTGTGGAGCGTGCGCGATGGTGTGCTGCGTTGTGAAGGCAAGCCGGCGGGCTACCTGTACACCGAGGCCTCCTACGCCAATTTCGAACTGACCCTGGAGTGGCGCTTCGACCCGGCAGAAGGTCCGGGCAATTCCGGCGTGCTGCTGCGCGTGCAGGAACCGCACAAGGTGTGGCCGCGTTCGATCGAAGCCCAGCTGCACTCCGGCAACGCCGGCGACATCTGGAACATTGACAAGGTCGGCATGCGCGTCGAGAGCGGCCGCACCAGCGGGCGGCGCACGGTGAAATTGCTGCCCAGCAACGAGAAGCCGTTGGGTGAATGGAATCATTACCGCATCCGCATGGATCACGGTGAATTGCACCTGGTGGTCAACGGTGATGAGCAGAACCACGCCACCTGGTGCGAGGAGTCCGCTGGCGCAATCGCCCTGCAGTCCGAAGGCGCGGTGATTGAATTTCGCCACATTCGTCTGCGTCCGATCCTGGACTGAACGGGTCGGACCGACCCTCTCCGCGGGCAGCTAGGCTGGTGGGCAGCGATGTCTTGCATCCCCCGCATCCAGTTCCTGGCAGCATTGTCTTTCATTCCCAACGTCCCCTTCGTGGCCGCCGTTTGCGCCGCCGCTGCAGGGGCCGCCCAGCCTGCTTGGCCCACGCAACCGCCCGCAGCGCAACCGCCATACGCAGCGCAAACGGCCCATGCAGCGCAGGAACGGCCCAATATCCTGCTGATCCTGGCCGATGATCTCGGCTACGCCGACCTCGGCTGCACAGGTTCCACCTTTCACCAGACGCCGGTGCTCGATCAGCTCGCGCGCGACGGCACCCTGTTCCGCCACGCCTACGCGGCGGCAGCCAACTGCGCGCCCACGCGAGCGGCGCTGCTCAGCGGCCAGAGTTCGCCTTGGACCGGCATCTACACCGTCGGCTCCGGCGCCCGCGGCAAGGCCGAAGACCGCAAGCTCGAGCCTCCGCCCAACCAGACCGAGCTGGCGCCAGTGATCGTGACCCTGGCCGAAACCTTGCGCGACGCCGGCTACCGCAATGGACATTTCGGCAAGTGGCACCTCGGAGGGGGCGAGCGCACGCAGCCGGAAGCGCAGGGCTTTGCGGTCAACGTCGGCGGTTCGGAACTCGGTCACCCGCCGAGCTATATGTGGCCCTATGCGCGAGGCAAGAAACGCATCGAAGGCTTGGAAAGCGCTGGCGAGGGCACCCACCTCACCACTGCTCTGACCGATGCGGCGATCGACTTCCTTGAAGATCAGGACGACCGGCCGTTCTTCCTGTACCTGCCTTATTACGCCGTCCACTCGCCGATCCAGCCCCCCCCCGGCAGCGCCGACAAGTACCGCGACAAGGATGCGCTCGGCAAGCAGAACAACCCGCGCTATGCCGCCCTGGTCGGAGCCATGGACACCCAGATCGGTCGCCTGCTGCAGCGCCTCGAGCAGCTCGGCTTGAGCAAGAACACGCTGGTGGTATTCCTGTCCGACAACGGCGGCCTCGGTGGCTACCAAGAAAACGGCATCGACCAGGTCGAGTTCACCCACAACGGTCCGCTGCGCGGCGGCAAGGGCATGTACTACGAGGGCGGCATCCGTGTGCCATGGATCGTGCGCTGGCCGGGCCGCGTCGCCGCCGGCGCGGTCGACGACCATCCGGTGCACGTGCTCGATCTGTACACCACCTTCCTTGGCATGATCGGCGGATTCGGTCCTTCCGGCCAGAGCCTGGAGGGAGCGGATCTCGGCCCGCTGTGGACCGGCAAGGTCAAGGAGGTGGATCCGCGCTCGTTGTACTGGCACTTCCCCGGATACCTCGAAGGGCGCAACGGCACCTGGCGCAGCACCCCGTGCGGGGCCATCCGCCGCGGTCCTTACAAGTTGATCGAGTTTTTCGAGACCGGCAGCGCCGAACTCTACAACCTGATCGACGACCCAGGCGAGAGCCACGACCTGTCGGCCGATCTCCCGGAGATCAAGGCATCCTTGTTGGCTGACCTGCAGGCTTGGAGAGAGCGCAACCACGCGCCGATGCCTCGGTCGAAGTCGGAGTTTGAGTCGGGGTCGGAGTCAGAGTTAAATTCAGAGGCTGAGTCTGTATCGACCACGCTGCAACAAAAGGCGAGCCACTACTTTTATGACCAGCCTGAGGTCGAATTGGAGGACCACCTGGTGGCCGCAGAGGGTGCCTATCAAGCGCACCTGGCACGCCTGGGATCGCAGTTGTGGAGCTGCCGTCTGCAGTTCACCCCCGGCGCGGGCGACCGCGTCGTCCTTGCTGCGCTCAAGGAAGACGGTAGCGTGATCGAGGAGCAGCACAGCACCGTGCAAGGAAGGCTGGCGCGCCCCACGCTGACCGTGGACACGCGCGGGCGTGCGTGGTTGAGCTATGAGATCCAGGACAACATCGACGCCCAATGGCGGATTGAGGCGCGGTCCTTCTCCCCCAGCCAGGGCCTTGGCAACCCCCTTCGCATCAGCCAGGGACCGGGCAACGCCATCGCCCACCGAGTCCTCGCGGCCGCCAGCGGCGGCCTCGCCTTCGTCTGGCAACAGGACAGCAACGGGCAGTTCGACGTCTGCGCCCGCTTTGCGGCGGCGAAGAACGATGGCTCCGGCATCGAGCTCGCCCAGGTGCAACAGCTCAGTGAAAATCCTTTGGGTGACTGGCAGCCGGCCCTCGCCCAGGCCGGCGACGGCGCTCTGGTGGTGGCGTGGGACCGCTTCAACGGCTCAAGCTACGACGTGGTGATGCGCTGGAGCAGCGACGGCAGCAACTTCGGCGCCCCGGGACTTCTTGCCGGCGGTCCCAACTTCCAGGGCCGCGTGCGCCTGGCGCAGAGCCCGGCCGGGCGCGTGTGGGCGGCGTGGGAAGAAGGCGGGCCGAGCTGGGGCATGGAATTCCGCGGCCGCATCTACGACTGGAACAACGTGCGCGATGACTACGGTCCGCTGCACCGCACGCGGCGCCTGCGACTGGCCGAAATCCGGTCGCACGGCGCAAAGCTGGTCGAGGTGCCGATGCCGGGATTCCAACGGCCGCGCGATCTGGGACAGCGCGAGGGTGTCGAGGATCTTGGCATCTATTACGAACGCCCTGAACTCGCGGTCGACGCAGCCGAACGGCCGTGGCTGGTCTACCGCCATTACGGCAACCACCAGCTCGGCTGTCCCGATCCCACCGTGCACCACATCGAAGAGGGCTGGCGCCTGTACGCGCGCTGCCTCGGCGCGGACGGCTGGTCGGTGCTGCAGGGCTTTGCCAGTCCGCAGCGAGACGGCATGCAGCGGCTGGCGCTGGTTCCGGGCGCGGATGGAATTCAAGCCTTGTGGACCGCTGGACGCAGCGACCGGCGCAAGGATCCGCTTGCCGCCGGGGTTGCCTTCGGCCATGCACACCAGGCGGTCACCCCTGCCCCGACACCTGGGCCGATGACTCCGACCATTTCCGTGGCGCGACCGCAGCCGCGCCGCGCCCCGGTCGAGAACGACGGCATGCAGCTCTTCTTCGGCGACCTGCACCGCCACACCGATCTGTCGCTATGTTTTTCCTACTACGACGGTTCACTCGAGGACGCCTACCGCTACGCCATCGACGCCGCCGGCCTGGACTTCCTCGGCGTCACCGATCACAGCCGTGACCTGGCGCGCGGCGACGTGCAGTCCTTGCTGTGGTGGCGTTCCACCAAGGAAGTCACGCGCCACCGCCTGCGCGGCTCCTTCTTCCCCTATTTCGCCTACGAGCGCAGCCACGGACAGACCGACCACAACGTGATCTCGCTGCGCGACGACATGCTGCGCAATTACCCCCCGCCACTGCCCGAGTTCTGGGAGGATATCGACGACGCCGACACCTTCACCATCCCGCACAATCCCTTCCAGGGCGATTTGTGGGAGTACCAGAACGACCGCAAACGCCCGCTGCTCGAGATCTACCAGGGCCTGCGTGACGAACCCGACCACGGACCCACGCACGCCCACGAAGGGCTCGACCACGGCCACCATCTGGGCTTCATCGCCAGCAGCGACCACATGTCGACCAGCGCCAGTTATGCCGGGGTGTGGGCCCCGGGCGCGGATCGTGTCGGCATCTTCCGGGCATTGCAGCAGCGGCGCACCTTCGGCTCGACCGTACCGCTGTCGCTGGTATTGCGCTGCGAGCGCGACGGCGGCGGCGAAGCGTGGATGGGAGAACGCCTGCGCACCGCGCAGACCGGCTTGCGTTTCCGCTACGAAATCGAAGCCTCCTCCACCATCCGCAGGGTGGAGTTGATCCGCGACGGCGAGGTGTGGGCCCCTTCCCACCTGGGCTACACCAAGTCCAGCATGCAAGGCTCCTGGACCGCCGCAATCCCGGCCGCAGGCGAGCACTGGTACTACCTGCACGTGGTGCTGAACGACGGCAACCAGGCGTGGTCGTCCCCGATCTGGGTCGAGCGCTTTGCCCCGCCCCCCCCCAAGGCGCCGAACGTGGTGCTGATCGTCGCCGACGATCTCGGCTGGGGTGATCTGAGCTGTTATGGGCAGCAGCGCTTCACCACCCCGCGCCTCGATGGGATGGCCGCGCAAGGCATGCGCTTCACCCAGCACTACAGCGGCAGCACGGTGTGCGCGCCTTCCCGCGCGGTGCTGATGACCGGCAAGCACAGCGGCCACGCGTGGGTGCGCGGCAATCGCGCCCAACGCCCGATCGGACAGCAGCCGCTGGCGGCCGCCGAGGTCACCGTCGCCGAACTTCTCGGTGGCGCCGGTTACCGCTGCGCGGTGGTGGGAAAATGGGGACTGGGTCCGCCAGACGGCGAGGGCGCACCCTTGCAGCAGGGCTTCGACCATTCCTTCGGCTACAACTGCCAGCGCAACGCGCACAGCTACTACCCCGACCATCTGTTCCGTGATGACCTGCGCCTGCCCTTGGCAATGGGGACCTGGAGTCACGAACTGATGACCGAAGACGCCCTCGCCTTTCTTGATCAGCAGGAAGAAGGGCGCCCCTTCTTCCTATACGTACCCTTCACCATCCCGCACGCCGGGCTGGAGGCTCCCGATGAAGTCATCGCGCCCTTCCTCGGAGCCTTTGAAGAGACCCCCTTCGCGGGCGGACACTACGCCGCGCAGGAGACTCCGCGTGCTGCCTATGCCGGCATGATCACGCGCATGGATCGCGACGTCGGCCTGATCCTGGACCGTCTGCGCGCCCGCGGCCTGGCCGACAATACCCTGGTCCTATTCACCAGCGACAATGGCCCGCACCGCGAGGGCGGCGCCGATCCGGCCTTCTTCGACAGCAACGGGCCCTTTCGCGGGGTCAAACGCGACCTCTATGAGGGCGGCATCCGCGTGCCGATGATCGCGTGGTGGCCCGGACAGGTTGCAGAAAACAGCGTCAGTGGCCACGCCTCGGCGTTCTGGGATTTTCTGCCGACCGTGTGCGAGCTCGCCGGAGTGGAAGTGCCAGAGGACTGCGACGGTTTGAGTTTCGTGCCTGAACTCCTCGGCGAGCCGCAGAGTTCTCACGAATCTCTTTATTGGGAGTTCCACGAAGGCAAAGGGGCCCAGGCGCTGCTGCAGGGGGATTGGAAGGCGGTGCGTAAAGGAGTAAAACGCGACGCCTCCGCCGCGGTCGAGCTTTACAACCTGGCACAAGATCCGGGCGAGCGTACCGACCTGGCGGCGCAGCACCCGGATATCTCGCAGCAGATGCTGCACGCGATGATGCAGGAACGCACCCGCGCGGACCTGTGGCCGCTGGCCATCGACGCTCAGGATTGAACCAGCCTGCGCCTTAGCGTTTGATGCTGGACTGCCAGCCCATCATCCGCCGGCGGCCTCGCGGTGGCGTTCGGCGTCGCGCTCGGCGAAGGTGGTGTAGTAGGCGGCCAGGTCGTTCAAGCCGGCCTGGCGCAAGCCGTTGGCGAGGCCGGCGAAGTCGCGCACCCGGACCGAAAGCCAGCGGCCTTCCTGCAAAGTACCGGTGAAGCGCGCGGTCGCCGGAGCACGGCGCAGGGCGGCAACGTCGCTCAGCAGTTGAGCGGGTTCTACCGGCCCTTGATAGATCACGCACAATTGTCCGCGGTCATCCAACAACAAGCTGGTGGGAAGGACCGAGGGCGCGTTGGCACCGAGCAGTTCGTCGTACAACAGCGCCAGGACCTTGAGGTACTCTGCGGTGGCAGGGCCGGCGGCGTCTTGCAAGCCGAAGGTGGTGATCCGTTTTTGCGCCAGGTCCTGTTGGTCGGCTTCATCGTTGCTGATCGCGATGATGCGCAGGCCCGCGGCGCTGAGTTCGGCGGCGGATTGCTTGAATTCGGCGAGTTCCTTCTGGCAGCCGACGCACCAGGTGCCCCACATGTTGATCAGCACCGGTCCGCCGCTGAGGTCACCCACCTTGCGCGCAGCATTTTCGTAGGCGGGCAGCGGCACCTCGGCCATCGGCAGCCGGTCGGCCAGGACGATGCGGTGTGAGGATTCGACCTGCAACGAGGCCGGGCTGGGATCCAAGCCGGCAAAGCGCGCCAGGGCTGGCCGCGCCTGCTCGCTGAGCACCCCGCTGCCCTGCACCAGCAGCCATTGCTTGCGCGTGTCGGGGAGCGGGAATTCCTCGACCTGGCCATCCGGCCAGCGCACCTGCAAGCCCTGGATTTCGCTCCCATCGCCCAGGCCGAAGTGGAGGGTCTTGGTCGATTGCGACAGGTAGCCGTCGCCACCGTGGACCGATTGGACCAGACGTTTGCCGTCGGCCAGGGTCAGGGTCACGAGGCTGCCGATCGCGTCACGGTTGCTGGCGCCGGTGCCGCGCAGGCGCAGACGCAGCCATGGATTGTTGTCGGTCGAGCGGTTGTGCAGCAGGCGCAGACGCGGACCGGTGCGGTTCTTCAGCACCAGGTCCAAGCGGCCGTCCTGATCCCAGTCGAGCACCGCGACCGCGCGCGCGTCGTCGGGATAGTCGGCCGAGGTGGTCGGCGAAACGTTGGCGAAACGGCCGTTGCCGAGGTTGAGATAGGCACAGTTCTTTTCGCGCCCGCTCCAGGATCCGCCTTCCTCCATGATCAGGTGGGACAGCGCCTCCCAGGCGGCGAGGTATTCGTCGGCTTCGGCGGCGGTTTCACTCTCGGGCGATTGCGACGTCACGCGTCGCCAGAAGAAACTTCACAAGTCGTCCTTGTCGGGCCCGGTAATGAAGCCGTTTGGAATGTAGAGGTCTTCGTAGCTGTCGTTGTCGAAATCGACGAAACGAGCGCCCCACGCCCAGCGCCCGAGCGACACACCGGCCTCGTCGGTGACGTCGCTGAAGGTGCCGTCGCCATTGTTGGAGAAAAGGAAGTTGCCGCGGGCGTGGCTGAGGAAGGCTTCGCGCTCTTGCTCGTTGTCGCTCTTGAAGCGGTCTTCTTGCGAGGCGATCCGCAAGCCGGCGGAAGAGAACATGTTCGACAGATAGAGGTCGAGATCGCCGTCGCGGTCGTAGTCGCTGACCGTGGCGCCCATGCTCGCGGCGAGGTCGCCGAGGCCGGCAGCCTCGGCCACGTCGGTGAAGCGCCCGTCGTCATTGCGGTAAAAGTTGTTGCGGCCGAAATCGTTGGCCACGAACAGGTCGAGGTCTCCGTCGTTGTCAAAATCTTCCCATACGGATGCCAGACTGAACTTGGAGTTGTTCTGCTCCAGACCGACGCTGGAGGTCACGTCGGTGAAGATGCCGCGCCCGGCCTGGCCCGGATCTGCAGCGGAACGACCGTCATTGCGCAGCAGCACGTTGCGACCGCCGTTGTCGGCATCGTGGTAAGGAACCGGCAGCCCCCCCCCAAGGGCACCGCTCTCGCCGGTGTTGTAGCGGCAGGCGTAGACGTCGAGGTCGCCGTCCTGGTCGTAGTCAGCCGCGGTCAGCGAGTGCACGAAGGACACACCATCGGGAGTCACCGGGGTCAGCCCCGCAAAGCCTCCGCGGCCGTCGTTGTAGCCGATGACGAGGTGCGAGCCCATCGACACAACCAGGTCCTGGTCGCCGTCGTTGTCCAGATCGACCAAGAGAGCAGCACGTGAGTTTTCCAGGAAAGCCACCCCGGCAGCCTCGGCGGTCTCGGTGGCACGGCCATCGGCCTGGCGCAGGAACAGTCGGTTGGGCAGCCCGCCCGGCTGACAGATGTAGAGATCATCGAGACCGTCGCCGTTGACATCTCCAACCGCAAGCCCCTGCCATCCCATCATTGAATTGCCACTGAGGCGGTCGCTGCGGCGGTACAGATCGGCGGAACCCTGCAGGAAGTCACGGGCGAAGAAGGGGAAGGCGCCGAAAACTTCTTCGGTGAGTTCGGCGAAGAGCGGTTGCGGCGCTTCGATCTCTTCGTAGAAGTTGCGTTGCAGGCTGTGGATGGTAGGCAGTTCAACTTCGGGGGTACCCGACCACACCACCGACCAGTCCATGTTGGCCAGCAAGGGTCCGCCCTCGAGCCCGTGCATCTGCACCAGCACGTGGGTGGCGAAGTGGGCGGCGTCTTGCGGATCGACCGAGATGATCTTGAAGTCGGCGTGCGCGTGCTTGCCGCCGAATTGTTTCGACATGGCCTCGACCTGCTGCAGGAACGCGTTGCGCCCCCCCTCACCGCCCTCTCCGCTCGGCGCGAGCGCGCCCGCGCTTTCGCGCCGTACCTGCAGACGACCCGTTTCGCGCACCACCTCAAGAGTGGCTGGCTGCAGCGCAGAGGCGCCGGCGAAGTCTTCCGCCAGGACGGTGGCCGCGCGGCTGCGGTCAAAGTCACCGTCGAGCATGGCGTGGAACAGTTCCTTCAGCGAATGCTTGGCGTTGTCGTGCAGGATCTCGGTGGGCCAGTCGTCGTGACTGCTCTTCTTGAGGTCCAGATTCTCACCGACCACGCCCACCGGCCGTGCGGCCTCGCGCTCAAACAGGACTTCAGCCCGAGCCGTCGTTTCTTCCTCCTTGCCGCACGACGAGGCAATGGCGAGCAACAACAGAAAGCAAAGGGGAACTGACCGGGGGGAGAGGGGAGTCGGCATGAGTCGTTTGTCTTTAAACTAGGGTTCCCGCCACTGTAAGGGCTTCGCTTTCAAAAAAATCAGGTCCAGGCGTGAAAATGCCCGTGCTTGGCGCGCTGCAGAGTGCCGATGGTCATCGCCGCGTTGATCAAGCCGACGTGGGTATAGGCCTGCGGGAAATTGCCCAGCAGCTCGCCGGTGGCGGCGTCGACGTCTTCGCTGAAAAGACCGAGTGGATTGGCGTGAGACACCACGCGCTCAAAGGTCTCGACCGCTTCGTCGAGGTGACCGGCGAGCGCCAGAGCCTCGATCCACCAGAACGAACAGATGGTGAAAGTGCTCGCCGGGTGGCCGAAGTCGTCTTCGTGGACGTAGCGCATGACCCCGCGCTCGCGCACCAGCAGGGACCGGTACTTCTCAAGAGTGGAAAGAAAACGCGGGTCCTGTGCCGAGAGCAGCCCGATGGAAGGCAGCAACAGGATGGCTGCGTCGGCATTGGTGCCGTCGAAGGCCTGTGTGAACATGCCCAATTCCTGGTTGTAGCCGCGCTCCAGGATTTGCTCGCGCATCGCATCGGCTTGGGTCTGCCACGCATCTGCCTTGCGCTGTTCCCCGAGGAATTGCGCAACCGCAGCGCCGTGGTGAGCCGCAGCCCAGCACATCGCGCGCGAGAAGGTGTGCAGCAGCGGCCGGTCGCGGTATTCCCAGATCCCAAGGTCGGGGACATCAAAGGCATCAACGGATTCCAGCACCATGCGCTCAAGCAGCGGCATCCACACTCCCGGATCGCGAAAATCGACGCGTTCGTCCAGCAGCATCGAGCGCAGGCACAACACAACCTCTCCCATCAGGTCGGTCTGCAACTGCTCGGCGGCGGCGTTGCCGACGCGCACCGGGCCGGTCCCTTTGTAGCCGGCGAGGTGCGGCAACTCGATTTCAGGCACGTCGCGTTCGCCGCCAACTCCGTAAAGCGGCTGCAGCGGACCGCTTTCCGCCACATCCATGACGAAGCGCAGGAAACTGCGTCCCTCTTGAAAGTGCGAAAGACGGCGCAGCGCCTCGACGGTGAACACAGAATCGCGCAGCCAGCAGTAGCGGTAGTCCCAGGTGCGCGGCTCACCCAGGGCCTCCGGAATGCTGGTGGTGCTCGCGGCGATGATCGCGCCGGTG
>JAJFFB010000131.1 GCA_021776925.1 Planctomycetota bacterium | reverse complement strand
GCAAAAGGATAGCGGGGTGTCGGCCCGGCGGCGGTCCTGCCATACTGGGGGCCATGCCTGACCTCGACCCTGAGTTCGTGGCCATCCTGCGTTGCCCCGTCAGTCGTAAAGAGCTTGTCCAGAAAGGAGATTGGCTCGTTTCCACCGATCCGGAAACGCGCCTGCGCTACCCCATTCGAGACGGCTTTCCGGTCCTGCTCGAAGAGGAGGCCGAAGCCTTGGATTCGACCGCGTGGCAGCAGATCCTGGAGGGACAAGGTGACTGACACCATCTTCGGCGCCATCGCCCGCGGCGAGACCGAGGTCGAGCTGGTTTTCCAGGACGAGCGCGCGGTCGCCTTTCGCGACATCTCACCCCAGGCGCCGGTACACCTGCTGGTGATCCCGCGCCAATCCCTGGTCAGCCTCGCCGAAGTCGGCGAAAACGACACCGAACTGCTCGGCCATCTGCTCCAGGTGTGCGCCCGGGTGGCGCGCCAGGAAGGGCTCGAAGACGGTGGCTACCGCGTCGTCACCAACGTCGGCGGCGACGGCGGACAGTCGGTTTTCCATCTGCACCTGCACGTGCTCGGCGGCCGCGCCCTGGGCTGGCCGCCTGGTTGACCCGAGGTCTATGGCAAAGTCCGAAAACCCTGACCTGATCGTGGTCGGAGCGGGCCCCTGCGGTCTGTCCACGGCGTGGTTCGCGCAGCAGGCCGGACAGCGGGTCCTGCTGCTCGAAGCCGAGGATCAGCCCGGCGGGCGCATGCGCAGCGTGCGCGAGCGGATCGGTCACCGCGGCGACGCGTGCGTCATCGAGCAGGGTCCGGTCGGCTGGATCGGCGCCTCGCCGGCGCTGGAAGAATCGGTCGCCGCGCTCGGCCTGCAGCCGATCGAATCCGAAGTCGGCGACAGCCACCGCTACCTGATTCACCGCGACCGCCTGGTGCCCTTCCCGCAGAGCGCCGGGGCCTTGTTGCGCAGTGCGGTCCTCGGACCGCGCGAAAAGATCCGCGCCGCGGCGGAGCCGTGGGCGGATTTTGCCCCCGACGACAACGAGGAAACCGCCTTCGAGTTCTTCCGCCGCCGCTTCGGCGAGGGCTTCGCGCGCAAGGTGGCGGGTCCGGTGATCAGCGGCCTGTTCGCCGCCGACCCCGAAACCATGTCGATCACCGCGGCGCTGCCTGAAATAGCCCAGGCCGAACTCAAATACGGCTCGGTGGTCAAGGCCATGAAACGCCACCCGCAGCTGTTCGGTGCCAAGGTGCGCAGTTTCGCCGGCGGCATGAGCGACTGGAGCGAAGCGGTGGTGCGCAGCCTTGGAGAGGGCTTCCGGCCATCCACCCCGGTTGACTCGGTGGTCTGGGAAGCCGGCTGGTGGTTCGTCTACCAGCAGGGCCGGGTCATCGCCTCGGCCCGCCAGCTGGCGGTGGCCTTGCCGGTGCATCAAACCGCCTACGTCCTGCGCCAGTTCCTGTCCGAGGGCGAGAACAGCCTCGATCGTTTCCGCGGCAATGGCCTGGCTTCGGTCTCTCTGCTGTATCCGCGCGAACAGGTCGCCGACGCCTGCGCCGGCTTCGGCATTTTGGCCCCGCTCGATCACCCGGCGCCGGTCCTTTCAGTGCAGTTCGCCCACGCCATCTTCCCGCAACACGTGCCGGAGAGTCACCTGCTGCTGCGCTGTCTGCTCGGCGGCGAACGCTTCCCAGGCGTGCTCGAACAGACCCAAGATGAGCTGGTGAGCACCTCGGTCGAAAGCGTGCAGACCTGGGTCGGTGCCCGCGAACGCCCCGAACGCAGCTGGGTGCGGCGCGTACCCGGCGGTGTCGCCCACATCGGGCTCGGCCACGCCCAAGCGGTCGCCGCGGTCGCCGCTGAACTCGACCCGATGAAGGGCTTGCACCTCGGCGGCGACGCCTTCGTCGGCACCGGGATCATCCCGGCCATCGAACGCGGCCGCGAAATCGCCGCCGCTCTCGACGACCCGCCGCGCTGACCGCCCCTTATTCGCCGTCGTAGGGCATCAGCAGGCCGAGGCAGGCGCTGAAGCCGTGCAGGTAGGGCCGGCCGGCGAGCGGACCGATTTCTCCGGCGGCGAAGAAACCGCTCACTGGAATATCCGGCCAGTGATGGCGAATCAGGTCGATGTCGTGACCGCTCTGCCCGAACATCGGCGTGCCGCGACCGGTGCAGGTGTAGAGCAGGGCGCCGATCGGCGGCTCGAAGAAGCCGGACTGCAGGCTCAGCCGCTCTTCGAGGTCATCGTGTGCCGCGGTGCTGTCGCGGGTGTGGAAGCGCAGCTGCATGCCCTGATGCACGTTTTCGGCGATGGCCAGAGCGCCCTCGGTCTGCTTCAAGCCAACGATGCCGCGCACCAGATAGCTTCCCGCGCCACCTTCCTCGCCGTGGTCAGATTCCTTGATGCCGACGTGCGGCGCGTTGCGAAAACGGCTGGACTCTTCGTTACTCAGCTCGTCGAGCACGCTGCGCAGGGTTTCCAGCGCCGGGAGACCGTCGAGCTGCTGGACCACGTTGCCCTTGCAGCCGGTAATGCGGAAGGCCGGGCCGACCGGCCGGCAACCCTGCGACACCAACGGCGTCAGCCGCATGCTGCCGTCCATGACGAAGCCGACCGCACCGCTGGCCAGGACCTGGTCGTTGGAAATGAGCAGACCGCCATCCCGCGCTTCGCCGCCGCTGGCGATGCCGCCGATGACCTGCGGGTAGCGCCCGCCGCGGCGCAGAGAATCAAGAAAAGGGCGCAGCGGGAAGCCGCGCGGGTCGGCGAGCAGCACGCCGCTGGCATCGGCGTCGACGTCGGGCCAGCCGTGCACGTATCCGTGGTCATCGGCCTGGGACACGCTGAGCGAGTAGGCCTGCACGCGCGCGCCGGGCAGGCGCGCCGCCCACAGCGACAGCGCCGGGCCGTCCTGGACCTCGCGCCCGCCGCCAATCACGCCCAGACCGGCGCAGCCGACCAGGGCGTCGGGACTGAGCGCGCTCTGGACGGCTTCGGCGGCCTGCTGCGCCTGCTCACAGAAATGTGGCGAATAGTGCAAGACCGCGATATCGAGATGACCACCGGCTTGCCCCTTGACCTGGTCAATGACCTCGGCAAGCGCTTCACCCAGCAGCGGCTGGGTGGACAGCGCTTCGGCGACACGGAGAGGCCCTGGAGTGGTCATGCTGGACTTGCGGTTGCCGGTCTCGAGATTCAGGCGGAAGGCGGAATTCCGGGCTGGATCCGGTTTTCCGGCGCGCAAATCAGTGCAGAACGCGAGCAATCTGGTTCAATAAGTGTATGCGAGCCATCCCCCCGCCTGTCCTGCTGGGCCTTCTTTTTGCTCCCGCGCTCCCCGCCCAGGGCTTCGACCTGGACGGCAGCCTGACCGGCGACCGCTTCGGCACTGCGCTGGCCCGGCTCGATGATCTGGACAGCGATGGCTTCGACGACATCGCCATCGGCATCCCTGGGGATGACCGTGCGGGAAACAACAGCGGCGCAGTCGAGGTCGTTTCCGCGGCTGACGGCAGCACTCTCTACGTGATCCTCGGCCCACATCCTGGCGACCAGTTCGGCAATCGGATCATTGCCGCCGGCGACGTGGATGGCGATGGCGTGATCGACCTGGCGGTGGCCTCGCTGCGCGACGACAACTTTCTCTTCGTCAGTGGTGCGGTCTACCTGCACTCCGGAGCTACCGGCGCCCTGATCCGCTCCTACCACAGCAGCTCGGATTGGGACCGCTTCGGTCACTCCATGGCCAGCCTCGGCGATATCGATGGCGACAGCGTCCACGACCTCGCCGTCGGCGCGCCGGATGACAGCTTCTCCGGGATTGCCTCCGGGGCGGTCCGCGTTTTTTCCGGCGCCGACGGCACGGTGGTCCACACCCTGCGCGGCGAAGAGGCGTGGGACCGCTTTGGCTACGCGTTGGCCAGGCTGGGCGACCAAGACGGCGACGGCGTTGCCGAGTTGGTGATCTCGAGTCCCTTCGCCGACATCGGCGCCCAGCAGGCCGGCGAAGTGCGCATTTATTCCGGCCGCACCGGCGCGTCGATGCGCCGCACCAAGGGCCGCGAGCGCGATGCCTTTTACGGCACTGCGGTGGTCGGCTTTGGCGACATCGATGGTGACGGCCTGGCCGACTACGCCGCCAGCGGAGTCAACGACGCCACCGGCATCCTCGGATTGGATGCCTACGTCGATGTCCGCTCCGGGGCCACCGGCAAACTGCTGTACCGCCTCGAACAGGAAAACGACGGCGACCGTTTCGGCTTCTCCCTGGCCACCCACGACCTCAACGGCGACGGTATTTCGGATCTGGTAGTGGGGTCGCCGATGGCGGGCAAGGTCGGCGGCACCGGCATCTCAGCAGGCATGGTCACCGCCTACTCAGGTCCCAGCGGGCGCCTGCTGCTGAAGGCATTCGGGCCTGGCACCGGCGCCCAGTTCGGAACCTCTATTGCCGGCACCAATGACCTGGTCGGCAACGGCTACAGCGGCTTGGCGGTCGGCGCCCCCGCCGCCTCCAACGTCGGCAAGGCGGTCACCCGCGCCGCGCTCGACTACCCGTTGCTGAGTACCGGCGTACTGATCTCGAATCAGTCAGCGCTGCTGGAAGTGAGCAACGGCAATTCCGGTGCCAGCTACCAGTTCTCCGCCTCGACCACTGCGCTGGGGCGCACTCTGGAAACCGGCGGCGCCTTGCTCGATCTTGCCGGCCCGTTGGTGGCCCTCGGCAGCGCGACCGCGGACGCCTCCGGTCAAGCCACGCTGAGCAAGACGGTTCCGCCCGGCACCACTGGCCTGGTGGTCTATCTGCAGGCGTGGCGGCCCTCGAACAGCCCGACCGCGGTAACCAACGTGGTGGTCCGGACCATTCAGTAGTCCGGACCTTCACCTTGCAGATCCCCTACAGGATCTGCAGCGTGACCATGTTGGAGTCTTTGATCGCTCCCTGTCCGTCGACCGCGGCGAGTTCAAGGTAGACCGTGACGCCGCTGGCGCTGGGCGGCAGATTGCCACCGAAGACGCCGGTGCCGGAGCCGTCGGTGGTGCCGGTGGTGATCACGGTGAGCGGATTGCCCAGATCGAAGGCGTGCCCACTCTGAGTCGAACCCGCGGCACTGAAGCTGCGCAGCGCCCAGTAGCTCGCATTCGCCGGCGCATCGGTGAAGCTGTAGTTGGCCGAGGTGCCCGCGTCGGCACTGGTCGGACCGGTGAGGAAGATCGAATCGGTGCCATCGCCCGGCTCCAACGCCACCACGCGGACGTCGTCGATGCCCCAGCCGCCCAGGGACAGGACTTCGTCGCTGACCAGTTCGAAGCGGATCTTGACATCGGCGTTGCCGTCGGCAAGACCGGAGATATCGAGCACCATCTGCGACCAGATCGAATCGGTCACGTTGTACTGTTCGCCTGAGTACTGCGGGCTGACCCAGGCCAGGTCGTTATTGACCCAGATGCGGGCCATGTCGTGGCCCCCCCCTTCGACCGACAGCCAGCGCTGGAACACCAGCGTGGTGCGCGCGGCGTTGGAGCAGTCGATCGAGGGCGACTCGAGCCAGCTGCTGCTGTTCTCGTCGTAGGCGCCGTCATCGGCGCCGGTGCCGAGGTCGTTGGCCCAGATCTTATTGCCGGAGAAGGCCACGTGCGGGTCGTACCAACGGATGCCCTGGTGGCGCTCGCCGAGGCCGTTCTTGCCGGTCGGCGTGCCGCGCTCGAAATCATCGGTGCCGAATGCGGCACCGTGCGTCCAGCCCTCGTCGGTGGCCCCTTCAAAATCGTTGACGTAGACGTCGATCAGCGTGCCGACGATGAAGTCGTAGGTGGTGTTGCCGGGCGCGGTGCCGGCCGGCAACCAGTTGACCTTGCCGTTGCTCTCGGTGGCATGAAAGTAGTACTGCACGATCGACGGCGCCGACTGGCCAGGAATCGACCCGGACCATTCGGTGGTGGCGCCGACCTGGGACATCGGCGTGCTCTGCCACGATCCGCCCTCGACCTTGTACCAGCAGTCGACCGCGGTGACGCTGGCGCCAGCGTTGACCGGCGAGGCATCGACCGACAGGTCGTAGGGGCCGACCTCGTCGCTGGTATTGCCGAGTTCGGCGTGCTCCAGATTGATCGCCGGGCCTTCGACCTGGAGGATGTAGAAACCCTCTTCGATATCCGAGATGTAGACCACGCCGGAGGGCGAGAAGGGGTAACAACCCCACGCGCCGTGGTAGCCGCTGCCGCCGGAGTAGGGACTGGTGTCGAAGGAGCCGAACTTCTTCGGATTGGTCGGATCGCTGATGTCGAGACAGATGAAACCTTCGGTGTACCAGCTGATGTAGGCCTTGTCGCCGATGATGAAGGCGTTGTGCGGAATCGTGCTGGTATCGGGGGTCCACTGCCCGCGATAGATGATGTTGCTCTTGTTGGTGATGTCGTAGAGCGCCACCCGTCCGCCACCGACCTCGTCGGTGGTGATGGCCAAGGTGTCGCTCTCGTTGGCCCACGCGCTGTGGGTGAAGCGCCCCGGAGTCAGCTGCCGGTCCTTGGTGGAATAGCTGGGCAGATTGGAGATGTCCATGATGCGGTACTCGCCGCGATAGATCTCGGCCTGGTGCGAGTAGCCGTTCTGCACGTGCAGATCATGCACATACTGGGAGGTGTAATTGGTGACGTGCGGCGGCGAGGTCGGATTGGCCGCGGCGTCGAACATGACGACGCCGTTGTTGGTACCGCAGACGTAGATGATGCCGGTGCCAAGGTCGATGGCGATGTTGTGCGCGTTGGCAAAACGATTGGCGCCCCAGGTCTTGACCAGGGTGGGGTTTTCCGGATTGGACAGATCGACGATCTGCATCCCGCCGCCGCCTTCGGTGACCACGTAGGCATAGTTGCCGTAGGTCTTCATGTCGCGCCAGATCGATCCGGGCCCGTTGATGAAGCCGGTCAGATAGGGAGCCGTCGGAACCGTGCAATTGTAGATCGCGGTGCCTCCGGCGGTGCCCACCAGTGCGTACTCACGACCATCGCCGGCGGTGTAGCCCCAGATGTCGTTGGCGTTGGAGCCTGGATCGACCTTGGCCAGCAAGGTGACGCCGTCGCCTTGGGCTGCGGCAGAAGCGGCCGCCGGAGCCAGCGCAGGCAATAGCAGGGCGAGAAGGAGGGAGAGTGCGAGGTGTCGTGTCATGGGTCCGGGGGGGGCACCTCCAAGATATCCCCAGCCATGACATGTGGCCACCAGCCGTTAAAACTCCATTTCCCTCGCCTGATCTGCCAGCTCCGCTGGATCGATGCCCTCAGGGGCCAGCGGGTCATCGAATTCACCCTCAAGGATGGAATCGCAGTGCACCCGGTACAGGTCTTCGATCAGGCCGTCCTCAATTTCGAAGACCACGTCGAGGCGGCCGACGATCTCGAGGGTGTTGTAGGTGTATTCGATCCCGATCTGGTCGGGCGTATAGACCTTGACCAACTCGTTGACGCGCGGCGGCGCGCCGAAACAGCAGCCCCACAAGCTGCGCACCAGGTGAAATGCGGTGATGCCCTCGAAATCGACGTCGGGCAGCATGAAGCCCTTCATCGTGACGTAGGCGCCGTGCACCGCGCGCACGTGCGGCGGGAAAGGGTTGTCCTTGGTTTCATCGAAGAGCCAGCCACCAAGGAAATCGACCGACAGCGGCACCGGATCCTCTTTGGTGCCGTGGTGGGCGAGGGCGGCGCGGATGTCGCGCACATAGTCCTCGGGTTCGATTTCCGAGGCGATCATCAGCGGATCGATCTCGACCTCGGCCCACTCAGGGCGCGGGTGGTCGGTGGCGCTGGTCGGCTCCGCTTGCTCGCCTCCAGGGGCGTTGGCGGGTTCCGCTTGCTTGCTTCCGGCCGCGCTGACAGCGCCGGCCTCCGCTTGCGGATCCGGAGAGGGCTCTGCGCCGCAGCCCGCCAAGGCGGCAAGGGTGACTAGAGCCACGACAAGGGGTGCGTAGGGATTCAAGAGCTCAGAGGTTGGAGGACAGGGTGCGGGCGGCTTCGGTGCGGTAGGCCTGCAGGGCCGGCACCAAACCGGCCAAAGCACCGACCACCGCGACCGCGGCCAGCACCATCCAGTCTTGCATATCGGGCAAGGGCGAGATCGTTACCCCGGTCATTGCGGCGATACGACCGCCGGCCACGCTGGCGCCGACGCCGGCCAGGACCATGCCCAGCAGCCCACCGATCAGGGCGATGGCGGTTGATTCGGCCATCACCAGGCCGAGAATGGTGCTGCGCCGCGCCCCCAGCGCGCGCAGCACGGCGAACTCGCGGCGGCGCGCGCCCATGGTGTTGTAGAGCGCGACCAGCACGCCGACCAGGGCCACCACCACGACCAGCAGCGACACCAGGCGCAGCGCCGCGTCGACGTTGCCGATCACCGCGAACAGCTTGCGCACCTCGCTGCCCGGATAGACCGCCTGCGCGTCGAGGCGGTCGTTGAGTCCGCGCCACAAATTGATGCGGTAGATGCCGGAAATGCCCGGCTTGGTGCGCACCAGCAGGGTCGACACGCCGAGCGGGTCGCGGGTGCCGCCGAAGGTGGTGTCCTCGGTGGCCTGGTGGCCCTGGATCGCGTAGTAGGCCGCCGCCGGGATGTAGATCGCGCGGTCGATCGGCGTGCCAGTGGGTTCGAGCACGCCGACCACCTCGGTTTCGGCGTCTTCGTGAGCCTTGCCGTTGGTGGTGACTTCGTGCGCAGGCAGGAAGTGGTCGCCCACTTTCAACCCGGTGGACCGCGCGGCTTCGGCGCCAAGCACGGCGACAAACCAGCCCTTTTCCTGCGCCAGTTCTTCAAGCTCATGATCGTGTCCGTCCGCCGGCGCCGCTTCCTGCGAACCACCCGCTTCCTCGGCGGCGTGGTGCTCGGCTTCCAGGTGGAAGGCGTCGAGTTCGGCACCGCTGTGCTGGAAGCCCCCCCCAGCCCGGAAGGTCAAGCGCCCGTGGCCGGGGACTTGCAACTGATCGAACAAGGGATCGGTCACGCCGACGATGCGGTGGCCCTGGTAGGAATCGCCAACCAGTTGCGGCACGCACCACTCCACCCCCGGCGTGTCGCGCACTTCCTGGTAGAGCGCGTAGGGCACGTTCCCTGGGCTGTTGCCCATGTGGTAGAGCGCGTTCAGGGTCAGCTCGAGAGTCGAACCCTTGGCGCCGACGAGGAGGTCACAGATGCCAGCCGAGCGCTGGAAGGCCTGTTCGCTGGCGTCGCGCACCGCGCCGACCATGCTGAACAGGCCCACCCCCAGCGCCACCGACAGCGAGGTCAGTGCGGTGGCCAGCGGTCTCCGGCGCAGGTTGCGCAGCACCAGGGTGGGAAGCCTCATTGCAACTCCTCGACTTCGACGATGCGGTCGAAGGCGGCGGCCACCCCGGGGTCGTGGGTGGCCACAACCAGAGTTGTGCCGAGCTTGCTCGCGTTTTCGAGCAGCAGCTCGAGGATGGTCGCCGCGGTCGATCCGTCGAGCGCGCCGGTGGGTTCGTCGGCCAGCACCAGGCGCGGCGAGCCGATCAGCGCGCGCGCCAGCGCCACCCGCGCCTGCTGGCCGATCGACAGCTGGCTCGGGGAATGGTGCAGATGAGAGCCGAGTTCGAATCCCTCGAGCAACTGGCGAGCCTCGGCGCGATCGGCCTTGCGCCGCGCGAAGCTCGCCCCCAGCTCGACGTTTTCCAGCGCGCTGAAGCCGCCGAGCAGGTGGAAGGTCTGGAACATGTAGCCCACCGACGCCGCGCGGAAGCGGTCGCACTCGGCTTCGGACATCGCCGCGAGGTCGGCGCCGTCGACGTGGATGCTGCCTGAATCGGGCCGCACCAGACCCGACAAGAGGTTGAGCAGGGTGGTCTTGCCTGAGCCCGAACGGCCGACCAGGGCGACCCGCTCAGCGCTGGCCACGGTCCACTCCTGCAGGTCCAGAACGGTCGCCGTCTCCCCGTTGCGGGTGTAGCTTTTACGGACCTGATGCAGTCGGATCATGCGGGATCGGCCAAAGGGCGCACCGATAGAATAGGGCGCCGCGAGGTCTGTACGCACCCCGGCAACGATTCATGAGCCAATACGAAGTGCAGAATTTCGCCGTGATCGGCGCCGGCAACATGGGCTCCGGCATCGCCCAGAAGATCGCCACCGAGGGATTCCCGGTGCTTCTGGTCGATCTCGACGACGACAAGGTCGAAAACGGCCTGCAGACCATCCGTACGCTGCTGGAGCAGGGTGTCGAGCGCAAGATCTTCCGCCCGCAGCAGGCGGAAGCGATTCTCGGCCGCATCGAAGGCACCAGCGACTGGCAGCGCCTGGCCGACGTCGACATGGTGATCGAGGCGGTGTTCGAAGACCTCGACGTCAAGCGTCTGGTGTTCCAGCGCCTCAGCGACGTGACCCGCGCCGACTGCATTCTGGCCACCAACACCTCGTCCTTCTTCGTGCGCGAGGTCGCCGAGGTCACGCCCAACCCCGAGCGCGTGCTCGGTCTGCACTACTTCTTCCATCCGGCCAAGAACCGACTGGTCGAGGTCATCGCCCACGACGGCACCGACCCCGCCGCCTACGCCGCGGCCTGGGCGGCGCAGGAAGCGCTGGGCAAAACGCCAATCGACTCCGCCGATGCGCCCGGATTCGTCGTCAACCGCTACTTCGTGCCGTGGCTCAACGAGGCGGTGCGCCTGCTCGAAGAGGGGGTGGCCGACATCGCCACCATCGACTGGGCGGCGAAAAAGGCCTTCGACATCGGCATGGGGCCGTTCGAATTGATGAACGTGACCGGAGTGCCGATCGCGATGCACGCCGCCACCACCCTGGGGCACCAATTGCACCCCTTCTATCTGCCCGCCGCGCGCCTGCAGGAGCAGGTCAACGTGCACCAGGTCAATTGGGATCTCAGCGGCGACGCCGACCAAAGCAAGTACGACCAGATCGCCGACCGCCTGCTCGGGGTGGTCTTCTACATCGCCGCGCAGCTGGTTGACGAGGGTGTGTCGACCGTCGAAGACAGCGACATCGGTGCGCGCGTCGGACTGCGCTGGTCGCAGGGGCCCTTCCAGCTGATCAACCAGGTCGGTGCCGCGCGCGCGCGCTTGCTGGCCGAGGCGATCACCACGCGCTGGGAACTGCCGCTGCCCAAGCTGCTGGCCGACGCCGGCGACGCCGGCATCCCCATTCATCTGGTCGCGCTGGGCGACCGCCCCCCGCTGAAGTCGGTGTGGATCAACCGTCCCGACGCGATGAACGCGCTCAACCCGGCGGTCACCGACCAGCTCGCCAGCGCGCTCGACATGGCGCTGGCCGAGGCTGAGCACGGTGTGGTGCTGGGCGGTTCCGGCAAGGCCTTCATCGCCGGCGCCGACATCAAGTTCTTCGTCGACCATCTGCGCGCCGACACCTTCGCGCAGATCCAGGAGTTCACCGAGCGCGGCCAGCAACTGCTCGGCCGCATCGGCGCCGCCACCCAGCCGGTAGTGGCCCGCGTCCAAGGTCTGGCCTTGGGGGGGGGTGCAGAAACCGCGCTGGCCTGCGACTGGATCGTGGCTTCGCCCAAGGCGAGCCTTGGGTTTCCTGAAACCGGCATCGGCATCTACCCCGGTTTGGGCGGCACTCAGCGGCTGCCGCGGCGCATCGGTCTGCCGCTGGCCAAGTACCTGGTCTACAGCGGCCAGATCCTCGGGGCCCGCCAGGCGCAGCAGATCGGCCTGGTCGACGAAGTCGTGCCCTTCGGCGATCTCGACGCAGCCTGCGCCACCGCCGCGCAACGCGGCAAGGCGCCCGCGCGCTCGGCCCCCGTCACCTGCGCCCACGCCGACTGGCAGCCGCTGTGGGATTTCTTCGAGCAGTACAGCGTCGACCAGATCCTCTCTGGCGAAGCGGACCCGTGCGGCGTGACCGTATTGGAAAAAGCGGTCAAGAAAATGGGGCACAAGAGTTACAACGCCCTCAAGCAGGCCGAGCGCCTCTTCGACGAAGGCGCCGCGCTGCAGCTCGACGCCGCCCTGAAACTCGAATTGCGCGACCTAGCCGAGGTCTTCGCCCACGCCGACGCGCTCGAAGGCCTGTCCGCGTTGATCGAGGGCCGCCGCCCGAGCTTTCAAAGCCCGGCGCTGACCTGAGCCGGTGAGCGGCCCGTCGTCCGACGCCGGTCCGTGGCCGCTGGAGCCCTCGGCCGAGGAAATGCGCGCGCTGGTCGGGCAGGCGCTGGAGCGCATCGTGCCCTACCTCGAGTCGCTGCCGCAGCAGCCCGCGGCGGTGTGGGAAGGCGGCGCTGAACTGGCGCGTTCGCTGGCCGAGGGTCCGCCCGAACAGGGCAGCGCCTTCCCCGAGCTGCTCGACCTGTTGTTCGAGCGCGTCGTCCCCCATTCCTTCAACACCGCCGGCCCCGGCTACCTGGCCTACGTCCCTGGGGGGGGGCTGTTCCACACCGCGGTGGCCAGCCTGATCGCCGACGCGGTCAACCGCTACGTCGGCGTGTGGCTGGCGGCGCCCGGCATGGTGCAGCTGGAAAGCAACGTGGTGCAGTGGTTCTGCTCGATCGTCGGTTTCCATGCGCCGCGTTCCGGCGGCATCCTGACCAGCGGCGGCTCGATGGCCAATCTGACCGCAGTGGTGACCGCGCGCCGCAACAAACTGCCAGCCGACTTCCTCAACGGCACTTTGTACACCTCGGACCAGGTGCATCACTCGGTGAGCAAAGCCGCGGTGCTGGCCGGCTTCCCGCCCGAGCAGGTGCGTGTGGTCGCCAGCGATGGACAATTTCGCATAGATGCCGCCGATCTGCAGCGCCAGATCGACGCCGACCGGCGCCAAGGCCTGCAGCCCTTCCTGATCGTCGGCAGCGCCGGCACCGTCAACAGCGGCGCGGTCGACCCGCTGCCCGAGCTCGCCGCGATCGCCGCGCGCGAGAGCATGTGGTTCCACGTCGATGGCGCCTATGGCGCTTTCTTCATGCTCACCGAACGCGGGCGCGAAGCCCTGCGCGGCATCGAAGGCGCCGATTCGATCACTCTTGACCCGCACAAGAGCCTGTTCCTGCCCTACGGCACCGGTTGCCTGCTGGTGCGCGACTCCGAAGCGCTGCGCCGCGCGCATTCGACCTCGGCCGACTACATGCCGCCCTACCAGGAAGACGCCGACCTGGTCGACTTCTGCGCCCTGTCGGCCGAACTCTCGCGTGGCAACCGCGGTATGCGATGCTGGCTACCGCTGAAGATGCTCGGCCTCGATGTCTTCCGCCGCGCTCTCGACGAGAAACTGGATCTGGCGCGCCACGCCGCCGACCGCTTGCGCGCGCTGCCGCAGATCGAAATCGTCGCCGAGCCGGCGCTGTCGCTGCTCGCCTTCCGCCTCGCGCCGGCGCAACTTGACGCCGAGCAGCAGGATGACCTCAACCGCGCCTGGCTCGACCAGGTCAACCGCCGCGGCCACGTCTACCTGACCGCCACCCGCCTCCGCGGCCGCTTCACCCTGCGCATCTGCGTACTGTCCTTCCGCACCCACCAGGACCGCATCGACCTGGCGCTGCAGGATCTCGAACAGTGCGCCGCCGCGCTGCTCGGTTGAGACCCGCAAGGTGCGCAAGCAAGCAAAGTCGGCTGACTACGGCAGCGGGCGCTAGTAACCGAAGTCGGCTGCGGTGCGGGCGGTGTTGACCGGTACAGCGTCGCTCCACAAACCCATGTTGCGCAATTCGCTGCCGTCGTCGAGCACATATTCGCGGTGGGTGCCGCGGAAGACGACGTCGAGCGAGGCGTCGGTGTACTTCCAGTAGCCGTACCAATCGATCGCGTCGACGGGGCCGCCTTGCGCACCGAGGTGATCCGAGATCAACGCAGGGCTGCCGTGGCGGTCGGTCGGAATGGCGATCGCGTTGCGCAGGCTGCGCGGAATCTGCGCGGTGCCGGTCCAGGCCAGACGCCACACCTCAGTGGCGTTGTGATCGCGCAACGAGGTCTGCGCACAATTCAACACCAGCACCGTATCGGAGGGAATCGCCGACAGGTCATCCAGGCGCATGTAGGCGTAGGCGGGGGTGTCGAATCCGGCAGCGTCATGAAGGATCAGCGCGCGCGGCGACGGAATGCCGTGGGCATTGGAGAATTGCGCCAGGCGCAGACTCAGGATCCCGCCGAGAGAATGACCTGCGAAAGCGATCTGCCCGCTGAGCGGGGCCACGTGGCCCGGCGTGGCGAGCAGCGCAAGTCCGTCAGCCACCGCATCGGCCGCGTTGCGTTCGTAAGCCCACGGATTCCATAGTGATCCATAGCGCGGATAGATCACGCTGTGCCCCTTGCGCGTCAGATGGCGCAGCATGGCGTCGTAGGGAGTCGGGTCGGAGGCGCCATAACCGTGCAGGAAGACCACCACGGGCGCAGCGGCGGGCGCCGGCGCAGCCGGCTCGTAAAGCCAGTAGGCGCGGTCGCCGCTGCGTTGCTGGCTGCGCACCACCGCCGCGTGGGCATAATCGCTACCGCCCGGTCCGGAGGCGGGCTGCGCCGGCGGGCTCTGCGCGGCGGCCAAGGCAAGAATCACACACCATGCGGCCATGCTGGATTTTACCCCGCGGATGCCCGAGCCGGTCCAACGAAAGCGGCGCTGGCACGAATCAACAGGGAACCCTTTGCAGATGATCAAATCCTCGACCCTTGGCGCCCTGATGGCGCTTTCCCTGCTGCCGGCGTGCTCCTCGAGCTGGTCTGGCGGTTCCACCTGGACTTCAATCAGCGGCGACCAGATCAGCGAGATCAACCGCAACGGCGCGGTGCTGACCTGCCGCTATCAGGACAGCGACCAGGTTTTCACCGCGCGCGTGCATGGCGATCTTGAGTTCAACGCCGCCGCCAACGACGTCGCCCGCGTGCCTCTGGGCAGTTCTCTGCACGTGGTTGGCGAGCGCATGGGGCAGGGGCACGAACTACGCGTGACCTCGGGCGCCGATAACGCGCCGCAATACGAATACCAACGCAACGGCGCCGCGCAGGATATCGACGGCGACGGCCTCGACTGGTTCGCCAACGTGGTGCAACAACTGGCCACCCGCACCTCCCTGGGAGTGGAGTCGCGCTTCACCCGCATCGCCACCGAGGGCGGCGCCCCTGCGCTGCTCAAGGCGGCCGCCGACCTGCAGTCCTCGTCGGCGCTGCGCATCGCACTCGACGTCTTGCTGGAACATGCCGAACCTACCGCCGCCGAGCTCGTCGAGGCGGTGGCCTTCGCCGACGAACACGTCAGTTCCCAATCCTCACGCGCAGATTTCTTTGAGCAGATCTCCGGCCAATTCCCCGACGATGCCGCGCTGAGCGCCGCGCTCACCGCAAGTGCCGGCGAATTGTCGGGCAGCTACCAGCACGGAGAGGCCCTCAAAACACTGGCCAGGCAGCGGCGGCTGGATTCCGCCGCGGCGGTCGATCTGATTGCCAGTGCCGCGGCGATCTCCTCCGACCACACCTCGCGCGAAACCCTGGAAGTCATCCTCGAACGAGCGCCCAAAGACGAAGCCCTGTACCGCGCCTACCTCGACGCGGTCGACGGCCTGTCCTCTTCCTATCACGCCGGCGAAGCACTCAGGTCGCTCGCCGAGGCCGGTCGCATGCCCGCGGCGGTTCATGCGCTGGCCTACCGGACCGCCGGCTCGATCTCTTCCGATAACACCTGCCGCGAAGCGCTGACCGCATTGCTGAGCGCCTCGCAAGCCGACGACCGCGACCTCGGCCGCTGGCTCGACGAGGTCGACGAGATCTCCTCTTCCTACGAGGCCGGTCAGGCGCTGGCTGCATTCAGTCGCGGGCGCTCCCTCAGCGCCGCCGCGTGTACCCGCGCAGCGCTCTCGGCGGGGCGCATCTCGTCGGACTCGACCGCCGCCGAGGCCTTGATCGCGCTGACCGAAAAAGCCCCGACCGATGCCGCCTTCTTCAAGGCGGTGCTCGACCAGGCCGAAGACCTGTCCAGCAGCTACCACCAGGCGCAGGTGCTGGAGACTCTGCTCGAGCGCGACGATCTGGATCAGCCCACCCTGCTGCGCTTCCGCGAGGTGATCAAGGGCCTCAGCTCCTCATCCACCCGCGCGGAATTACAGGACAAGCTGCTCGATCGACTGGTGGATCAGAGCGAACTCTGATCCTGAATGGTTTCGAACCAGAAGCGTCCAAATGGCAGGACTTGCCACCAGACCGCTCAATTTCATCAACGCTCCGGGGGAGGCCCGTTGACTTAATTGGTTAATATTCCCCTGGTAAAAGGAGGCCGGTTTGGAGCTGAAATCGGCGCGCAGCCTGGGTTTTCCCAGTTGTTACAGGATTATTTTGAATATATTTAATATTTCCGAACATATTTTGTCGGACCGCATTCCCGTGCATGTTAGCTTTTTTATTGTCATGCCCTACCACCACGGCATATTTGTCCTTCTATCCCTCGCGCTTGCTTCCTCGCTTCCGGCCCAGGTTTTACGCTACGAAAGCCGTTTTGAGGACGGCGCTCCTAGCTTAGAAGCCCCTCTGTCCGACATCGACGGAGACGGTGCTCCGGAGTACTTCGGCCTGGTGAATCAGGGTGGCGTCGTCTCCGGCGTCTACTACTCGATGGAGAAGCAGCAGGCGCTGGTCACCTTCACGATTCCACCCTCCTTGACGCTTGAATCTGACAGGCTCTCCGACCTCAATTCAGATGGACTTGTGGACATTGTCTATCAATCATGGGATCCGGTCGCCAAATTGTCCCACGCCGTTGCACGGAGTGGCCTTGACGGTTCCATCCTGTGGACAAGGACGGATCTCCCCGATAGCTTGGCCGCACCCATTCTCATTGGAGACCATGATGGGGACGGAGTAGATGATTTCGTTGCAAATCTATTGCCGAATGAAGTGATCTGGTTATCCGGGAAGGACGGTTCGACTCTGCAGCGGAACGTCAACATTCTCGGCAATGACTTCTACTCCTGGATCGAAGCCGCTGGGGATTTGGATCGGGATGGGATCCCAGACTACTTTGCCACGGAACGATTCGGTGCGCACTGGGCCCTCTCTGGAGCCACCGACAAACTGCTGTTCACCATTATCGCCAACGGCCAGGTCAAGGGCGTGGGCGACGTCAGCGGCGATGGCCAGGACGACTACGTGGTGACCTCTGGAAGCACCTTTGACTGTATCGAGAACTCGGTCGACATTTACACCGGCAGCCCGCCGCAGTTGTTGGGGGAGATTCCCTTGCGGACGCAGGGGGACCCTTCATGGAGAGTCGAGATCAAGTCCAATGACTGGAACGACGATGGGGTCAATGAACTGCTGTTAATGGGGGGGCAGGAAATATTCCCTGGGGCAGGTTGTCCTCCAGGCGACCCCTTTCCGATTGGATATTTCCGCATTCACTCCTTCGCCAATGGATTGGATCTCTACTCGACCGTGGCTGCGGGCGACATGCGAGTAGATAAGTTTTTCGGCTGGTTCTTTGAACAAGACTACGATGGCGATCAGAGACCGGATGTTCTTGTCAAAGGTGTCTCTGGGGTGCGGGCATTTTCCACCAAACCGCACTTGGAGTCGAACATAGTATCCATCTCCCAGTCTTCCGGTGGTGCCCTCCAATTTTCGCTAGATGCAACCTCCCGTTATTCCCAACTGGAAGGATTCCTTTTGGTTGGAGTCGGTGAGCCACGGCGGGGGTCCAGGATCTCATATTTGCCGGGATACGGATTGAATTGGGGGATTGCTCTACCATTTGGCGTCATTCCCGAAACCCACCAGATATGGCAACTCCGCGGCAGCGGCAAACCCGCCGAACAGCGCTTCTCTCTCTCTTTGGACGCCGATGGTAAGGGCGTCCTCGATTTCACCTTCGCACCCGGCGAGATCCCGGCACGGCTGATCGGCAAGAAGCTGCGTTTCTGCTTCCTGATGCCGGATGACCAGATCCCGGAGCTGCCTGAGAGCTCCACGGAAGCGGTCGTGATCGAAGTGCTTCACTGAGATCTGTTGATCTCTCCCTTTCCACCAATACAACCACCATGTTCATTGCAACAGCATTCCTCTTGGCAACACCCTTGCCATTTCTCCACCCACAGAGTTCACCGACCTTCAAGTTCACCGATAAAACGGCGGAAGTCGGGCTCCGGGACTCAGCCCTTGGTTCAGATGAATTTGATGGCTTCTACCGTACCAACGTCTGGGATCACCACGTTGTCGGCGGGTCCCTCGCCGACCTCGATGGCGACGGATTCCCCGAGTTGATCCTGCCAGCTCAACGAAACCCTGGAGATGTCATCTCTCCAATGCACCCGGACGACCAAGACCAAGGCGGGATCATCGTCCTCCTAAATAAAGAGTCTTCGCCCGGATCTGGAATACGCGTTTTCGACGCCAGTCCCCTTGGTCTTGCGCAGATCCCTGTGCAGGACTTCGACACTCCGCTCCCCGGCACCATCGCCCACGAGGTACAGAGCGTGATTGCAGCCGATTTCAACGGCGATGGCAAGTTGGACCTGCTCGCCACCTGCGGCGGTGAGCCGGGTATCCCCGGAGGGCCTGCCGACTTCGCCCTGATCGAATCCCCACCCAGCTCTCCGTTGCAGAACCTGCTGCTGATCAACACAACTCAACCAGGAGGATCCATCACCTTTGTCGATGTCACCGCACAGACCGACCCCGACGACACCGTGGCATGGGATGGGCACGGAATCGCTTATGGCGAGGATCCCGCCTCGTTCACCCTTTGGTCGGGGACCATTCCCGGAGAAATCAACCCCAACGCAACTGCACACCCGTCGAACACGCTGGTCGCTGCCGTCGCCGACGTCAACCGTGACGGCCGCCTTGACATCTACATGGGCAACCACTAGCTCCGCGGTGACACGGACCCCACCAGCTTCCAGCGTGGAGGGCAGATGGACTGCCTCTACCTGAATGTGGGGAATATCGACCCACCAAACGCCCCTCAATTCGTGGACGTAACCTACGATCGCCGGAACTACGCCATTTTTGGGACTCCTCCGCAATCCACCGGCCTGATCAACTGGGACGAATACCTGCCGATGTTCGGCTTTCAGGGCCGCAGCAATGGGCCCGATTCCTACGCCCTCCCGGTTGGGTATCCGACGTGGCGATTCTCGGCCACCAACGCCGCCACCTTCACCGACCTCAATGGCGACAACTGGCCCGACCTGATCGTGTCGAGCAAGGGCCATTTCCGCAGCCCATTCCGCGATGTGAAGGATCCACTCAACGCCACAGACCAGCTTCTGTGGCTGGACCAGGACATGATCTACCTCAATCGCGGCAACGACAAGGACGGCAAATGGCTCGGCTTCTGGAATCGCAGCTGGGATCTGCTCGAGAACTCCCCGGACTACAGCAACTCGGGTGCGCCGATGGGGATCGCGGTCTCGGACTACGACATGGACGGCGACATGGATTTCTTCCTGACCGATTTCGCCGATCCAGGGAACTCGACCGACATCCACATGGCTTCGATGTTCTTCCGCAACGACACCGAGACGATCCTCAAAGCCAGTCCAGCAGCGGTCGGCATGCAGGATCTTGCCTTCATTTCATCCGGCAATCAGAACGTCGAGCCCAAATACGCCACGGCCCCCGGTGACCTGCATGGCGATCTGATCCTGCCGTTTTGGTTTGGCTGGGGAGCGGTGTTCCGGGATTTCGACCTCGATGGCGACATGGATGCCTACCTGGCCAGCAAGCAAGGCACCTTGGAGGTGTCCAATACCTTCCGCCTGGACGCTCTATTCAGCAACTTCGACCAAAATGGAATCCTCGGACCGGTAAGCGCCTGGGACCGGGTATTTGAAAGCCAGCGTGTCCAGGACCCTGATGTGTTTGATCCGGCCTCCCCTGGCTTGGATTTCGCCGCCCAGCTGTTGGACTACAATCCCAGCGAAAACCTTCTTGACGAATATGACACCTCAGGAAACCTGACCCCCAATCGGCCATTCCACGCCAATCCCCATCTTTCCACCCCGCGGCGCTTCAACAGCCGCAACGTGATCGCCGGGGACTACAACCGCGATGGCTTTGCCGACCTGGTGGTGCTACCGGGCGCCAATCCGCCGGAGCACAATCAGACGATTCAGTTGCTGGAGGGCTGGGACACCTCCGACCCACTCGGGGACCGGGACTCCAACTGGGTGGTGCTCGAATTGAGTCAGACCGATATGAGCGGGGAACCTGTCGGCAACTCCTTCGCGATTGGGACCAAGGTCCAGCTCACTGCCAAGCTGGATGGAAGCAATGAAGAGACTCAGCTCAGAGAGCTCCGCATCGGCGAATCCAATGGAGGAACCGCCCATGGCCTGCCGCTGGAATTCGGTCTTGGCCAACATCCTGTGACCACCCCTGCTACCAAAGTCAAAGTCTCCGTTACCTGGCCGTGCGGATGCCAGGATGAATTCGAGCAAGATCCTCCGGACAAGGGGGTCCCCTCCGGCCACATCATTCCACTCAACCATACGATCCACTTCGTTTCGCCGGTCTCCTGGAGCCTCTCTGCGGTGAGTGTCACCCCGCCGCTGAACAACAAGCCCTGGGAGAAGGTAAAGGTCGCTGCCGTCATGACCGCCATCGGCAACCTCGACCCTGAATTGGCGGGGGCAGAACTTGCCGTAAAACGCTCCAACATGATTGAACCCTTCGTGCCCTACGCCATGGATCACATCCCCGTGGTTGCCCCGCCGAGCGGCACCTTCGAATTCGATCTCTCGGTCCTGCACCTGCCCATGGATACGGATTTATCAGGAATGCCGATTCCCACCCCATACGATCTGCAGGTCCGTGGGCGCAGCCGCACGATCATGGCGATGGAGAGAATCGATCCAAGCGCGATGACCATCGACCTGATCACCGAAACCCAGACGATGAACCTCAATGTTTCACCCGGGACCTTCTTTGACCGGGCGATGTGGACGCCAGCCGACAGCGACGTGCAGTACTACTACATCGTGGTGGATGTCACCATCGACCCGCTCATTTCCGGCAACCGTGAACTCACGGTGACCTGCCCGTCCGACCTGCCCCTGCCACCTGGCGTGACGGTCAAGGGGTTCAATAGTGATTCCACGCTGGTTTTCACGGTGCCGACCACCCCTCAGCCCAGGTGGGGTGACTTCACATTCCGCTTCCAGAACACCGGCAGTCTTGGATTCAAAGTGGACTCGATCAGGAGGGGAAGGGCGCCATCGCAATAATGTGGGGGTGATCCCCTCCCCCCTCCTCGCTTTTTGGCTGCTCGGGCCCTTCCTCGGTCAGGGCCCGCTGCAGCCGGCCGACGACTGGCTGCTGGGCAGGCAACCGTTCTCCGCGCATGTGCGCTTTGGCGATGAGGGGCGCGAG
>JAJFFB010000014.1 GCA_021776925.1 Planctomycetota bacterium | reverse complement strand
GAACGCGCGCTGGCCATCCATGAACGCTCACTCGCGATCCGGGAAAACGCTCTGGGGCCTGAACATCCTGATACCGCCGCTGCGTTGAACGGTTTGGCCGCGGTTTTGAAATCACAAGGCGATCTCGACGCCGCACGCCCGCTGTATGAGCGCGCGTTGGCGATCCATGAGAGGACTTTCGGCCCGGAGCACCTTTCGGTCGCCACAAGTCTGAACAACCTCGCTTCGATCCACAATGAACTGCATGGAGTCGATGTCGCGCGCCCGTATTTCGAGCTAGCCCTTTCCATCCACCTGGAGTCATTCGGAGAAGACCATCCGATGACTGCACTGAGCCTGAACAATCTTGGGCTGCTGTATGCGGACGTCGGCCGGTATGCAGAAGGGGTGCCCTATCTACGCCGTCTCATCGCCTCGTCCTTGGCCCACCTGGATCAGGAATTGCCGACGATGAGCGAGGCCGCGCGTCTGCAGCTATTGAAGGTTCAATCCAATCCGGTGAATTTCCTCAACGGCTTGGTTCACGCCCCGGAGCAGACCTTGATTTCGGATTACGATCTGTTTCTTCAATGGAAAGGCAAAGCAACGCGGCTGCAGCGGTCCAGTATTCAAATGGCGCGATCCGTGGAGCGGCCTCAATCGTTGGAGCTGAAGAGCCAGATCCAGGTCCTGGCCAAACGCCTTTCCAGTCTGATCCTGGTGGCGAGCGCAGATCAGTCTGTAGACCACGCACAACAGCTTGCGAACTTGCGCGCCGACCGTCTGCGCTGGGAGCGTGAGTTGAATCGAGAACTCGGAGTGGATTCCCTGTTGGCCACGCCTGGCCTGAAAGAACTGCAGAAGAGTCTGCCCGAGGATTCAGTCCTGGTCGATTTCTACGCCGGCCCGGTGGCCTGCGCCTGGGTCCTGCGGCCGAGCGGCGATCCGGTCCTGATCTCACTGGGCAAGGGGGAGCCGATGCCCCAGACCTTGCGCGAGTTCCTGGGTCATTCCGGGGTGCGCGGTGCCAAACCGTTGGAGGCGGTGGGAAGCAATCCCGCGCAAGTCCTGCGGGATCAATTGTGGGAGCCTCTGCGCGATGCGATCGGCGACGCACAGACAGTGTTCCTGAGTCCGGACGGCTTTCTGTGTGAGCTGCCCTTCGGCATCCTGCAGGAGAAAGACGGTGCCTTCCTGTTGGAGAAGCACCGCTTTTTCTATCTTTCGGACGCCTCCGGACTGACGTCCAAAGTCTCTGACGAGAAGGGGGCCGAAGGCGAGATGCTGGCTGTCGGCAAGGTCAATTACTTCGGCCGAGACGACGCTCCGGAGTCCGCAGAAGGAGAGATCAGCACGCGATCCCGAGTCAGGGAGTCTTGGAATTCCCTGCCGGCGACCGCAGATGAACTGCAGGCTCTGCGCGACCTGCATGATTACGTGATGGAATGGGATAGCCCGATCGACGTGCTCGAGGGTAAGAGTGCCACAGAGGAGGCTGTGCGGGCACAACTGCCTGGGCATCGTTACGTACACATCGCCACCCACGGCTATTTCGAACCGGACCACCTACCTTCCTTGCTGGTCGATGCTCAATTGAAGAAGATCGAAACACAGATCAATGAACAGGTGCGTGCGGTTGGACTTCTTCCCGGGTTGCTATCAGGTTTGGTCTTCGCCGGCGTCAACGGAGAACCCGACCCGACTCGCGACGACGGCTTTCTATCCGCCGAGGAGATCCAGCACCTGGATCTGTCGGATTGTGAACTGGTGGTGCTCTCCGCTTGCGAAACCGCGCTCGGCAGCGCCCGCGCTGGCGAAGGGTTGATGAGCTTGCGGCGAGCCTTCGAGGTGGCCGGGGCCGACACCGTGATCAGTTCCCTGTGGAAAGTGGATGACCGCTCCCTTTGGTGGCGACGCCCGCCCCAGCACCTGGGGCGCCTTCGTGCTCAGTGGCGATTGGCGTTAGGATCGATCCGATGACTACGCCACGGAAGTTGCCGATGTCTTGGCGGCATGCCCAAATCATGGGCGTCGTCCTGATGGGGTTCTTCCTATTCTTCCTGATCTTCACCCGTTCGCTCCATGGCGCCATGGCACCGATCTGGGGCCCTTTCGCGGGGGCGGTGGAGAGAGGCGGCCAATCCTGTTGCCTGGAGTATTCGTGGCAGGTCTTTCGTTATTCCGCAAGCGCGGTTGTATTTGCCTCGGTATTCCAGTTTTTGATCCGTCCGCGCCGGTCCACAAACATCCTGCGCTATCTGGTGTGGGCAGCGGGCTGGACCGCCTGGTGCGTGTCCAGTTGGGCTTCGTTGATGCACGCGATCGAGTAATGCGACCGCGGCGACTCGCGCTTCGACTCGGTGGCCGTGGCCCAGGACCACGTTAACTGACCGTGGAATGACTTTGTCCACGGCTTGTTAAGCGCAGCATTATGGTTCGGAGGAATGGGGCTTTCCTGAGTTAGGGTAGTTGGAATGGCCGCCACCGCCACCGCCACCCTGACCCTGGCCGCTTTGCTCTGGGCTCATTCTCCCGTGCAGGATCCCGAGCCCACTCCGGCCGAGAAGCTGGTCGAAGCCGAGCAGCAGCTTGCCGCTGCGGAGCAGGAACATGGTGCGGAGAGCGCGGAGTTCGCCGCCGCGCTCACCGAACTCCTCAACGCCAGGTTCTACGCCGGCGATGTCGACGGCGCGATCGAAACCGCGCGCCGCAACCTGGACCTGCTGCGGCGCTTGCACGGGGAGGAACACGCCGACGTCGGCCAGGCGCTGACCGATATGGGGGTCCTGCTTTCCAATCAGCGTCGCTTCGACCAGGCGACACCCTTCCTCGAGCAGGCTCTCGCGGTGCGTGAGAAGGTGCTCGGGCCCGACCACCCCGACACCGCCGACAGCCTCAACAACCTCGGCGTGATGCGTCGGGTCGCCGGCGACTACGAAGGTGCCCTCGAGCTTTACCGACGCGGTTTCGCTGTACGCAGCAAGACTCTTGCGCCTGATGACCCGGAGCTCGCCGAGAGCCACTCATCGCTCGCTTCGGTATTGGGTGAGGTCGGGCGATTCGACGACGCAGCGGACCACTACGCCAAGGCTCTGGCGATCCGCGAAACTCATTTCGGTGTCGGTCATCGCAAGACCGCGGACACCCTGCGTGTGATCGGGGAACTGCAGAAAAAGCAGGGGCAGTTCGAGCAAGCCCGCCGATCCATGGAGCGTTGTCTGGAGATCCTGCGCCGGGAATACGGCGCCGATCACCTGGAGTGCACCCAGGTGATGCACGCCTTGGGCGAGTTGTTCGATTTGACCGGCAGTCTTCAGGAATCACTTGCCATCCATCGCCAGTCCTTGCAGATCCGGATTGATTCCCTGGGTCCCGATCACTGGATGACAGGAAACAGTCACTATCAGGTGGGCAGTGCCTGGCTGGAGTTGCACGAGCCACGCCGTGCGGCCGAACATCTGGACCAGTCTTTGCGGATCTCCGAAGCCACCTATGGCAAGGGACACAGGGAGACCTTGGCCCACCTCGGTGCCTTGGCCGGGGTCTACTCGGCTCTTGGCGACCCCGAGAGGGCGATCCGTCTGCGTGAGCGAGCCTTGCGGTCCACCGAGCAGGCCTATGGACTGGACAGCACGATGGTGATCAACGCCCTGGCCAATCTGGGCCATGTGTGGGGCGAGGTCGGCGCCTTCGAGAAGGCGCGTCCGCTGGTGGAACGTGCGCTTGATTTGCAGATCAAGGCCTATGGAGAGGATCACCCCGACTCCGCCACGCTGTACAACAATCTGGGGTGGGTCGCGGATGGACAGGGGGATTGGCAGAGCGCCCTCGAACACTATCGCCGTTCCTTGAAGATCAGCGAGCGCCTGTTCGGCGACGACCATCCGGATCTGATCAACAGCATGAACAACATCGGCTTCATCCTGAAGTCGAAGGGTCGCCACGACGAAGCCCTCGAGCTCTACCAACAGGCGTTGGACCTGGCCGAGAAAACCTACGGGGTGGGGCACCTGGCCACCGCGGTGCACCTCGGCAATCAGGCCACCCTATTGGATGAAATGGGGCGCAGCGACGAGGCTATGTCGATGGGTCGTCGAGGGCTGGAGATCCGGGAAAAATCTCTTGGCCAGAACCACCCCGACTTCGTCTCGGCGATCAACAACCAGGCCTGTCGACTGATGGACTCCGCGCGGCACCCGGAGGCCGACGCCATGTTCCGCGCTGCCCTGGAGCGAAGCTCCGTCCGGCTGGCGGACCACCCGATCCACGGCACCCTGCTGCATAATGCTGGCCTGAATTTGTTACGGGCAGGGGAATTCGCCCGGGCGGCCGGTTTCCTCCGCCAGGCCCTGGTCCACACTCTCCGCCACCTGGATCTCGAACTGCCGACGATGAGCGAGGCAGCACGCTTCCAATTCCTGCAGGTCAAGGCCAGTCCGGTGGACTTCCTCCATGCGCTTGCCGAACTTCCCGAGGGTCCGGCCGTGGAGGACTATCACCTCTACTGCCGTTGGAAGGGCAAGGTTACCCGTCTGATGCGTTCGCGTCGTCTGCTCGAGGCGCGGATTTCGGATCCGCAGATTCAGGAGCTGAATCAGCAGCTGCGGCAGGTCAGCGAGCAATTGGCCCGCCTGGTCATGGCTCCACTGGCCGCGCAGGACGCGGACCACGCCGAGCGGCTTGCCACCCTCCGTGCGGATCGCCTGGAGCTGGAGCAGCGCTGGAATCGATCGCTGCAACTGGATGAGGTCATGGACCTGCCCTCGGTCGCCGAGATGCAGGCGGCTCTTCCTGCGGATGCGGCGCTGGTGGACTTCCACGTGGCCGCCGAGGTCTTCGCCTGGGTGCTGCGCCCGAATGGCGTTCCCCACCTGGTGGCTCTGGGCCAGACTGGCCCCCTCCGTGAATCGGTCCACGCCCATTTGTCGCGATCCGGGGTACGCGGCGCGCGACCGCTGCAGGCGGCCGAGGACGATGCGGCCAAGGTGCTGTGGGAGCGATTGTGGCTCCCGATCGCGAAGGAAATCGGCGACGCGACGACGGTGTTTCTCAGCCCGGATGACTTTCTCGGGGAACTCCCCTTCGGCATCCTCGCTGACCCAGAAGCCTTCTTCCTGATCGAAAGCCGGCGCTTCCACTACCTGTCCGATGCCACCCGGCTGGTGGAATCGGCGACCGCTTCGGCCGGAGATCCCGGTTCGATGCTGGTGGTCGGCGATGTGAACTATTTCGCCCGCAGCGAGGATGTTGC
>JAJFFB010000130.1 GCA_021776925.1 Planctomycetota bacterium | reverse complement strand
CCAGAATCTCGCGCAGCCGGTCGAACTGGAAGTCGAAATCGAGCAGGTGGTGAAGGTCGCTGAAGGTCCTACTCCGCGAGGGATTCAGACCTCAGCCTACTCCTGACCGCACAGAGATGCCTTGAGGAAGTCGCGGTTCATCTCGGCGATGAAACGCACCGGAATCTCCTTCGGGCACACCGCTTCGCACTCGAAATGGTTGGAGCACGCGCCGAAACCTTCGACGTCCATTTGCGCGACCATCGCACGCGCGCGGCGCGCGCGTTCGGGCTGACCCTGCGGAAGATGGGCGAGATGGCCGATCTTGGCGGCGACGAACAGCATCGCCGAACCGTTCGGGCAGCTGGCCACGCAGGCACCGCAACCGATGCACGCGGCGGCGTCCATGGCCAGGTCGGCTTCGGCCTTGGGGATCAGGTTGGCGTGCGCGTCGGGCGCCGCGCCGGCGTTGACCGAAACATAGCCACCGGCCTCGACGATGCGGTCGAAGGAGCTGCGGTCGACCATCAGGTCTCGAATCACCGGGAAGGCGCGCGCGCGCCACGGTTCCATGTAGATCGCGTCGCCGTCCTGGAAGCTGCGCATGTGCAGCTGGCAGGTGGTGGTGGCGCCGTCGGGGCCGTGGGCGACGCCGTTGATCATCAGCGAACAGGTGCCGCAGATGCCTTCGCGGCAGTCGTGATCGAAGGCGATCGGTTCCTGTCCGGCGGCGATCAGGTCTTCGTTGACCTTGTCGAGCATTTCTAGGAAGGACATGTCGGCAGAGATGCCGGTGGCCTGGATCTGCTCCATGCGGCCCTTGTCCTGCGGGCCGCTCTGGCGCCAGACGTGCAAGTTGAGGTTCATCTTGGTGCTCCTGACGGCTACTTGTAGCTACGCGTGGCGAGCTTGACGTTGTCGAAGGCGAGGTCTTCCTGGTGCAGCGCGGGCTCGACGCCCTCGCCCTGGTATTCCCACACGCTGGCGAAGGAGAACTGGTCGTCGTCGCGCAGTGCTTCACCCTCGTCGGTCTGCGATTCCTCGCGGAAGTGTCCGCCGCACGACTCGGTGCGGTGCAGTGCGTCGCGGCACATCAATTCACCGAACTCGAGGAAGTCGGCGACACGCCCGGCCTTGTCGATTTCCGGGTTACAGCCCTCGATCGAACCGGGTACGCGCACGTCCTGCCAGAACTCTTCGCGTAGCTTGGGGATCTCTTCGATCGCGGAGCGCAGGCCGGCGTCGTTGCGGGCCATGCCGCAATGGTCCCACATGATCTTGCCCAGGCGTTTATGAAAGCTCTCGACCGATTGCTTTCCGCCGACGCCCATCAGTCGGCCGATGCGGTCACGCACCGCGGCCTCGGTCTCGGCGAAGGCCGCGTCGTCGACGCAGGCCTTGCCGGCAGCACTCAGGCTGGCGTGCTGGGCGAGGTAGTTGCCAACGGTATAAGGCGCGATGAAATAACCGTCGGCGAGGCCCTGCATCAGTGCCGAGGCGCCGAGGCGGTTGGCGCCGTGGTCGGAGAAGTTGCACTCGCCGAGCGCGAACAGACCAGGCACGGTGGTCTGCAGTTCGTAGTCGACCCACAGCCCGCCCATGGTGTAGTGCACCGCCGGATAGATGCGCATCGGCACCTGGTACGGGTCTTCGGCGGTGATCTTGTGGTACATCTGGAACAGGTTGCCGTAGCGCGCTTCGACCACGTCCTTGCCGACGCGCTGAATCGCGTCGGCGAAGTCGAGGTACACCGCCAATCCGGTGTTGCCGACGCCGTACCCCGCGTCACAGCGTTCCTTGGCCGCGCGCGAGGAAACGTCGCGCGGCGCCAGGTTGCCAAAGCTCGGATAACGCCGCTCCAGGTAGTAGTCGCGCTCGTCCTCGGGGATCTGGCTGGCCGGGCGTTGGTCGCCCTTTTTCTTCGGCACCCACACGCGGCCGTCGTTGCGCAGCGACTCCGACATCAGGGTCAGCTTCGACTGGTGTTCGGAACTGACCGGAATGCACGTCGGGTGGATCTGGGTGAAGCACGGGTTGGCGAAACCCGCGCCCTGCCGATAGGCCTTGAGCGCGGCAGTCACGTTGCAGCCCATCGCGTTGGTCGACAGGTAGAAGACGTTGCCGTAGCCGCCGGTGCACAGCAGCACCGCGTCGGCGGCGTGACGTTGGATCTCGCCTGTGACTACATCGCGCGTGATGATGCCGCGCGCATGACCGTCGACCTTGACCACGTCGAGCATCTCGGTGCGCGGGTGCATGGTGACGCTGCCCTGGTTGACCTGGCGCGCCAGCGACTGATAAGCCCCGATCAGCAATTGCTGGCCGGTCTGGCCGCGCGCGTAGAAGGTGCGGCTGACCTGCGCGCCGCCGAAGGAACGGTTGTCGAGCAGTCCGCCGTACTCGCGCGCGAATGGCACGCCCTGGGCCACGCACTGATCGATGATCTGATTGGCGACCTCGGCCAGACGATAGACGTTGGCCTCGCGGGAGCGGTAGTCGCCGCCCTTGACGGTGTCGTAGAACAGGCGCCAGATCGAATCGCCGTCGTTGGGGTAGTTCTTGGCCGCGTTGATGCCGCCCTGCGCCGCGATCGAGTGCGCACGTCGTGCGCTGTCCTGGAAGCAGAAGCAGTCGACGTTGTAGCCGAGTTCGCCCAGGGTGGCCGCCGCGGCGCCGCCGGCAAGGCCGGAGCCGACCACGATGATGCGGTATTTGCGCTTGTTGGCCGGATTCACCAGCTTCATGTCGAAGCGGTGTTTGGTCCACTTCTCTTGCAGCGGACCCTCGGGGATCTTGGAGTCGAGATTCACTTTTCTATGCTCCTGAGGATCAGTCACCGACCATGCCGAACATGATCGAGAGGGGCATCGCCAGGTTGCCGATGCCGATGAGGACGCCGAAACCGAGGCCGAAGGCGCGCACCTTGCCGGCGTTGGCCTGGCTGCGGAAGCCCAGCGTCTGCAGCAGCGAAGCCGCGCCGTGGGCGATGTGCATCACCAGGATGAGATTGGCGACGACGTAGATCAGCGCGGTCGGCAGGTGCTTGAAACCGCCGATGACCATGCCGTAGACGTCGTGCACTTCGGTGCCGTCGAGGTCGGCATGACCGCCGTAGCTGCCGGCGAAGTCGACCGCACCGACGGTGAAGTGCAGGACGTGGTAGATCAGGAACAGCACCACCACCACGCCACTGACGAGCATGGTGCGCGCGGCATAACTGGTCGCCAGATCCTGGCGCGCGTGCTCATAGGCGACCGGTCGCGCGGCACGGTTGGCGCGCGTGACCTGCAGCGCCGCCCACACGTGCAGCAGCAGAATCGCCAGGAGGGCGCCGCGGATCACCCACAGCAACGGTCCCAGGCTCTGCAGGGTGTGGGCGTACTTGTTGAGCATATCCCGGCCGCCAAAGACCTGCAGATTGCCCACCATGTGCCCGAGAACAAAAAGCAGCAGCGCCACCCCGGTGACGGCCATCAGCGCCTTGGCTCCGATCGTGCTGCGCAAGGTCTTCGCGGTTCGGTTCATTCCAATGTTGCCCGCAGGCAAGGGGCCGGCCGATTCTGACCGGACTCCGCAAACGGCGCGAATGATAACAATGTCACGGCCTGTGGCTCGGCCATTTGGCGACGGAATCAGCGCCAGGATCCGGACAGCACGAAGGCTCCCCAGGTGACCGGCAGACCCTCGCCGCGATTCTCGATGCGGTTGCGCTTGAGCATCGCCAGCTGGGCTTTGCGCAACGCCTCGGCCGGGGGAAGATCCTGCGTCCAGATGCCGGTATAGAAGTCCTGCATCAGTTGCGCGGTAGAGCGGTCATTGACCGACCATAGCGACGAGATCACGCTGCGCGCGCCGGCCTGGTGGAAGGCGCGGCGCAAGCCGAGCATGCCCTCTCCGGCCTGGGCGCGGCCGAGGGCGGTCTGACACGCCGAGAGCACCACCAGATCGGCCTTGGAAAGGTCCAGCCACAGCACCTCCTCGGCGGTCAGGTAGCCATCGTCGCGGTGGTCGGCGGTGAGGTCGCTGGCGCCAGCGCAGACCAGGCCCGAAAGGAAGCCGGGCAGGCGCCCGATCAACTCGCGGTTGTCCTCGTCGAGGACCATTTCGAAGCCGCCGTCTTCTTTTTGCGCCTCTTCCCACATGCTGGGGAAGCCCTCGGCGGCGAAGAAGCCGTGGGTGGCCAGGTGCAGGATCGTGTGCTGCGGCAGTGCCGCCTTCAGCACCTCCTCGGTGGGCTGCTTGCCAGTCAGGATCAGGCGTTCGGCGTCGTCGGCGAAGACTTCCTGGTGCAGCGCCATGACGGTTTCGGCCTCGCCAGCGGTCCAGCGCAGCGGCGGCCAGTACCCGTCGAAGGAACCACGCTCTTGAGCGACGCCGGTCGAGCCGCCGGGGCCGTCGGCTGGGGTGGCGCTGCCGTCGGCCGGGTTAGCGGGGCCGTCGCTGCCGCTGGCGCGCTGGCGGAAGTTGACCCCCCCCATGGCCAACAGGGAAGGCTCGGAACTGGCTACATGGTCGGCCGCCAATTGCGGGAAATGGGACAGGTCGGCGACGTAGACAAAGGAGTTGTTCTCGATCAGGAATCGTCCGTTGGGGCGCTGCAGGCACTCGAAAGGCAATGCGGCGAGGAAGGAGTCCGGAGACAAGAAGATGCGCTCGACCCCGTCGAGGTCGGCGGCCATCGGCTCCCACAAGCGGCGGTACAAGGACTCGGCGGCGCTGGCGTCGGAGTCACCGGCGGCTTCCAGGGGGCGGCCGCCACGGTCACTCACCAGCGTGTCGAGGAAATCCTCGACCAGGCCTTCGATGCGAGAGCTGCGGCCGAAGACGAAACGCAGCGGCTCTTCTTGCTCCGGCAGGGTCAGCCACGCCACCAGATTGCCCTCCTTGGTGCCAATCTGGAAGAAGTCGATCACCGCTTCGCCCGGCTGCAGCAGATCCCGGATCTGCTCGAAAGTGGCTGCCGGCGGAGCCACCGGCGGCAACCCGCGCTGCAGTTCACGCTCGGCGCGGTCGCGGTCGCGCTGGACCTGGGAGATTTCTCGGCGGTTGGCTTCGGGGTTGGTGGCCAGTTGCGACAGGCGGCGGTCCAGGTTCTGCAGATTCACCAGGCCTTGGCGCCGTTCCGGATCGACGTCCAGCGCCAGGCTCTCACGGCTGGCGATGGCAAGACGCCCGGCGAGACCCTTGTAATCGAGGACCAGATCGTAGGCGTCACGCTGCAGCTCGGCGGGCAGGTGTGCGGGGGTGAAGTGTTCGACCCGGCCGATCAGCGAAAGACTGAAACGAATGAAGCGGAAGCGTTCGGCTTCGGTCAGCGAGCGCCCGTTGCGGGTCAGGAAGTCCAGCCGCCGGCGCGCCGCCTGGTGCGAGGCACGCGCGGCTTCTTCGGTCATGCCGAGGCTGGCATAGAGCTGCGCCATCTCATTGGTGTTGCCGACGTCGGCGGTCGGATCCGCACCTGCGGCCGAGGCGCGGATCGCCATGGCCTGTTCCAGCTTGCCCTCGGCCTGTTCGAGTTCGCCGCGGTCGATCAGCACACTGGCGAGGACCACCAGTCCCTCGGCAATCGCGGGGTGGCCCTTGCGCAGGATCATTTCGCGCATGGCCACCGCCTGCTCGGCGAGGCGTTGCGCCTCGACCAGTTCGTCGAGCGAACGGTGCATGTTCGCCAGGCTGATCAGGGTGTTGGCGACGTTTGGATGACTGGCGCCAAAACGCTCCTTTTGAATCGCCAGGGCCCGCTGCAGATAGGGCGCGGCAATCGCGTGCTGCCCATCGCGCGACAGCATGGTGGCGAGATTGGTCAGCGAGGTCGCCAGGGTCGGGTGCGTCGGGCCCAGCTCCTTCTCCTGGATCTCGAGGACGCGGTCATAAAGCGGACGCGCAGCGTCGAAGTCGCCCAGCCCGCGCAGCATGGTGGCCAGGTGGTTCAGCGATTTGGCTACATCGGGGTGGTCGGGTCCGAGTTCCTTCTCGCGGATGGCCAGCGCGCGCTCGTACAAGGGCCGCGCGCGTTCGTAGTCGCCCTGGTTGCGCAACGCAGTGGCGAGGCCGGTCAGCGGCGGCACCAGCCGCCGGTGGTCTGATCCGAACAGCTTCTCCCGGATCGCCAGAGAGCGCTCGTAGTACTTCTGTGCGCGCGCGTCTTCGCGCCGGGCAACGAACATGCCGCCCATCACGTTCAAGGTCGCGGCGACCATCGAACTCTCTTCGCCAAATTCCATTTCGCGGATACGCAGAGATCTTTCCAGCAGCGGTTCTGCTTCCTTGGTACGGTCCAGAACGAGCAGGATGGTGGCCAGGTTGTTCAGCGTCAGAACGGTTTCCGGATGATCGATTCCATAATGATCTTCCTTGAGCTTGAGGGCGCGTTGGAACAGATCGATCGCCTGCAGGAATTCACCATTGCGCTGGTGGATCAAGCCAAGATTGTTGAGGATCGCGGCGATCTCATGGTGTTCGGGCCCGAGTGCGGCTTCGGCGATGACCAGGGCGCGTTGCAACAACTCCTGGGAACGGTCGAACTCACGCCTCTGGCGCAAGATTGTGGCCAGATTGATCAGCGAACGCGCCACCAGCGGATCGTCGCGGCCCAACGCGGTTTCGCGGATGGCCAGCGCCTGTTCCATGTATTGCTGAGCTTCCTCAAGGTGGTTGAGGGATTTCTCCAGCAGGCCGAGGCCACTGAGCGAGACGGCAACGGTGGCGTCTTCGGGCCCCAGGTGCCGGATGCGCAGATCAAGCGCGCGTTCAAAAAGCGGGCGAGCTTCCTGTTGGCGGCCGCGGCGCACCATCTGGGTGGCGAGCTGGTTGAGCGGTCCGGCAAGATCGATGTGATCCGGACCGAGTTCCTGTTCCATCTTGCGCAGCCGGGCGACCAGACCGCCAGCACCCTGCTCCTCCTGGGTGGAAGGCGGAGAGGTGGCGTGTGGGGCGGGGCCCGGGGGGAGCAGCAGGGCCAGAACAAGGAGCACGACCTCCATCATAGGGGAGAACGAATCTGGCAGGGAAAGGTTGAAGGAATGAGGAAAACCGCTACAGTCCTGCCATGATTCGTTTCCTGACCACCATGGTTGTTGCTCTGGCCGCCAGCATGGCCGTATCCGGCTGCGGCGGGAGTGATCCCGAACCCGACACGCCGCCGGCCAACGAAGGCGAAAACGCCGGCGGCAACGAAGGCACCAACGGCGGCGCTGATCCGGTCACTCCGCCGGTCGATGAGCCAGCCGCCAATGCCGAGGCGGTGGCCGCTGCCGAGCTGAAATTCAACACCTTGTGTGCGGCCTGTCACGGCGCTGATGGCACCGGCGACACGCCGACCGCCGCTGCCCTCGATCCCAAGCCACGGAACTACACCTCGGTCGAATGGCAGGATTCGGTGACCGACGCCGAGATCACCGAGATCATCCTCAAGGGTGGAGCAGCCGTGGGCAAGAGCCTGGTCATGCCGGCCAGCCTGGATCTGGCTGACCAGCCCGAGGTGGTGGCCGAGCTGGTCAAGATCATCCGCGCCTTCCGCCCCTGACCGCGGCTCACGCGGGGCGTCTCTGGGCGCCTCCCGCGCTATGTAACCGCGCGTAACGGCAAAGAGGCCTACTCTCCCGGGAGTGGGCCTCTTTGCCACAATATCGAAATATTATCGAATGGTGGGGAACGCTGGACAGTTCGGGCGCTATCCCTTAACTAAGAGACACACTGCCATGTTCGCATTCCTCCTGTCACTTGTTTCCCTCATCGTTCCGCCGTTATCTCCTACCTACGGCGGTTCCACGGTTTCGGCAGCACCGCATTCCGACCTCACCACAGAGCTCGAGAGTCAGGTGTTCGTCGTGACCATGCCCGATGGATATTTGATGGAGGCCGAATTGATTTGGCCAAAGCATTCCGTTGGGCTGCCGATCCATTTGATGATTCATGGTGGGGGCGGTTCGCGCCTAGTCCCGAGGTCGGACGCGATGGACCTCGCCAGGTTGGGTTTCGTGACCGCTCTGATCGATATGCCCGGCCAAGGGCCATCGGTGAACCGCAACTTTCCGGGTCCGCCCAACCAAGACTTTGGCTCCCATTTTACCCATGAATTGACTCAGCTCTACCTTGCCACAGTGGTCGAGGAAATCCGTCGCAGCTTCACCCCGATGGCGAGCCAGTCGGATCTGTCGATCAGCGGGACCAGTCAAGGATCGATTCACTCCTTGATCTCGGCGGCCATGAGTGGGCGACCCTATTCTGACTTCCTGGTGCAAAAAGGCTACGTCAAACCAGGACAGACCTTCCCAGTGGTGCGAGCGGTTTCCTGCACCTCGTTTGGCCCCAACCTGGCCAGCCAGTTCTTTCCCCAAGGGCGCACCTACTCCATGCGTTTGCTCGACGTGGTGTACCGCCCTTCTGATTTACCGCCGTGGGACTGGAGGAAAGGTCTGGTGCAGGGCACCTGGATCTCGCCGAGTAGTGCCTTGCTTCTGCGCACACTGATCGAGGGCAAAACCGCAGCCGAAGCCGTGGTGCAACTGTCGGCCACCGATGGCTATACCTACATGGGGCACAATGGCCGAATGCGGGCGGACCTGATCGCTTCCAAGACCCACATAGACCTCACCCTTGCCGCTGACGACGGCTGGCGTGGCCTGGGGCCGGCGATCGACGTTCTGGCATTGCGCGACACTCCGGGTGTTTTCACCTTCTTGAGCGTGGATGACGGCGGCGGTCACCGGGCGCCCGAAGTTCCTGGAGAGGTCAAGCTGCGCCAAGAGCGGCGAGCGGCATTCCTGACCGCTGCAGTGCTGGGGGATACCTCGCGCTTGCAAGAGCTCGATCTCGGCCAGGGCCAGATATATCAAGAGCTTAAGGATCTGCCCGCGGTCACCTGGTCGCTCGCGCCGCCTGAACTGGGCGTCTATTGGAACGGCCCTGCTGCCCGCGAGAGGGTCATCGCGCGGGATTGGAAGTCCCTACGCTCAGGAAGCGTCTGGCCCCAGACACCCTTTTTTCTACTGCCGAAGCACCGCTTGGGCGAGAAGCCATCCTCAGCCGCGGAAAGCTCCACGATTATCCGTCAGGTCTGGACCGACATGACCTATGGCTGGCAGGAGATTCTCGAAGACATCTCCGGTGGCGAAGTGATTGTCGGCCAGCGCCTGATCGGCAGCGGCAACGGCAGCATCATCCAGTGGTCGAGCGCCGAATTCCTCAATCAGCTCAACCGCGACATGAACATCGCCGGGCCGGGGCACAGCCGCGTATACCTGAAGGCCTTGCCAGGCGATTTCCAGCTCAACGTCGGCCTGTTCCATTCCGCCGACAGAGGCAAGAACTGGCGCCACATCACCAGCGGCTCCATGACCGTGCTGGATTATCCGGGCGGAGAATCGATGCACGAGATCCCATTGAATCCAGGCGCCTATGGTCCGCTGCGCAAAGGAGAGATCCTGCGCGTCTCGATCATCCCCACCGCAGTCCACCGCGCCGACTACCCCGAGTTCCGCTTCGGCGAGATCGAACACGCCCCGCTGATCGGCCACCACGCCGTGCAGATCCTGCACGACAAGAGCCACCCCTCCTCGGTCTGGATCCCCACCTTCCCCCTCGACCAGGTGATCCTGGACGAGTAGGCCATTCGGCCAGGCCATGCCTGGTTGGATCAGGGCCCGGTAGTCAGGATGCGTTCTGCCGGATAGGCCACCGGGTCGGCGGACAACGCCAGGTTGAAGATCGCCATCAGCACTCCCATGATCGCAATTCCGGCGATCAGGCCGGCGGCGATCGGGACCACGTAGGTGTGGGCGTTCTGTTTCCATTTCTTGGCCCACGCCCAGGCGATCAAGGCGCCGACGAACATCGACAAGGGGTATTGGAATGGAAGGATGAGTCCCAGTCCGAGGCCCGTTGCCGAAGGAAGCCAGGTGCGCCACTTGGGCAGCAGAGTTTCCAAGGCCAGGCAGCCGGCGCCGATGCCGAGGCCCCACCACACCACCACCCGGTGCATCGGGTGCATGTTGGCGATGCCACCGCCGGTCATCAGGTCGGCGACCGCCTTCCAGGCCATGGCCGCCGGCGCAGGGAAATCGGGACTGCCAATGACCGAAGCGGTCGGCACCAACAGGTAGAAGCCGGTGACGGTGGCCAAGGTGCCTGCGGCGATGCCCATCATCTGGGCCAAGAACTGACGCCGCGGGTTGGCGCCGAGCAGGTAGCCCGACTTGAGGTCATTCAGAAGGTCGGCCGCGCTGCCCGCGGTGTTGGCGGTGATTGACGCCGACATCAGGTTGGCGTTGGCCGACTGCGGCATGATGGTGCCGAAAGTCAACTGCATCAGCTTGCCCATCGCGCCGACCGGTGTGATGTCAGATTCTCCGGTTGCGCGGCACGCAACCAGCGCCAGGAGATAGGAGAGCGCGACGGCGAGGAAGCCGAACATCCATGGGATGCCGAAGGCGACGTTGGCAACCCAAACTACGCCGACGCTGCTGATGACGGTTCCGATGGAGAACCAGCTGAAGGGGACCTCGGTTTGCTGCATCAGCGGGTTCACTTGGGAGTCATCGCCGCGGACGCCTCTGATCGCGCGGACGATGGTGCGCCACTGGCTGAAGAACTGCAGCAGGCCGTAGGCCAGCATGATCGGCACCCCCAGCCACAAGCCGATCTCCTTCCAGGCCTTGTTGGGAGCAGTCACCGCGCCGAGGACCTCTGCTTGATGCAAGCGCTTGATTTCCTTGAGCACTACGGCCTTGCGGTTGGCGTCGCCCAGGATCGAGGTCTGGGTGAATCCGGGCCGCATCGCCTGGTAGACCACGGCCAATTGCTGGTCGAGGCCCAGAGTGTCGTTGATCTGCCGACGTGAAATCTGCGCTTTTGGATAGATGGCGGTAATGGCTTGGAGCTTGTCCGGCAGGTTGGTCTCCCACTGCTGATCGGCAGAAACCTCAGCGTGCATGGCGTTCCATTGCTCGCCCAGCGGAGTGGTCCACTTGCTTTGGATGCCTGGCCAGCCGAGCGCGTAGACCAGGACCAGGCCGCCGATCATCATGTAGATCGCCACGCGCAGGCCGACCAGAGCGCCGGCGGCAACCATGACCGGGTTGGTATCCCATACCATGGTCCAGTCGGAGGGCTTGTAGGTGGTGATCTTGCCGGCCTCTTCCTTCAGTCCGGGAGCGCTGAGGAAGGGGTCGAAGATTTTGAAATCCGATTGCAGGATCGAGCCGCGAATCGTGGCCACCGTATTTTCGATCGGGTCGACAACCCGGTCCTTGACAATAAGCTTGAGGTCGATCAGCAACGGGAAAACTGAGCCAGCGACCGCCGACCACAGCAGAGCCCGGCCCTTTTTCAACGCTTCCGAGCCCGTGCTGTAGAGCGACTGCAGCGTGACCGCCGCGGCGGTTCCGGAAGGAAATTTGAGCCGCTCCCGGTTGATCATGTTGCGTTTCATCGGAATCGCGATCAAGGTGCCCAGAACGGCCAGGAACAGGGTCCAGGAAACTAGCACCCACACCGGCAGATGCTGGCCCTGTGGGTTGTCGGGGGTCACCGATAACAACAGCAGCGCAGAGATCGCCGAAACCATGGTGCCGCCGGTCGAATAACCCGCGGCGCTGGCGGTCGACTGCATGCAGTTGTTCTCCAGGATGGTCATCGGCGTCTTCGCCCACCCTCGTGCCTGGAAGAAAGTCCACATCGAATAGGAGACGATGCAGGCGGTGATGGCGACACCCAGCGCCCAGCCAGTCTTGAGGCCGATATAGAGATTGGTGAAGGCGAGGAAAAAACCCAGGACCGAACCCATCACCACCGCGCGCAGGGTCAGTTGCGGAAAATCCTCACCGCGGTAGACCTTTTCATACCATTCGTCCTCGTCCATCTCCAGGACCTCGTCGGGCGGAATGTCCAGAGGTACGAACTGCTCATACTCCTTGGGGGACGACGGAGGCTTCTGGAACACGGACATCGCGACAAGGTAGCGTCTTCTTCAGGCATGGGAACCCCTCCCCCGAACCCGATCGACCCGCTGCGTACGACCTTCGTGGTCAACCCGTGCTCGGCGGGAGGGCGCACCGGGCGACTGTGGCCGCAGCGTGAGCGGCTGATGCGAGGGGTCTTCCCCGACGCCGAGGTCCAGTTCACGCACGGGCCGGGCGACGCCAGCCGCATCGCGCGCCAGGCGGTCGAGCGCGGACAGACGGCGGTGGTCGCGGTAGGCGGCGACGGCTCGATCAACGAAGTTGTCGACGGCCTGCTCGAACACGGTCAGGTCCATCCGAGTCCGGCGGTGCTGGGGATCCTGCCGAGCGGCAGCGGCTGCGATCTGGCGCGCTATCTGGAAATCCCGGCGGAATTCGAAGGCGCCCTCGCGTTGCTCCAGGAAGGGCGCTTGCGCACCATCGACGCCGGACTGGTGTGGGCGACGATGGAACAAGGTGAGATGGCCCCGCGTTGTTTCGTCAACGTCGCCAGTCTCGGCATCACCGCGTCGATCGCGGTCAAGGTCAACCGCAGTCGCAAGCCCTTCGGCAGCAAGCCGACCTTTTTGTGGACCACGGTCATGACGCTGATGCAGTGGTCCAATCCGCTGGTGCGCCTGCGCGTCGACGATGAAGAAGAACGCGAACACCGCATCAAGGCGGTGGTGGTCGCCAATTCGCGCTACTTCGCCGGCGGCATGGGCATCGCACCCGCGGCGCAACTCGATGACGGCTTGTTCGAACTGGTCATCCTGGGAGATCTCGGCCGCTTCGAAGCGGTGCGTCGGCTGGGCGAGACCTACGCCGCCAAGCCGATCGACCACCCCGACGTGCACTATCTGCGCTGCCGCCGGCTCGAGGCCGAAGCCGCGGGCAAGCGCGAGGTCTACGTCGAGATGGACGGCGAGTTGTGGGGCCGGCTGCCGGCGCACTTCGAGGTGCTGCCGGGGGCATTGCGGGTGGTTGCCCCGCCTGTCTGAAGCCATCAGGGAGTAAATACCTTGGCGTTGAGGACCGCGACGATCACTCCGATGATGGAAACACCGGCAATGATTCCGGCAGACACCGGTACCAGGTACCGGTCGGCAGAGGCTTTCGACTTGTTTTGCCATAACCAAGCGCCAAGAGCGCCGACGAACATGGACAACGGGTACTTGAAGGACAGAATGAAGCCTAGGCCCAGTCCGGTTGCGGACGGGATCCATTTGCGGTGCTGTTTGGGAGCCAGGCGTTCGATCAGCACCAAGGCGGCGCCGATGGCGAGGCCGACAAAGATGGCGCTGCGGTGCGCCGGGTGCATGTTGCCGATACCTGATTCAAACAAGTCGGCGACGGCTTTCCAGGCCACCGCCGCCGGGGCCGGGAATTCAGGTTGGATTACGTCCCCGTTGGCAAGAGTAATTGGATTCAGCGCGGCTGCAGAGGGCACCAGGATCTTGAAGCCGATCACCGTGGCGATGGTGCCGCTGAATATTCCCATGAACTGGGCCAGGAATTGCCGCCGTGGATTGGCGCCAAGCAGATATCCCGATTTGAGGTCGTTGAGCAAATCGGCGCTGGAACTGGCGGCTCCGGCGGTGATCCCGGCGGTCATCAGGTTGGAGGTGGAATTCTGCGGAATCAGCACGCCGTAGGTGATCTGCATGATCTTGCCCATCGCCCCAGTGGGAGTGATGTCGGACTCGCCGGTGGCACGACACGCCACCAAGGCGAGCACAAAGGTCAGCAACACAGCCAGAATGCCGAGGAGTACGGGCACTCCGAAATAGAGGTTGGCGATCCAGATTACACCCGAGCCAGAGAGCAACGTTCCCCACAGGAACCAGCTTCCGGGCACCTCAACCTCGCCGGCGGCGCCATTGCCGCTGCCACCGCCGAACCCTGTGAAAGCACGCACGATTGTTTTCCACTGAAAAAGAAATGAAAGAAGGCCCGAGGCGACCATGATCGGAGCGCCAAGCCATAAGCCGATCTCCTTCCATGCCTTGCCTGGTGCGGAAGTCGCATAAACCGTTTCGCCGGAAAGGTCCTGCCAGGCCATGTCATAACCCCATGGCCCGAGGAAATAGGCCAAAATGATTGCTGCGATCAGCATCGAGGTGGAAACCCGCAAGCCGACCAGCATTCCGGCAGCAATCATCAAAGGATTCATGTCCCAAACGACGGTCCAGTCCGAGGACTTGTGTTTGACGCCGGTATCACGATTGGCTCCAGCAGCCGGAAGCCAATCAAATACCTTTATTTTGTCCGGCAGGAGGGCTTCCCGTTTCGTTCTCTCTTCATTCCACAAAACCGTCATCTCAATAAAGGGCAGCCAGATTGCTCCGAACATAGCGGAGTAGAGCAGGACCTTGGCCTTCTTGGCCGCTCCGGCGGCATCGGCATAGAGGGACTGCAGGGTCGAAGCGGCGGCCAGGCCTGAAGGGAACTTCAGTTTTTCCTGGTTGATCATGTTGCGCTTCATCGGGATGGCGAGCATCACCCCGAGGACCGCGAGGAAAAAGGTCCACACCAACATCACCCAGATCGGCAGGTGCGTTCCGTCTGGATTATCCGCCGTGGCCGAGATCATCAGCAGCGCGGCGATCGCCGAGACGAAGGTGCCGCCGGTGGAGTAGCCGGCGGCCGAGGCGGTCGACTGCATGCAGTTGTTCTCCAGGATCGACATCGGCGTCTTGGCCAGGCCGGCGCGCAGCATGCCCTGCCAGATGGTGAAAGACAGCAGGCACGCGGTGATCGCCACGCCCAGGTGCCAGCCGGTCTTGAGGCCGACGTACAAGTTGGTGAAGGCGAGGATGAAACCGAGCCCGGAGCCCATCAGGATCGCGCGCCAGGTCAGCTGCGGCACCGAGTCGCCGCGATAGGCCCGCGCATACCATTCCTCCTCGTCCATCTGGGCGACCACGTCGGGTTCGATATCGAGGGGATGCCCGAGGGCAATTTCTTCGGGGGTACGTGCAGGTTGCTGGAACAGTGCCATGGGGGTCGGGAGCCAGAGGAAGGAACCAATCTAGCGGCGTCCAGGTGGTGTATCCTGGCAGATCGGCATGTTCCGTTCTTCCGTCCCGCGTCTGCTCATCCTGGTCCTGGCCGGGCTTTTGGTGGCCTCGTGCCGCCCGCCCAGCTCTGCCAAGAAACGATTTGATTTCCAGACGGTTTTCGTCGACGGATTCAACAGCTTTCAAGGGCGTGCCTGGCAGCCCTTCGCGGTTCAGGGCGGGCGCGACCACAAGATCATCAACGGGCGTCTGCGCCTGTCCGCCGAGGACCAGGGTTTCGGTGTGCCGCGCTCGCTGGTGCGCCTGAAAAGTGTGGGCTTCTATGACAGCGCCGAAGCTCTGATGGCGGTGAACGGCCAAGACGAAAACGCCGCCGCCGAACTCGAGATCCGCTACACGGAAGACGGCGACGACCACTACGCGGTGTGGAGCATCGCCTGGATCAAGGACAGCAACGATTGGACGATCCAGCCGATGATTCTCGACGAAGACTTCGGCATCGTGCAAAGCGGTCCGACCGACCAGGTGCAGGCCGGTGACTTCCATCGCTATCGCATTGCCATCGACCCACAGCGCGAGACCCTGGAATTCATGATTGATGGTGTGGTGCGCTGGCAGGCGGACCGCTCCAAGGTGGCCACCCAGCCGGGATCGCGGCTGGGCGTCGGCCAGTACTGGGGGGGGTATTGTGAAATTGATGAATTCCGCGCCGAAAGGCGCGACCTGGCGTCGCACGTGTTGCTGGATAACACCCGTTCGGCGCATGCGCAGCCCAGCCACGTGCGCATTTTGTTCAACCTGCGCGATGCCAGCGGCAATCCCTTGCTGCTCGACAAGTCCGGACTCGATGCACGCGTGCAGATCGATGCGCGCGAAGACGGCGCCCCCCTCGATCGCGCCGAAAGCCCGGTCCACCTGCGCGCCGCCGCCGACCTCGAGCTCGACGTCGTCCTGGTCCTGGACTACACCGAGTCCATGCGCGCCGCCGGCGGCGGCACCGGTATCGATGAGATGAAGGCCGCGGCGCAACGCATCATCTATTCCCTGGCGCCGAACCACCGCGTGGCCGTGGTCGAATTCCACGACAACCTCGGTGGCGATGATTTCTCGACCCTGGTCCCCTTCACCTTCGACAAGAACGAAGCGGTGGCTGCGGTGCGCGATTTCGAACCCTTCCATGGTTTCTCCAAGCTGTGGGACGCGGTCGACCACGGGCTCCAGCTTTTCCCTGCGACCCCGGTAGCCGGCCGCCTCAACGTGCTGGTGTTCCTCAGCGACGGATTCGACGCTTCCAGCAGCCAGAGCCCGGGGCAGGTCATCGCCACTGCCCAGGCGCGATCGGTGCGGGTGCACAGCGTCGGGGTCGAGGAGCAGCGCTTCCTCGACCAGGAAGAAATGGAGCGGGTGGCCGCCGACACCGGCGGGCGCTTCTTCACCACCGAGGCTGTGGGGGATCTGGTCCGCGTCTTTGGCAGTATCGGCCAGGAACTGAGCGCGACCTACCAGGCCGCCTGGGTCAGCGCGCGCAGCGTCGGCTTCACCGCGACCCTGTGGCTGAGCCTGGACGGCATCCGCTCGCTCAGCCCAGTGACCTCGTCAGTGCTGCCCGACGTGCTCTCCGGCGACTCACGCCAGGGCCGTATCGAGCCACCGACCGCCACTACCAGCGGAGCCACGGCCGATTTCTTTTTCGTCGCCGAGCACCTGCCGCGGACGGTGCAGGAACTGCGTTTCCGTTTCGATACCAGCGGCGTGCCGATCGAGCAGTCCGATCTCAGCGTCAGTCTCAGTGCCGGGCCCCTGGCTGGCTGGACCCTGGTGCAGGAAGGCGGCGATTGGTGGCGGGCGAGCGGACCGCTGCTCGGCTTCGGCGACTTCGGACCGCTGGTGCAGATCCAGGTGGCCCATGGTGGTCAAGATTTCGATCTGCCCTTCATCTGGGACAACTCGGTCTACGCCAACGGGGTGCTGTTTTTTGCCGGCGACGAAGGCGAACTGGTCGGAAATGAATGGCAATCTACGATCTCGATTATCGGCAATTGATCCTTGCAATCGCTACGTTTTCGGTCTAATTAATCCTTTTGGATTTGGTGTTTTTTTGTCCTTGTCATGGCAGTGTCATGGGCTAATCTCTCTGCGAGTTCGCCCCCCGGGGACCCCCATGACGACCGAGTCGCAGACCCTGTCACCTACCGAGGAAGATCGTCGCGGTTTTCTGGCCCGCACCTCCACGCTGGCCATGGCCGCAGGACTGGTTGCCGGCTACGGCTCCTGTTTCTCCGCCGGCGCGCGCTTCCTTTACCCCGCTGCAACTACCGCCCGCGGCTGGCAGTACGTGCTCGACGTGGCCAGCATGCAAGAGGGCGAATCCAAGGTCTTCCGCGCGCCCAACGGCGCCACCATCGTGATCGCACGGCAGGGGTCGGCCGGAAACGTCGACGACTTCATCGCCCTCTCGGACATCTGCCCGCACCTCGGTTGCAAGGTCAAATGGGAGGCCCACCGCGACCGCTTCTTCTGCCCGTGCCACAATGGGGTGTTCACGCCCCAGGGTGTCGGCATCGAAGGCCCCCCCGGAGACGCAGGCCAGTCCCTGGCCCGCTTCCCGCTCGAAATCCGCAAGGGTCTGTTGTTTATCGAAGTCCCGCTGGAGCGGCTTGCCTAGACGGAGAAAGCGAGCATGAGCGTAATTTCTGCCTGGTTCAAGGAGCGGCTGCCGATCGACGGCGCGCAGTTCCGCGAGATGACCAACGAGCCGGTTCCCAACCACCTCAAGCGGTGGTGGTTCTGCCTCGGCGGCACGCCGGCCTACCTTTTTGTCGTCCAGATCGTCACCGGCATCCTGCTGGCCTTCTATTACCAGGCCACGCCAGAAGGTGCCTACGACTCGGTCGCCTACATCACCAACGAAGCTTCTTTCGGCTGGTACATCCGCAGCCTGCATAAGTGGGCGGCGACCCTGATGATCGCCGCGGTGATCCTGCACCAGATGCGGGTCTACTTCACCGGGGCGTACCGAAAACCGCGCGAAATCAGCTGGATCGTCGGCATGTTCCTGCTGGTGTGCACGCTGATGGTCGGTTTCACCGGCTACAGCCTGGTCTACGAGCAGCTTTCCTATTGGGGCGCCACCGTCGGCGCCAACATCATGGACAACGTGCCGCTGATCGGCGCGCCGATGAAGCAGATGCTGTTGGCAGGGGACTCCTACAACGAGCACACCTTGTCACGCTTCTTCGTGCTGCACGCCGCGGTGCTGCCGGTGGTCATGACCATCCTCATCGTCCTGCACCTCGCGATCATTCGCATGCAGGGCGTGACCGAGTTCCGCTTCGAAGACGAGCCCGAAGGGAAGGAAGAGCATTTCAACTTCTTCCCTGACCACTTCCTCACCGAACTGCTCATCGGCCTGGTGCTGATGGTGCTGTTGTCGGCGCTGGCGATCACCTTGCCCGCCGACATGGGCCCGCGCGCCGATGCGCTGGTCACCCCCGAGGTGATCAAACCCGAGTGGTTCTTCTACGTCGCTTTCCGCTGGCTGAAGTTGTTCACCGGCGTGGCGGCGGTGCTGAGCATGGGTTTCATCCTGTTCGTGATGTTCGCCTGGCCCTTCATCGACGGCTTCATCCGCCGTCGCCGTCCGGGCAGTGAATTCAGCGTCTGGCTGGGAATCTTCGGCGTCCTGGCCATCATCGCGCTCACCGTGTGGGAAGGCGCGGTAGCCCACTAGTCAATGCCTTCCGCAATGCTTTCATGAGCCTTTCCACCAAGAAACTGATCATCGCTGTTCTTGGCGCAGCGTTCCTGGTCTCCCTCATCTACGTCCAGAAAATGGAGGTCGCGCGCAAGCAGATCGAAGCCGGCCTGAGGGAACCTCATGTCGCGGTGCCGGCGAGCAGCGAGCGCTGTGTCGAGTGCCACGACGAGCAGACCCCGGGCATCGTCGGTCACTGGGTCGGCAGCACCCACGCCGAGGTCGGCGTCGGCTGCTTCGATTGCCACCAGGCCAAACAGGGCGAGGCCGACGCCTGGATGCACGAGGGTTCGCGCATCGCCACCATCGTCACCCCGGGCGACTGCGGCCGCTGCCACCAGACCGAGACCGACGAGTTCCTCGCCAGCCACCACGCCAAGGCCGGCAACATCCTGCACTCGCTCGACAACCGGCTGGCCGAAGTTGCCGAGGGCAACCGCGCGCCGTTCAATCCGCATGGCCCCACCCCTGGCCGTCCCGATTTCCCTGAACTGGTCAATGGCCTGGCCAGCGCGCAGTCTGGCTGCTGGCAGTGCCATGGCTCGATGGTCAGCTTCCATGGCAAGGACGGCATCCCGGTCAACGTCGACAGCCTGAAGCCCGACGCCGACGGCATGCCCACCAACCGCGCGGCGATGGAGAATATTGTGCGCGACCAAGACGGCAAGCCGCAGCTGATCTCGGGCACCTGGCCCAACACCGGCATCGGGCGCAAGAACGTCGACGGCACCGATGGCTCGTGCTCGGCGTGCCACAGCCGCCACGACTTCTCGCCGCGGCGCGCGCGTCAGCCCGAGAACTGTGGTAAGTGCCACCTCGGCCCGGACCACCCGCAGAAAGAGGTCTACGAAGAGTCCAAGCACGGCATCGCCTACCGTGACCTGCGCGACGAACTCAACCTCGACAACAAGACCTGGATCCTGGGCGAGGACTACGACGCTGCACCGACCTGCGCCACCTGCCACATGTCGGGCAATTCCAAGAACGGCGGCACCATCACCCACGACCCGGGACAGCGCATCTCCTGGACCAACCGCCCACCGGCTTCGCTGGTGATGGACACGATCAAGGGCGAAGTGATCAAGGAAAAGGACCCGGTCAAGCGCAGTGAGCTTGCCGCCGCCGCCGGCGCCGACTTCGACTCGTGGCAGGAGAAGCGCGAGCGCATGAAACTGGCGTGCACCCACTGCCACTCGCCGACCTACGTCAACCAGTTCTACGACCAGTACGACGACTTCATCCGCAACTACAACGAGAAGTTCGCCAACCCGGGCCTGGCCTTGATGGCTGCGCTCAAGGAGCACAAGGTGCGCACCGGCCCGATGTTCGATGAAGAGATCGAATGGACCTGGTTCTACCTGTGGCACCACGAAGGCCGTCGCGGCCGCCACGGCGCCTCGATGATGGCACCCGACTACTCCCACTGGCACGGCATGTACGAAGTCGCCGAGCGCTGGTACATGGAACTGATCCCGCAAGCGCGCGAGATGTGCGCCGAAGCCGCCGAACACGGCAACGAAGCCGGCGCCAAAGCCGTCCTCGA